>SGZM01000009.1 GCA_004214065.1 Gammaproteobacteria bacterium | reverse complement strand
AATAAAACTTAGATTTTTTGGAGGTTACGATTTAGATAAATCTATGCTTTCTAAAGAAGACCTTGTTAAAGAAGCTTATAAAAAAGGCGTTCCAATGGGCCAGGATTTAGCGGCTTCTGAAGGCAAAGCACCCTCTTTTTTAATATGGGCTATGCGAGATAAAAATGCTGCTCCCTTGCAAAGAGTCCAGATCATAAAAGGTTGGGTTGAGAAGACTACTGGACGTCCTTTTGAAGAAGTCATCGATGTAGCTTGTTCTGACGGACTTGCACCTGATCCTACAACAAACAGATGTCCTGATAATGGTGCCTTGGTTGATATTTCTGATTGTTCTATTAGTTCTGATAGGGGTGCCAATGAAATAAAGACAGTTTGGACAGATGATTCTTTTGACTCGTCCGTTAAGTCTTTCTATTATGTTAGAGTATTAGAGAATCCTAGTTGCAGATGGTCAACTTGGGACGCAGTTAAAAATGGAACTGAACCTAGAGAAGATTTACAACCAACAATACAAGAGAGGGCTTGGTCCTCTCCAATTTGGTATTCGTATTAATTAGTTATTAAAGGAGAAATAACATGCTACAAAATGATCCTGAACTTTTTGAACTATCCATGTCTGAGAAAACTCAGCCATTAATGGATTTAGTAAAAAAACATTGTGAAGAAAACATTAAACCAATACAACAAGAGTATTCAGCTTTACAAAATGAAAAGGAAGATAGATGGTCTTGGCATCCTAGGCAAATTGAGCTTATGGAAGGAGCTAAAGAAAAGGCTAGAGAACTTGGCTTATGGAACTTCTTCCTGCCTGATCCAGATGGGAATATAGGAGATGGACTAACTAATCTTGACTACACATATGTAGCAAGTGAAATAGGTAAATATCCACTTGCTTCTGAGAGCATGAACTGCTCAGCTCCAGATACTGGAAATATGGAAGTATTAGAAAGAGTAGGAACTGAAGAGCAGAAGAAACAATGGCTAGAACCCCTTCTTAATGGCGAGATTAGATCAGCTTACGCCATGACAGAACCTAATTTAGCTTCCTCTGATGCCAAAAACATAAGCACCAGTGCTGTTCTAGATGGAGATGAATGGGTAATCAATGGTGAAAAGTTTTATATATCAGGCGCTGGTGATCCTAGATGCAAGATTATGATAACAATGGTTAAGACGAGTCCTGATGCTCATCCTTCTAAGCAACAATCACAAATTCTTGTTCCAAAAGATACTCCTGGTGTTGAGATACTAGAGGGTATGCAAGTCTTTGGTCATGATCATGCCCCTCATGGTCATATGCATATAAAGTTTAATAATGTAAGAGTACCTAAAGAAAATATTTTATTAGGCGAAGGTAAGGGTTTTGAGATATCGCAAGTTAGATTAGGTCCGGGCCGTATTCATCATTGTATGAGAACTATAGGTAAAGCTGAAATAGCTCTTGAGCTGATGGTAAAAAGAGCCGGTACAAGAGAAGCCTTTGGAAAGCCTATTGCTAAACTTGGTGGTAATTTGGAAATAATTTCTAGAGCTAGAATTGAGATCAATGCAATGAGACTTGCGGTACTTCAAGCAGCTAAAGCGATGGATGTTCTTGGAAATAAAGAGGCAAGAGTTTACGTTAGTGCTATCAAAGCTATGGTTCCTGAGAAAGCTTGTAAGATTATTGATCAAGCTATTCAGATGCACGGAGCAGCGGGTATATCTCAATGGACCCCATTAGCAGGACTTTACACTGATATTAGACATTTAAGGTTTGCTGATGGTCCTGATGAAGTTCATCACATGGTTGTTGGTAGAGCCGAAATGCAAAAATATGATCTATGGTAGAGACTAGTTTCTAAACTTTAGAACTCAGTTTATGAAGAAAGTCTTAATAGCCAATAGAGGTGAAATCGCAATTCGTATTGCCAGGACTTGCAGTGATCTCGGTCTTAGAACCATTGGTATTTATTCTGAAGATGATGCTAATTCTCTTCATCTTTCAAAAGTAGATGAAGCCTACAAATTAGAAGGAAAAGGGGCTCAAGCTTACCTTGATATAAAAGAAATAGTTAGAATAGCAAAAGAGTCTAAAGCAGACGCAATTCACCCTGGCTATGGCTTTTTAAGCGAAAATGCTCTTTTTGCTTCCTCAGTAAAAAGAGCCAAAATTAAATTCATAGGACCTAATGAAAAGACCTTAAAAATATTTGGTGATAAAACTTCTGCTAAAGAACTTGCTTCAAGTCTTAATATTCCGGTAATTGCAGGAACAAATGAAAAAACATCCATAAGACAAGCTCAAAGCTTCATGAAGTCTTTAAGAAAAAATTCTTCAGTTGTTATCAAGGCTATCTCAGGAGGAGGTGGAAGAGGTATGAGGGTCGTCTCTAAGACAGATGAATTGAGAGAGTCTTTTGATAGAGCCGCCTCAGAAGCAAAAGCATCTTTTAATTCTCCTGACCTGTATCTGGAAGAGTATCTAAAAAACTATAGGCATATCGAATTTCAGATCATAGGTGATGGTACAGGGGCAGTTAGCCATTTACATGAAAGAGAGTGCTCCATCCAAAGACGATATCAAAAACTTATAGAAATAGCTCCTAGCCCAAGTCTAAACCCAGAATTAAAAACTAAGATGATCGAAGCGTCATTGGTACTTGCTCAAACAGTTAAATATGAAGGCCTGGCTACTATAGAGTTTTTGGTCAATGTTGAGAAAAATGATTTTAGATTTATTGAGTGTAATCCTAGATTGCAAGTAGAACATACAGTTACTGAATCAGTTTTATCTTTAGATCTTGTAAAGGCACAAATTCAAGTCGCTTCTGGTAAAACTCTAAGACAAATAAAGTTAGAACAAAAAAATATTCCTGAACCTAGAGGGTATGCAATTCAATCAAGAGTCAATATGGAAACTATTGATTCTCAGGGCATAGCTAATCCTGGAGGGGGAATTTTTGAAAAATTTGATCTACCATCCGGCCCAGGTGTCAGGGCAGACAGTTACGGTTATGCAGGATATGAAACAAACCCTTTATTTGATTCATTGATAGCAAAAATAATCACCTATTCTCCAGAAGATAACTTTAAACAAGCCATTAAGAGAAATTATAGATCCCTCTGTGAGTTTAAAATTACAGGTGTTCCAACTAATTTAGACTTACTAAAGAATATTTTAGTGAATCAAGATTTTAGAAATAATAAAGTCCATACAAATTTCTTTGAAGATAATATAAAAGTCTTAACAGACCTAAAAACACATTCTGATCTTTCTGATATAAGCAGAAGTATTCCTAAAGAGAAGATAAAGAGGGGAAAGATAGAGAACCTTGACCCATTGGCAGTGCTTGATCATGGTAAGTCTGGAGGAGCTTTTGTCGATCAATCGGAAAATATTTTAGAGCTTCAACAACAAGATTTAAAAGAAGGCTACGAAAGTGTAAATGCCCCTATGCAAGGTATGATCGTAAAATTTGATGTGAAGGTAGGAGACAATGTCTGGGAAGGTAAGACTTTAGGAATTATGGAAGCCATGAAAATGGAACATGAAATTACTTCGCAAGTCAGTGGGGTGGTGGAAGATATATCAGTCACAAGTTTAGATACAGTATTTGAAGGACACTCATTAATGTTAATTCGTCTTGCAGATGTTGAAAAACAAACCTCTAGTGAAGATGAAGAAGTTGATCTGGACTGGATCAGGCCTGATTTAAGAGAAGCACTGGACAGAAAGGAAGCTAGTCATGATATTAATCGTCCTGAGGCTGTTAAGAAAAGGTATGGAACAGGCCACAGAACTGCAAGAGAAAATATTGAACATCTTTGTGATGAGGGAAGTTTTCTTGAATATGGTTCTGTTGTAATGGCTGCTCAAAGGCGAAGAAGAAGTGAAGAAGACTTAATTAAAAATACTACAGGTGATGGAATGGTTTGTGGCCTAGGTCATGTTAATGGTCATTTATTTCCTGAAAGTGCTTCAAGAGTTATGGCAATGTCATATGACTATATGGTTTTAGCGGGTACCCAGGGAAAAATGAATCATGCTAAGAAAGATAGAATGTTTGAAATAGCTGAACAAAATGAATTACCTACTATTCTATTTGCTGAAGGAGGAGGAGGCAGGCCTGGAGATACAGATACTTCAGGTGTGGCCGGCTTAGATTGTCTGGCATTTACTTACTTCGCTCAATTATCTGGATTAGTCCCAGTAATAGGAATAACAACTGGAAGATGCTTTGCAGGAAATGCAGTTCTCTTAGGTTGCTGTGATGTAATTATCGCTACTGAAGATTCTAATATTGGTGTGGGTGGACCGGCTATGATCGAAGGGGGAGGATTAGGGGTTTTTACTCCTGATGAAGTTGGACCAATGGATGTTCAGGTGCCTAATGGTGTAGTTGATATTGCGGTTAAGGACGAAGAAGAGGCAGTTGAGGTAGCAAAAAAATATCTTTCTTATTTTCAAGGACCAATAAAAGAATGGAAAGAACCTGATGCTAGAAAATTAAGATTTGCTGTTCCTGAGAATAGACTCAGATATTACGACATGAGAGATATCATTGAAGGAATAGCCGATATAGATTCTGTACTTGAAATTAGAAAAGAATGGGCACCTGGAATAATAACTTCTTTCATTAGAATTGAAGGTAAGCCTGTTGGGATCGTTGCAAATAATCCAGGCCACCTTTCAGGAGCCATTGATTCACCTGGAGCTGATAAAGGGTCAAGATTCATTCAGCTTTGCGATGCATTTGATATCCCTATACTTTCTTTAATAGATTGCCCTGGAATTATGGTGGGGCCTGAAAGTGAAAAATCAGCACTTATTAGACATGCAGCCAGAATGTTTGTTGTCGGTGCAAATATTGAAACGCCACTCATGTCCGTGGTAATTAGAAAGGCGTATGGTTTAGGAGCGCAAGCTATGGCAGGAGGTAGTTTTAAAATACCTTTATTTACTGTTACTTGGCCCACGGGAGAATTTGGTGGCATGGGACTAGAGGGTGCAGTTAAGCTTGGATACAGAAAAGAACTTGAAGCAATCAAAGATCCCAAGAAGAGAATAGAAGCTTATGAAAAGATGGTTGGTGATAGTTATCATCGAGGACGAGCAGTAAATATGGCATCTCACTTTGAGCTTGATGATGTGATAGATCCGGCGGAAACTAGAAACTGGGTATCTAGCACCCTAAAATCTTTACCACCTAAATCTAGATCTGGTAAAAAAAGGCCCAACATAGATACTTGGTAAATATTTTCAATATATCTATATAAACAATTAATTTTATTAGTTTTTTTAAAAAAATATGAAACAAAGACTTTTTATATTCTTTATTCTTGGAATTCTAATTCTTACAGCTGATTTGGTATTCAATGATGAGAATGAAGACAAAATTACCATATTCGAATCTGAGATTAATTCTCTTATTGGTACTTGGGTTAACCAGGTTGGAAGAGAGCCGACCATACAAGAAGTAGACGGCATAATTAAGCAATTACTTGATGAAGAAATACTTTACAGAGAAGCAATAAAATTAGGCCTTGATAAAAATGACATAATTATCAAAAGAAGACTCGCTCAAAAAATAGGTTTCTTAAGACAAGAAGCAGATTCAACATTACCATCAGAACAAGAGATTAGTGATTTTTATAATCAGAATTTAGATAAATATTTTGTAGGAAAAAGGATAACTTTTTCTCATGTTTACTTTAGTTCTAGCGAGACTGACAGGGATGAGGCTAGTAACGCTTTAAGTCTTATACAAAGTGGCTCTTCAGAAACTAGTTTTGGTGAACCTTTCTTACTAGGTAAAAACTTTTCCTCTAAAACCATTACAGAGATTGAGAGATCTTTTGGTAAAAGATTTTCAGAAGACATTCAAAATCTAGCACCCAAGAAATGGTCTGGCCCTTTGAATTCTGTATATGGATCTCATCTGGTTTACGTGAACTCTATAGCAAATTCTTTTACTCCAACTTTAGAAGATATTAAAAATGTTGTAATCAATGATGTGGTTCTTGAGAAACAAAATAATTCAACGAAGAAATATTTAAAAGAATTGAGAAATAAATACCAAATAGAAATCTTGGCAGATTTAAATGAAGTATCTGACTAAATCTATATTTACTCTTCTAGGTCTGTGCCTAGCTTTACTCGCAGAGACTCATGAAATGAATCCGGCAAGATTATCTCTAGAAGAGGGAGCTGATGGATCTTATTTTGGTTTATGGATGTTTCCTGCAAATGCTGTCGGACTTCCTGCTGAAGTTAGCTTTACTGATTGTGAAGAAGGACAAAGAAATTTACCGGAAATTCAAGGTAAATACTTAGTCTCAAATATTTCAATTAATTGCGATGAATCAATAAAAGGCAAGGAAATCGCATTCAAAGGACTGACCAGACTTACCGATGCATTAGTGAGCATAACTTTTCTAGATCTAACTACTTTTGAAGGATTAGCGACAATTAATACTCCTAAATTTGATATTCCTGAAGAAGTTAGTCTTTATCCAACCAGTTATTTTTGGCTTGGTATAGAGCATTTATTAAGCGGTATAGATCATATGTTATTTGTTTTTGGTCTACTCTTCCTTGTTTCTGGTTCTTTAAACCTAATTAAAACTATTACTGCTTTCACATTAGCTCACAGCATAACTCTAGCTCTATCAGTATTGGATGTTGTTAGTGTTCCTCAAGCCTCAACAGAAGCTTTTATTGCTTTAACAATAATTTATCTTGCCTTAGAGGTAGGAGACAAACAAAAGTATGATTCAACTCCTTGGCTTATAGCTTTCGGTTTTGGACTTTTGCATGGTTTGGGGTTTGCTGGAGCTCTCACAGAAATTGGAATAAATAATGAAAATCTAATCTTGTCTTTACTGCTTTTTAATTTAGGAATTGAAGCTGGCCAATTGATGGTTCTACCTTTCTTTGGTCTAATAATTTACTTGCTTAAGTCTAATAAAATAAAGATTGAGGTAACTGCCTTTGCAAGTTACTTTATAGGAGGATTAGGCACGTATTGGTTGATCGAGAGAGTGATTTCAATCTAATAAAAGAGGAAAGTATGGAAGAGATAGAATTTAAATTTATAGAAAGTAATGGAATTAATTTAAGACTAGCAATGATGGGCGAAGGACCATTAGTCATTTTCTGTCATGGCTGGCCTGAAAGCTGGTATAGCTACAGACATCAACTGCCCGCAGTGGCAAAAGCAGGATTCAAGGCAGTTGCTTACGATGTCCGGGGATATGGAGAGTCTGATAAGCCTCATGAAATTGAAGCCTATACTATGAAGAATATGACTGATGATGTGATTGGAATTATTGATGCCCTTGGTTATGACACTGCGATTACTATTGGACATGATTGGGGAGGGCCTATAGCTCTTAATACAGCGGCATTGAATGAAGATAGGATAACCGCAACAGGAACAATGTCTGTTCCATTTACAGGACGAGGCCCTATGCCAACCTTAGATTTATGGAAAGAGATTTATAAAGACAGATTCTTCTATCAACTCTATTTTCAGAAAGAAGGTGTAGCCGAAGAAGAATTTGAATCTGATTTGAACAGATCTCTATTTATTACTTATACAAATAGTGACGGAAGAGGAATGCAAAGAAACCTTGAAAAAGGCCAGAGTGGTTTAGTTCCTCAAAAAGATAAAAATTCAAGCTTTTTAGAGGGCATGGAAGTATTTGAAGACTTTCCGGGTTGGTTCTCTAAAGAGGACTTAGATTATTTTGTTAGCCAATTTAAGATAAGTGGCTTGAGAGGTCCCTTCAATAGATATAGGGCTCAAAATATAGACTGGCATGAATTACCTGAATTGGAAGGTGCCATTCTTCAGCAGCCTGCTTTTTTTATAACTGGAACCTTGGATCCTGTAAACTTTTTTATTCCTTCAGAACAAAGTTTAATCGACAGAATATCTCCAAACTATAAAGAACTTCTATTTGCTGAAGAGTTTGAGGGCATAGGTCACTGGACTCAACAAGAGGCTCCCGATGAGGTCAATAGCTTGATTTTAAAATTCTTAAAGCAAGTATCTTAATTTCGTTACTATGATTAAATCTTATAATGAATGCTGTAAGAAAAATTACTAAAGAAAACCAGAACATTGCTGTAAATGTTCTTTTACTTGCCTTTTCTAGTGACCCTTTTCAAAGGTATTTAATGCCTGACCCAACAATATTCTTTAAAAATTCATCTATATGGTTTAACAATGCAGCGAGCCAATCAATATCAACAGAGTCATTATTCGGAACTGATGATAATTCTGGTATTGCTCTTTGGTTCCCCCCTAATTTTGATGTTCAATTTGATGCAATCAGCCAGACACTTAAAGATCTTCCAAGTTATTCCCAAAAAGATATATTTCAATACTTTGATGCGTTTGAAAAGCACAAACCCAAAGATGCTTGGTATTTAGAGTATTTAGGGGTTGATCCTAGTAAGCATTCTTTAGGGCTAGGCTCTCTATTATTAAAAAACTCTCTTGATAAGATAGATGAACTTCATCAGCCAGCTTACCTTGAATCCTCCAACCCTAGAAATATGTCTTTGTATGAAAGACATGGATTTGAGGCAGTATCAAAAATTCAGTTTGGAGAAGGACCTCCGATGCATACTATGTATAGAGATGCCAAGTAAGCATAAGGTCTTACAAGGCAGTATCTTAGTTAGCCCTATCTAAGCCTGATTCGATTATCCAAGAGACTAATTTACGATGGGATTTAGTTGATACATCGCTTGAAGACCTTCTAACTATTTTTTGTATCTCTCTTAATGAGTTATACGCTGCAGCCGTAGCCAATTCATCGTAGTAATCTTGTGCAAGAATATCAATTAACCTTCTAACGTATGCAGTCTGAAGATTTCTTCTTATCGAACTGACCTTATTATCCTTGTCGCCGGTAAATATAGATTTTGTTAAGTCATTCATTACTTCGTTTACGGAGTAATCATTTCCGTACAATTCAGTGTCAGAGATTCTATATAAAGTCCATGGACTGAGGACGTGATCTAAGACCCTGTTTTGTATGCTTAGAATAGTCTTATGAATTTGAGGATCTTCATGTTCTCCATAAAGATCAAACATTCTTCTTTCAACTTGTGCTCTCATGAGAAGGTCTGGATTGACAGGGAAGGCTTCTATTGAAAATGCATGTTTATGAAGAATTCCCATAGCTCTTCTTTGCTCCTCAGGTGGAGCAGGGCTATAGGGCATTTTATCATTTAGGTTTTTTGGGTCATACCTTTCAACATAGACCCCACCTATATGTCTTGATACTACCTCTAGAGACCTTGAGTATTCCCTCATAAAAATTGAAAGAGCAAGCCTATACTCTTCAAATGTTTTTACGTTTCCTGATAACTTAGAAACAACATTTGCTTGGTTGTAATTTATTAATTCGATTCTTTGAGCTGCATAAGTGATTGGATCATTGGTTAAATCATTGATCATTGCCCTCGGGTCTACTCCTCTTCCCGGCGATCTCATATCTTCTGAATCATTAGAAAACATATGCTCAGGTCTATTTTGTTCGGCAATAATTTCATCTAGATCAGAGGCTGTTAAGTTAGGAGTATAACCATATTTAATTGCCCAAATATCATAAGGCCCAGGTGTCGTATCATAATAATCCCCCTGTTCAACCCCCAAGGGAGCTAGATTAATCGCGGGGTATTCCATGACTGATGCTGTCACACCAACCTTGCTTGTTATATCTGGGTTATGAACATCTTCATTATTATGTAGATAGCTTCCTTTAAAGTTATGATTCAAGCCAAGTGTATGTCCTACTTCGTGAAGGGCTAGGCGTTTGATGGATTGTTCTATTATCTTTGGATCGTTTAATTGAATATTCTCAGCTAGAATGATTCCATCTTGTATTAAGTTGGACGAATGACAGCTTGCTGGAGAGCTCTCCGCATTAAAAATAGAGTCATAATTTATACGATTTGTCAGATATATCCATTCGAGCATTATGTCTGCTCCTAGTATTTCTCCTGTTCTAGGGTTGGACAGTCTAGGACCATAACCACCAAACAGTGGATCTGGAGAAGAAGTCCATCTCAGAACGTTGTATCTGATGTCACCTGCATCCCATTCAGCATCATCAGGTTGGATTTTTACTTCTATCGCATCAATAAATCCAGCTTCTTTAAAAGCAATATTCCAGGCCAAGACACCTTCTTTGATATAGTCTCTGAGTTCTAATGGTGTAGTATTTTCTATCCAAAAAACTATAGGTTTAACTGGTTTAGAAAATTTTGCTTCTGGATCTTGTTTCTTCAGATGCCATTTAGAAATGAGATCCTCATAAGGTGTAATTTCTTTTGACGTAAGATTAGTTATTCTGTCAGAAAAATATCCTATAGATTGATTTTCAATTCTAGGTTCAAAATCATTATTTGGCATATCTATAAAGCTATATCTCATGTGTACACTCACATTTCTAGGATCTGCGGCATCTTCTCCGTCATATTCATAAGAGGGAGCACTTTCTATAACATATTCAACTTCAAAATCAGTATTTTCTTCATAGTTATGAACATCCAGAACCCTTGATTTAGTTGGACTTACTTGTCCCCAAGCAAAACGGGATGGTGAAAAATCTTCAGGCGAAAAAATTGGAAGAATTGGGGTAAGTGATTCAGAAAGAAGTAAGCTTGTAATATCAATCAAGAAATTATTTTTCTCTTTATTTTTCCCTTTGATAGGAATAACTTTAAATGTTGAATCAGAAGTATTAGCTCCCTTTGATCTTTTAAGAGGGCTTTCTTCATCAAATACATAATTAGTTAATACTCGAGTAAATCTTAAGTTTTCAAAATCTTTTTCTATTTTAAAGATTCCTTTATCAGTATAAGAACCTCTTACATTACCTGTAGTTACAACACTATCCAGTACATGGGCAAAATATATAAATTCCTTTCCTAATTGATTTTGATTTATTTTTAGAAAAATTTTATTTGTTTTAGGATCTCTATAAGTTATAAAAAACCCAGGTATTTCTTCATAATCTTCAACCAACTCCTCAATAAAAACTTCCTTGTCTTTAGATTCTTCATTTTCAATGTCGTCTTTGAGATTTTCACCTTCATTAGCAAACAGTCCACTTGAGACTATAAAAAAGAGTATAGAAAATCTTTTAATATAATTTGTCATTAGCTTTTATAAATATATATGCAGTTAAATTTAAGGTGCGATACTATATCAGAAAGAAGTTTATAATTTTTGAAGGTTTTTGATATGTATGACTTAATTATTAAAAATGGCTTGATTTATGACGGAACCGGAAGCGATCCCTTTGAAGGTGACGTGGCAGTTCTCAATGAAAAAATAGTCGAGGTAGGCCATATAAATGGCGAAAGTAAAAAGGTAATCGATGCTAAAGGAAAAATCGTTACACCAGGTTTTGTAGATATACATACACATTATGATGGTCAAGTTACTTGGGACCCTTATCTTAGACCTTCAACTTATCATGGTGTCACTACGGTAGTTATGGGTAATTGCGGAGTAGGTTTCTCACCATGTAAACCTGATCAAAGAAATTGGCTTATAGGTCTAATGGAAGGGGTAGAGGATATACCAGGAACAGCATTACATGAAGGTATTGATTGGGAATGGGAGAGTTTTCCAGAATATCTAGATGCATTAGAAAAAAAACCCCTTGCCATTGATGTTGGGACACAAATTCCTCATGGAGCTGTTCGGGCTTATGTTATGGGAGAAAGGGGTATCAATCATGAAGAAGCATCTCAAGAGGAGATAGAGAAAATGAAACAAATAGTTCAAGAAGCAGTCCAAGCTGGAGCTTATGGTTTCAGCACTTCTAGAACAGAAAAACATAATGATGTTAATGGTAATTTGACTCCAAGCATTACTGCACACAAAAAAGAACTTGTAGAGATAGCCAAGTCTCTAGGAGAAATTAACCAAGGAGTTTTACAGGGTATATCTGACTTTTATGATTTTGATTCCGAATTTGATATTTTTAGATCTATGTCTCAAGAGTCAGGAAGGCCTATATCTATAACAGTAGAACAACAGGATGCTAGACCTGAGTGGTGGATGCAATTACTCGATGGTATTGAAGAGGCTCAATCAGAAGGCATAGATATGTATGGTCAAGTACCTCCCAGAGCAACTGGTATTTTGATGGGCCTTACAGCAACACTAAATCCATTTAGATTCCATCCTTCTTATATGGAAATTGCTGACCATCCATTAGAAAAAAGGGTAGAGATTATGAATACTCTTGATTTTAAGAATAAATTACTTTCTGAAGAGTCCGTTTCGATAAATCCCTTAGTAGACGAAATTGTTAGTTCTTACAGAAAGATGTTCAAATTAGGTGAACCTGCTAATTATGAACCTGATCCCAAAGACTCTTTTTTGTCTTTAGCCGAACGTTCTAATATGACGGCCCAAGAGATTGCATACGATGCCATGTTAGAGAAAGACGGAAAGGCCTTGATTTATCATCCTCTATTTAACTATCAAACAGGGGATCTAAGTCTTGTTGAGAAAATGCTTAAACATCCTTATACAATCTCTGGGCTAGGTGATGCAGGTGCACATTGTGGCGCAATTAGTGATGCAAGTTTTCCTACTACTCTTGTTCAGCACTGGTCAAGAGATAGAGATAGAGGTGACAAATTACCTTTAGAGACAGTTATTAAGATGCAAACATCAGAAACAGCAAATTTACTTGGAATAAAAGATCGAGGAATAATTCAAGAGGGTTATAAAGCAGATATTAATATTATTGATTATGAAGGGTTAACTTTACATGAACCTGAAATTATTAATGATTTACCTGCAGGCGGCAGGAGATTAGTGCAAAAAGCTTCAGGTTATGACTACACAATTGTTTCAGGAGAAGTAGCCTTTGTTAAAGGAGAGGCCACGGGTGCATTAAACGGAAGACTTATTCGAAACTCTCATTAAATATGCCTAGTCATATTTTAGATTTACATGGTTTCAGACATCATGAAGTTGATTTAGCAGTTGAGAACTTCGTTTATTTAAATCAAGATGAAATGCCTTTGACTATAATATGTGGGAATAGTGAAAAAATGCTTTCACTAGTAAGGATTGTATTAGAAAGATCAAATGCCGAATACTATAATGGGTCTGGACATGAATATGGACAGATAAAAGTCCATAGACTTAAATAATATGGATATTAAAGAATTAGGTCCTATAGGAGCTGAGCTAACAGATATAGATCTTAAAAGTCTTAGCAATGAGGATATGGCTCGTATTAAAATTTATTTTCTTGATCATTCTGTAATCGTTTTTAAAAATCAGAATTTAAACCCACAAGATTTAAAAAATATCTCTAAACTTTGGGGCGAAGCATTGGTACATCCAGTTTTCAAGGGCATAGAGGGACATCCTGAGATTCTTGAAATAAAAAATCTAGGAGAAAAATATCATACCAATGCCCATTGGCACTCTGATGTAACTTTCGAAGAGTGTCCACCAGATGCCACACTTTTATATTCTTTGGAGGTACCAGAAAAAGGCGGGGACACTTTGTTCTCCTGTCAGCACCTTGCGTATGATGAATTAGACACAGATCTGAAATCTTTGCTTTCTGAAAAACTAGCTATCCACAGTAATATTGGTGTTTTGCTGCTGTCTGGAGGAGATCCTAATAATGCCAAGACGGTTGAACATCCAATATTTAGAGAACACCCTGAAACTGGAAAAAAGGCTTTATATGTTACAGAAGCTTTTGTTAAATCGATTAAAGATATAGACTCCAGAGAGTCTCAAAGAATATTGGAGATTCTCTATAAACATGCATCTAAGAAAGAATATATTTATAGACACAAATGGTCTAATGGAGATCTTGTTGTATGGGATAATAGAAGTGTTCAACATTATGCCGAACATGGTTATGGAGACCAAACAAGAACTATGCATAGATTAACTACGTCAGGGAGTAAACCATTTTGAATAACACAGTAACAATCAAGAATTGCAAAGTCGTCAACGAAGGCCAAATTGAAGAAAAAGATTTGGTAATTAAGAACGGCAGATTTGAAAAGATTGGGAATGACTTACTATCTGAGGGCGAGGTTATTGATGCTGCTGGCTTATTTTTATTCCCTGGTGTTATTGATGATCAGTGTCATTTTAGAGAGCCGGGTTTAACAGAAAGAGGAAGTATTAAAACTGAGTCTTTATCAGCTATTGCTGGAGGGACTACTTCTTTTATGGATATGCCGAATGTCATCCCTCCAACCCTTGATTTAGGTTTATGGAGAGAAAAGATATCTATTGCAGAGCAAACTGCATCAGCAAACTTCTCTTTTTATATGGGGACTTCAAATACTAATATTGATGAAATCAAAGCAATTGATCCTAAAGAAGTTTGTGGAATTAAGATTTTTATGGGCTCTTCAACAGGCAACCTTCATGTCGATAGTGATGATGCATTAAATGATTTATTTAAAGAGTCACCAGTAATAATAACTACTCATTGTGAAGATGATCCAATAATTAAGGCTAAAGAGCAGGAATTTTTAGCTAAATACGGTGAAAATATTCCTGTAGAAATGCACGCAGAAATAAGAGCAAGAGAGGCGTGTTTGAAATCTTCTAAAAAAGCAATTGGGCTAGCTGAGAAGCATAATGCTAACTTACATATTCTTCATTTAACTACCAAAGAAGAAATAGAATTATTTTCTAATAAACCTTTAAGCGAGAAGAGAATCACAGCCGAAGTCTGCATACCTCATTTATACTTTTCAAAAGATGATTACGCCACCAAAGGCACTTTAATCAAGTGCAACCCATCAATAAAAGAGACTGCTGATCGTGATGCCCTGAGAAAAGGGTTGTTAGAAGGCTATATAGACTATGTCGCGACTGATCATGCTCCCCATCAATTAGAAGGTAAATCGAATAACTATATGGATTGTCCTTCTGGAATTCCTAGTGTTCAACACACACTGCTTGTTTTATTGGAGCTTGTTCGGGAAGGTGTTTATTCTTTGAATGACCTTCCTTATTATCTTTCGCACAAGGTAGCAGATAGATTTAAAATTATAGATAGAGGTTATGTTAGAGAAGGGTATTGGGCCGATTGTGTGCTTGTGGATCTAGAGCATGAGCATAAGATTACCAAGGAAAATACATCTTATTTTTGTGGATGGTCACCTTTTGAAGGTGATACTTTCAACTCAAAAATTATCAGTACTTTTGTTAACGGAAGACATGCTTACAACGAAGGAAAAATTTTGGAGACAAATTTGGGTATGCAGTTAGAATTTGATAGATAAATATGGATCAAGAAATTAAATTACACGCCAATAATTCAACCTTCTCATGGAATATTCCAGAAGGTCCTTATAAATTTTTTTCTGAAGAGGAGATTACATCCTTCAACGAAAGCGGCTTTGTAGTCGTGGAAGATGCTTTTTCGCCTTCTGAAGTAACTGAAGTTATAGAGCAAATAGATCCTTATGAGTTTAATGTTACCGAAGCATTAAAGGGACTGGATGGTGGAAAGTTTTTTATATCTAGAGCTGAAGAAATAACTTTCACTACCCATTTAGTTACTCAATCTGAACAACTTAAAGATTTTAGTCGACATAAGGTATTTTCAAATATTTGTAGAGACTTAATAGGCCCAGATGTAAGACTCTATTGGGATCAAGCCGTATACAAGAAACCTGGAACAAAAGATGAATTTCCCTGGCACCAAGACAATGGATATACCTTCATAGAGCCACAAGCATATCTTACTTGTTGGATTGCATTAACAGATACCGATGAAACAAATGGATGCCCATGGGTTATGCCTGGTTTACATCAAAAAGGAACTTTATTTCATGAGGCTACAGACTTAGGTCATGAGATACCTTTAGATTCTTCTGACTCAATTTGCTTACCACTTAAAGCCGGAAGTATAGCTATTTTTTCTTCCTTAACTCCTCATCGGACAGGCCCAAATCTATCAGAAGGTATAAGGAAGTCATATATTCTGCAATATGCACCAGACGGTGCAAAACGTGTTATATCTCAGTCATTGACTGAAGATCTAAATGATGAAACTAGGCAGTTTCTAATACTTAAAGACGGCGAAGCAGTAAATTAAGATACAAACCCAGTAAGCCTTTCGTAGGCTTCTGCAAAATCTTCTTTGAATTCTTGTACAACATCACTGGCAGAAATACTCTGGTTCATTAAACCAACTCCCTGACCAACCCAATAAGTAGCTAGATCTTTGGCGCCATCATGGCCGCCTTCAGCTAATTTATTTACTTTTTGTAAAGCTGGTTCAGCAACCATAGGTTGCAGCGGCATTGGTAAAGGGTCTGGAGCTTGTTCTGACTCCCATGCATCTGTCCAAGGCGACACCAGCTGTCTTGAGTGCTTTCCAGTTCTACTCCTCGATCTAACAGTCTGACTTGAGTTTGCTGCTACCATTTTTTCTTTTATAACTGGAGGTACTTCAGATTCAACTGTTGTTAACCATACAGAACCACACCAGGCACCTGAAGCTCCCATTGCCATTGCACCTGCCATTTGTTTACCTGTAACAATTCCTCCTGCAGCAAGTATTGGAGTATCGCCATAAGGTTGTATAGCTTGATAAACTTCAGGTATGAGAACCATAGTAGAGACACTTCCACAGTGACCTCCAGCTTCTGTTCCTGAAACAACGAGTATATCCACGCCCGCTTTAACTTGATTAATTGCATGTTGGGCTGTACCCAAAAGTGCTGCAACTTTAACATCATTATCTTTACCCATTTGGAGCATCCAATCTGGTGGGACTCCTAAGGCATTAGCTATTAGTTTAATAGGATGATTGAACGCCACGTCTAATAAAGCTTTTGCCCCATCAGATTTTGTGTTTGCAGCAAAACTTGAACCAGCGGTGTCAATTGTTCTAAGTTCACTTGCTTCAATATCATGTTTTTCTAAAAGATCTGCTCTGAAGTCAGCGTATTCTTGTGGGATCATACCTTTCAGTTTTTCAGCATCAAATTTTTCACTTTGATCTACCATTTTATTTGGAATTAATACATCAACTCCATATGGCTTACCATCAATATGATCATCAATCCATTTAAGTTCTTGTTCTAGTTGTTCGGGGGACATACCTACAGCACCAAGAACACCACATCCTCCAGCCTTTGAGACAGCCACAACAACATCTCTGCAGTGTGTAAAGGCTACTAAAGGAAACTCTATATCCAGAAGTTCACATATTTTTGAATTCATAATCTATCCTTTTCTTATGTTGAGTAATTTTAATAAATTGCCTGTAAGTAGTTCGCAAGAATAAGTTGTGCAATAACTACTATTCCAATAATTACACTAAACAAAGTCATATATTTATAAGTTTTTTTGTCCTCTTCCATTTTTTTCCTCCCTTTAAAAGGGTTATTATTCCCATAAATCATATGAAACGTCAAAGAAAATTATCAAAAGAAGCTTGGAGATGGGCATTTTATGATTGGGCTAATTCAGCATTTGCTACAACTGTCATGGCTGGGTTCTTTCCAATATTTTTTAAATCTTATTGGGCGGCTGATCTTACAGACGCTGAAAGCACTTTTGTGATTGGATCAGCTAACTCTATAGTTGGTTTATTGATAGCTATTAGCGCTCCAATCATGGGAGCTTTTGCTGACGCCGGGAACACAAAAAAGAAACTATTAGTAACCTTTGCTCTGTTAGGAATAGTCTCGACAGGCTATCTTTTTTTTATTCCAGAAAGTTCATGGAAATTTGCAATAACTTTTTATGCAATAGGAGTTATAGGATTTTCTGGAGGTAATATTTTTTATGATGCTTTGCTAGTTTCTGTTGCAAATGACAATGAAAGAAACAGGGTATCTTCTCTTGGTTTTTCGTTAGGTTACCTCGGAGGAGGTCTGCTATTTCTTTTGAACGTATTAATGTTTTCCTTCCCGAGCTTTTTTGGACTTAATTCTCAAATAGAGGCTGTTTTATGGTCTTTTTTAAGTGTCGCAATTTGGTGGAGTATTTTTACTATTCCACTGCTTACAGGAGTTAAAGAGCCGCAAGTTTCTAGAGAAGGCAAAGGTTTTCTAGAAATCTCAACAGACGCATTTAAGAGTCTATATCAAACTGCTAGAACTATTAAACAGTACAAAAGCGCCGTAATTTTCCTCTTAGCATATTTTTTATATATGGATGGAGTGGATACGATTATCAGAATGGCCACTTCATATGGTTCTGATATTGGTCTCTCAGCTCAATCTATGATTGGAGCATTGCTTTTAACTCAGTTTATTGGCTTTCCTGCGACTTTAGTTTTTGGCAGATATTCTGATAAGTTTGGTCATAAACAAACATTATCCTTTGCTATTTTGATATACATCGGAGTTGTTTTATTTAGTTCCCAAATGGATAGTGCAATTGAATTCTTTATAATGGCATCTATTATCGGACTTGTGCAGGGAGGGGTGCAGGCTATAAGTCGTTCTTACTTTAGTAGTCTTATTCCCGCCAACAAAGCAGCCGAATTTTTTGGGTTTTATAATTTTATAGGGAAGTCTTCTGTCTTTATTGGTCCATTTATGGTGTCCGGGATAGCGCTTGTCACTAATAGTCCGAGTCTAGGTATACTAAGTTTACTTTTATTATTTATTCCTGGATTAATACTTCTTCGAAGAGTGCCTTAATTAAAAAAAACCTCTCTCAGTCATAGCCTCTTTTAAGACGCTAGGCTTATCAGTCATGATTCCATCAACACCTAAATCCATTAGGTTAAACATCTGCTCTTTTTTATCTATAGTCCAGACATGTACAAGTTTTCCCTCTCTTTTGGCTGCATTAATGAACCTCTTAGTTAGAACTGGCACTCCCCATTGTGTTAATGGTATCTGAGCACAATGACCGTTAGTTTTTTTAAATTTAATCCCCACAGATCTGCACATAAGTTTAAAAATATCCATCTGACCTGATGAAGTACAAGCTTCAGGTCCGGCTAGTTTTCTAATTCTCATGAGTCTAGAAGAAGAGAAGGAGGCAAGACAGGTTCTGTTGAGACTATTCATTTCTTTTATAATTCGAACTGAATCCTCTAAAGCTTCTTCAGTCTTAATGTCTATGTTAAAACGTAGTTCAGGAAAACTTTCTAATGCTTCGCTCAATAAAGGTATTTTTCCTCCATTTATCAAATCTACCGATCTGACTTCATTTAAGCTTAACTCTTTGATTGTTTTATTTATGCCGGCCATTCTTTTTAGTGATGCGTCATGAAAGATAACTACATGACCATCTTTGGTTGCCTGGACATCTGTTTCCATAAAAACAAATCCTAATTCAGATGAATACTCGAACGCGTCTAAGGTGTTTTCTGTTTTAGTTTCATCTCCACCTCTATGGATAAATCCATAGAACTTAAAATCTTGAAAGAAAGGATGCATAAATCTTATTTTTTTTTATTAAACTATACTATAGAGAAGAGGTGTAACTATGGAGAAATTTTTTTTAGGACTATTAATAGTTTTCATTTTATTGGCTTTACCTTATTTTTCTAAGTTATATGGGCTTAAGAAAATAAATAAATCTGACATTCCTGAAACTGGTGACTGGGTAAAACTCTCAAGAGGTCATATTTATTTTGAGTGGTTCCTTCCAAGTAGCTCAATAAATCCAAAAGGGACCATGGTGCTTGTTCACGGGTTTTCAACTCCTAGTTTTGTTTGGGGCGGGTTAGTTAACAATTTTGTGAATGCGGGTTACAAAGTACTAGTTTATGACCATTTTGGTAGAGGCTTTTCAGAAAGACCTAGAGTTGCATATGATAAGAGTCTCTATCTTGAGACACTTCGAGAATTAATTAGTTCTCAGAATATTGAAGAGAGTGTTCATCTAGTAGGTTATTCAATGGGTGGACCGATCGCGGGTTATTATGCAGATACATATCCTGAAGATACAAAGAGCGTCTCCTTAATTGCACCTGCTGGCTTTAGTAAAGTATCTTCGGCAACTAAGTCTTGGAGAACTATGCCGATAATAGGTGATTGGTTTTGGAGGGTTTTTAGTGATCGATTATATGGAATAGGGAATATGTCTGAGACTCAATACAGTGATGATCCTTTGTCTATTAATGAAGATGAATTCTTGCCTTTATTTCAAGATCAATTGCGTTTCAGAGGCTTTAATGAGTCGCTGCTTTCTACAATAAGAAATTTTAATCTTTTTGATGTTAGAAATATGTACGAAAGTTTAAATTCCAAAGAAATACCTATACTCGCACTTTGGGGTAAGAAAGACGGAGTCGTACCTTTCAGTGGCTCTCAAGAATTTGAAAGAATATTTAACAAAGGAAAACTGGTTTCCCTTGAAAAGGGGACGCATGATATAACTTATAGACAACCTACAATTGTCGGCGAAGAAATTCTTCATTTTATTAATTCAATTTAGCTAAATGGATTTTAGTGAGATAAGTTCTTATTCGGATGATCAAGTATCTTCCAAAATTAAGGAATTAGCTGTCGATAAGGACTTTCATAACTACTTAGCTAATCTACTTTTTCCTGAACTAAGTAAATACTTTTCAGCACTTTTAAATTTATACATTAAACGAAAGTTCTTAGATACTTTTTCAACCTGCGGTTCGATAGAAGAATTTCAAAAATGCATGGCACCCTTAGTAAGCCAAATGATAATCAAGACTACTGATGGATTTTCTTTCTCAGGAGAAGATAATTTATCTGATAAGCCCACTCTCTTTATGGGCAATCACAGAGATATTTCCTTAGATCCTGCCTTCCTAAATTATCTTTTGTATTTGAAAGATAGAAAAACAGTCAGAATAGCTATTGGAGATAATCTTTTAGATGGCGGCTTTGCTGAGACTTTAATGAGACTCAATAAAAGTTTTATTGTTCATAGAGAAATTAAGGGGATAAAAGAAACTTTAAAAAAACTTACAAGGTTATCTGCATACATAAATACCTCTTTATCAAAAGATGATGAAAGTATATGGATAGCCCAAAAAGAGGGTAGAGCCAATGATGGTAATGATTTTTCTGATGAAGCTGTCTTAAAGATGTTATACCTTGATCAGAGAAAGAAGGTTTCCCTCGTCGATTGGGTAAGAAAGGTTAACTTAACTCCAATCTCTATATCATATGAATATGATCCATTAGATATAGTTAAAGCAAAGGGTTGGGATTATCAAGATGCCTTAAGTGATGAAGAAATAAATAAAAGCGATTTAGAAGAAATGGCTTCGGGTATATTTGGTTACAAAGGAAGGGTCCATTTGCATATATGCGAACCAATTGTATTTGATGGAGATTCTATTAAAGAACTTTCAGACAAAATAGAACAACAAATTATTTCCAATTACCATATTTGGCCTTCCTCAGAAGCAGCCTTGAGTTTACTTCCGGAATTAAATAATTCTTTTGAAGGTAATCAAAAATTTACTAATGAAGAACTTATCAAGTTTAAAAAAAGATTCGAACACTTACACGATAAGATTCTTGAGGAATGTTTGATGATGTATGCTCGTCCTTTGCTCAATAAAGAAAAGGCCAGACTTTCGTCTGGCCCTTAATGTGTCTAAATGGGGAGATTTAGATCACTTACTTAACGGGGAGTTAAGAATTACATAGAAAAGGTAATTAGGAATGTATCTTCATCCGCTAATCCACTTGAACCCTCAGCACTGAAATCTGACCAAGCAATAGATACGCCAAGACCAGCAATAGCGACAGGAAGGTCATAACTTATTAATGTGTATTCTCCATAGTCTTCGTAATCACCAAAAGTTACACCGATACCTGTTTCGCCAAGTGCTACTGACAACTCAGAATTATCAGGTGCGCTATCTTGGCCTGAAGAAAAAGTGAATCCAAAATAACTGTATCCTAGTCCGAGATAAATTTCTTCAAAGTCTAAAGAATCTTCGCCAGGATAAGTATAGGCTAGGTAACCAAAGTCGTAACTTAATCCATTCTCTAGTTCATTAGCATAGCCTGCGTACCAGTCTAGTTCGAGTGCAGCGCCATCGCCGAACTCAACATTAGAAGCCCATGTTCCAAAGTAAAGTCCATTCTCACCTGCGATATCAAAACCGCCTGAAATTGCTGGCTCTTCAGCTGTTTGAGTCATTCCTCTCCAAATGTAATCATTTGATAGAGCAACATTGCTTTCGAATTCAGCTGCTTGCAAGGTCATAGCACTTGAGAAGATAGCTATGGCCCCAATTTTTATAAGATTTTTCATCCTAACTCCTTGTAAGTTTTTAATTAATACACGGTTATATATGCAATTTATATGCCATATTAAATATCATTAAATCTTACTTAAATGCACCTTTATCGTGCAAAGAGGGTTTTTTTAGGTCTATAGGGGATACTATTCATGAATTTTTTTTACTTATCGTGTAATATCACGCATCTTAAATTGCGACGCATAAGGAGAAAAAATGGAAATTTCAAATAAAGTGGCCCTAATAACTGGTGGGGCTTCAGGTTTAGGTTTAGCGACTGCAGAGGTTTTGGTTGAATCAGGTTCAAAGGTTATGCTACTTGACTTAAACGAGGATAATGCAAAAAGCGCTGTAGAAAAATTAGGCTCAAATTCAAGTTATGTAATTGCCAATGTCACTGATGAATCTTCTGTTCAAACAGCTATAGATAAAACTGTTGAAGAATTTGAGGGGCTACATATTGTTGTAAATTGTGCGGGCATTGGAAGCGCCAGCAAAACAGTAGGTAGAGATGGTGCGCATCCTTTAGATTACTTCAAGACAGTAGTTGATATAAATCTCAATGGTACTTTTAACGTATTGAGGCTGGCTGCAGTAGTAATGGGTAATAATGAACCCAATTCCGATGGAGAATGTGGAGTAATCATAAATACAGCTTCAGTAGCAGCTTTTGATGGTCAGATAGGTCAAGCTGCTTACAGCGCTAGTAAAGGTGGCGTGGTAGGTATGACTCTTCCAATTGCACGTGATTTGGCAAGAATGGGAATTAGGATAAATACAATTGCCCCAGGAATTTTTGATACACCTCTTATGGCCATGGCTCCAGATGCTGTCAGAAACCCGCTTATCGAAATGACTCAATTTCCTAAACGTCTAGGTTTTCCGTCAGAATATGCAGCTTTAACAAAGCATATAGTTGAAAATCCTTTTCTAAATGGAGAGACAATAAGACTTGATGGTGGTATCAGGATGCAACCAAAATAAATGGAAATCCTGGTTGATTATCTAATTTTCCTTCTCAAGGTATTTACAATAGCTTTGGCTATAACTTTACCTCTTTTAATTATTATTGGTTCTTCAAAGAATAAGAGTCAGCCAAAAGGTAAACTTGCAATTACTAATCTTTCGGATAAGTTTGAGGATATGGGTAATGCCCTAAAGGGCTCTTTAATGAACCCTAAGGAGCTTAAAAAATTTAACAAAGACTTATCTAAAGATAAAAAGAAAAAAAATAAGACTGAAAAGGAAGAAGCTGTATTCGTTTTAAATTTTAATGGCGACATACAGGCCTCAGAGGTTGAAAAACTTAAACAGGAAGTAAATTCAATTCTGTTGTCTGAAAGTGAATGTAAAGAAGTTGTGCTTAGGGTAGAGAGTGGGGGAGGTTCAGCTTATGCTTACGGATTATGTGCCGCTGAACTAAAAAGATTGGTTGATAATGAAATCAGCTTAACAGTTTGTATAGATAAGGTTGCGGCTAGTGGAGGATATTTAATGTCTTGTGTTGCTACTAAAATCATTGCCGCACCTTGGGCTATTGTTGGTTCTATAGGTGTAATTGCTCAACTCCCCAATTTTCATAGATTATTGAAAAAGAATTCTATAGATTTCGAAATGCATACAGCCGGAGCATTCAAGAGAACATTAACAACCTTGGGCGAAAATACTGAAGAAGGCAGAGAAAAATTTAAATCTGAATTAGAAGACTTACACCTCATTTTTAAAAACTTTGTTAAAGAACAAAGACCTCAAGTTGATACAGAAGTTGTCGCTACTGGTGAAGTTTGGCAAGGAGAAGAAGCTGTCAAGGTGGGATTGGTAGATTCTTTGGAAACATCAGATAATTACCTTGTTAACTTATCGAAAGAAGCAAAACTACTTGAAATAGAATTTGTTGAAAAGAAAAATCTCACTGAAAGGTTCGCATTCTCGATGCAACTAATCATAGAAAAAACTCTTTTCAAATTCTATGATTTAATAAACAGGGACAGGTTTACATCATGAAAACATTTAAAGCATTAGAGTCTGCTAAAACCGAGCAAGGCAATAAAATTTCTATTATTGAAAAAAATATAGACGATCTTCCGGAAGGTGAATTGCTGATTAAAGTAAATTATTCTTCACTAAATTATAAGGATGCTTTGTCTGCTTCTGGTTCTCCAGGAGTCACCAGAACTTATCCACATACTCCTGGTATAGATGCAGTTGGATTTATTGAAGAATCAACTGACGCAAATTTTAAAGAAGGAGATTGTGTGATTGTCACTGGTTACGATCTTGGTATGAATACATCAGGGGGTTTCGGACAATATATAAGGGTTCCATCATCTTGGGCCGTAATGTTGCCTTCAGGCTTAAGTGACAGAGACTCTATGTGTTTGGGAACTGCTGGTTTAACTGCCGGTCTTTCCATACAAGCTCTTGATGACTTTAATGGAAATCAAGGATTCGAGTCTTCTAGTTCAATAGTTACTGGTTCTACTGGTGGAGTGGGTTCGATAGCAGTTATGCTGCTTTCTAAGCTTAGCTCTTCTGTAACCGCTGTTACCGGAAAAGAATCAGAAAAGGCTTTACTGCAAAGTCTCGGAGCTTCAGAAGTTATTTCTAGAGAGGAATTAGCAGAGATTTCAAGAACACCCATTGGCAAAACAATATGGGATTTCGGTGTAGATGTGGTTAGTGGCAACATTTTAACTTTATTACTTGCCTCGCTTAAGCCGGGTGGAGCGGTTGCTTGCAGCGGATTAGTGGGTGGCCCATCATTTGAGAGTTCAATTTTCCCTTTTATTCTAAGGGGTAATGCACTTTTGGGTATAGATTCAGTTGAGATTCCCCTCCATAAGAAATTACAAGTTTGGGAAAGATTTGCTTCTGATTGGAAGTTAGATCTTTCAGCATTAGTTAGAGAGGTAAAACTAGAAGAATTAGAGAAAGAAATTTCTACCATCCTAGACGGTGGACAAGTTGGGCGGGTCTTAGTGGATCTGAATTAAAAGGAGATATAGATGTCAAATGAGCATACCGATCAAGAAAAGGAAATCATGCGTCAAGAGGATAGTAAATTAGATGCTATCGCTGCAGTAGTGATTATTCTCAGTCTTGTAGCAGCAGCAGTTTTTTGGGTTTCAAATCAATAATTAATTATTAATCAAGGATAAATATGGACGTTGTAAATTTTTTAAAAGATAAAACTAGGATTCCTGTTATCGGAGCTCCTTTATTCACAGTTTCTTACCCAGAACTTGTTTTAGCTCAATGTAAGGCTGGAGTAGTTGGATCTTTTCCAGCTCTTAACGCCAGACCAGAAGAGAAGTTAACAGAGTGGATCTCTATGATGAAACAAGAGTTAGCCGATTACAAAGAGCAAAATCCTGATGCTGTTGTTGCACCTTTTGCTGTTAATCAAATTTGCCATCATTCAAACAATAGACTTGAACATGATATGGAAGTCTGTGTAGAGCATGAAGTACCGATAATAATTACTAGTCTAAGGGCACCTAAGTTTGTTGTTGATGCGGTTCATAGTTACGGCGGTGCTGTAATGCATGATGTTATCAACATAAGACATGCTAAAAAGGCTATTGATGAAGGTGCAGATGGCCTTATCTTGGTCTGTGCTGGAGCTGGCGGCCACGCCGGTGCCTTGAGTCCATTTGCTTTAGTTCGTGAAGTAAGAGAATTTTTTGATGGGCCGGTCGCTCTTTCAGGAAGTATCTCTCATGGAGCATCTATTCTTTCCGCTCAGGCTATGGGAGCTGATTTTGCATATATAGGAACTAGATTTATTGCAACTGAAGAGGCGAATGCGTCTCAGGGTTATAAAGACATGATTGTTGATAGCGCTGCTAACGACATAATGTATTCTCCTACTTTTACTGGAGTTCATGGAAACTATCTAAAACCAAGCGTTGTTAATGCCGGCCTAGATCCAGATAATTTACCTTACGCTGATAAGAACGATATGAATTTTGGAAGTTCTGGTGCTGGAGGAGATAATCAAAAGAAAGCCTGGAAAGATATCTGGGGTTCAGGTCAAGGTATAGGAAATCTTCATGATGTTCCAACTGTTAAAGATGCAGTTGATGGTTTAGTTAATGAATATGAGGAAGCAAAGCAAGCTTTAGCAGGTAAGTCTGCTTAATTAATCTCCTTTAAAACTGGGATCTCTTTTTTCAAAGAAGGCTGTTACTGCCTCTTTTCGATCTTGTGTTTCGTGAGTTAATAATGTTTGGTCGTAATCCATGTGCATTATTGATTCATCATTCTTATAGACAAGATTATTTACACTTCTTTTTATCATTTGAGCGGCAATAGGAGATTTAGAGGCATACAAATTAGCCATGGAGATCGCTTGATCCATAAGTGAATCAGCATCACAAATTTCATCATAAAAACCCCAAGAAAGGAGTGTCTCAGCATTTTCGTTCTCCCCTCCTATTACCATTTTTTTAGCTTTGGCAGGTCCAATTAAGCGAACAGCTAATGGTAACCCCAACCAGTTCAAGTTTATTCCTAAGTTTATTTCAGGATAGCCAAGAAGAGATTTATCTGACGCTATGCGAAAATCGCATGCTGAAGCTATACATGCTGCTCCTCCTAAGCAATAACCATTTACAGCAGCAATTGTTATCTGATCTATTTCTAGAATAGATTTAATTGCGGGCTTACCAAAATTATTTCTCCACGATTCTAGCTTAGTTGAAAGCTGGGCTTTTTCTTTTAAATCAGCACCAGCAGAAAAGTTCTCACCTTGGCCAGTAAAAATTACAACTCGCGTTTCTAAATCTTCTCTAAAATATTCTTGTAGAGTGCAAAATTCTTTTAACACCGCTATGCTAAGAGCATTCATTGAATTAGGTCTATCTATACTAACTGTTGCGATAGGCCCATCTTTTTTAATGCGAAGGTATTTCATTTATTTCTCGGCCAAGTATTTTTCAGCATCTAGTGCCGCCATACATCCCGAACCTGCTGAGGTAATGGCTTGTCTGTAGATATGGTCTGAAACATCTCCAGCAGCAAAAATACCTGGTACGCTTGTTGCGGTACTATTTCCATCTGTTCCTGAAATAATCTTCAAATAGCCATTTGCCATTTCTAATTGTTCTTCGAATAAATCAGTATTTGGTTTATGTCCTATTGCTATGAATACACCAGATAAAGGTATCTCACTTTCTGAAGCGTCTTGAGTGCTTCTTATTTTGATACCATTTACAAGATTCTCATCGCCTAAAACTTCCATCAATTCATGATCCCAAATAATTTTGATATTACCTTCTTGTTCCTTTTTAAATAATCTTTCTTGCAATATTTTTTCAGCTCTTAATGTATCCCTCCTGTGTATAAGAGTTACAGAAGAACAGAGATTTGATAAATACAAAGCTTCCTCAACAGCTGTATTGCCACCTCCGATAACGGCAACATCCTTATCCTTATAAAAGAACCCATCACAAGTAGCACACGCACTGACACCTTTTCCCATATATTTCTGTTCAGTTTCTAGACCTAAATACTGTGCAGAAGCTCCTGTTGCAATAATCATGGAATCTGCGTCATAACTACTAACATTTCCTGTTAAAGAAAAGGGTGTTGAAGATAAATCTGCATCTTCAATATGATCAAAGATTACTTCAACTTCTAATGATTCTACATGTTTTAGCATCCTATCCATCAGTTCAGGACCCTGAAGACCATCGCTATCGCCTGGCCAATTTTCTACATCTGTAGTGGTTGTAAGTTGACCTCCTTGTTCCATCCCAGTTATTAAGCAAGGTTCTAAGCCAGCTCTAGCAGCATACACAGCAGCTGTATACCCGGCCGGACCGGACCCCAAAATAATGAGTTTTCTTTTAATATTTTCCATGATGTTAATTATATAGATATCGATAAAAATAAGTCATTCGGATTAGAACATCTTCTTAATAAACTATACAATAGGTAAAACTTAGATTTGTTAGTGGTTAAAAAGTCTCAAGCAACAAAGAAATCATCGAACCAAGCTGTATCGGTGTCTCGCATACGGCTCAATAAACTCATATTAGATTCTTGGTTGATTATCCAAGGATTTTTAGGAGTATTTGTCTTGCTAGCGCTTTCAACATTCTCTCCAAGAGATTCAGGTTGGAACACTCAGGTTTTTACGAGTGATTCAATAGATACAAGTCAAGTTTCCAATGCCGTGGGTAGTTGGGGCGCTTATTTAAGTGATTTTCTTTTAACTGTTTTTGGTTATATGTCTTACATACTTGTCTATTGGCTTTTATGGCCATTAATTAGGCATTTTTTCTTATCTAGAAATAAAGTTCCATTTTCAGATATCTATACAGGACTCTTAGGTATAAAAATATTAGGTTGGTTATTAGTGGTCATATCAGGATCAACTTTACTTGCCTTAATTATGGAACCAGGCGCAAGCTTTCTGCCACAAGAGGGTGGAGGTTTGATTGGGTCAAAAGTGTCATCTGTATTTATAGTCCCTTTAAGTTTTATAGGTAGCCTATTGCTATTTACTTCCACACTCCTATTGGGCTTAACTCTGTCTCTTGAAGTGTCATGGGTGGCGCTAATAAGCAAAATACAAGAACTACTTCTTTCGTCAGGATCAACCTTTGGAGATCGTCTCTCTGATTTCCTTTCTAAGCTTAAAGAGAAGCAGAAACTCAGAAAAGAAAAAATTGAAAGACAAGAGAAAGTGATTGTTACTGCGAAGGTAAAAGAACAAATTAAACCTGCTGAAGTAATCCAACCAAAGCCAGCTATAGAAACTAGTAAACGAGTAGAAGAAGAAAAACAGACTGAGCTTTTTGAATACAAAGAACCTTCTTCACCGCCTAAACTTTCTTTACTAGATGAAAAGAAACAAGAATTTTCTGATGAAACCTCCGAAGATTCTTTGCGTCGTTTAGGAGAGCTGGTGGTTTCTAAACTAGCCGAATACAACATTAACGATATAGAGGTCGAATCAATTCAGCCCGGCCCAGTTGTTATAAGATTAGAGCTCAAATTACCTAGCGGATTAAAAGTTAATCAGATATCTAACATCAGTAAAGATTTAGCTAGATCTTTAGCAAAAACAAGCGTCAGAATTGTCGAAGTTATAGAAGGTAAAGACACTATTGGAATAGAGGTACCGCGGGAAGATAGACAACCTGTACTGTTGAGCGAAGTTTTATCAAGTAAAACCTACGATGAATCTAAGAGCCCAATAACTGTAGCTCTTGGAAAAGATATAAGTGGATCTGCTGTTGTTGCTGATCTGGCTTCTATGCCTCATTTATTAGTTGCGGGTACAACTGGCTCTGGTAAATCAGTGGCTATCAATGCCATGCTCATCAGTATTCTATATAAAGCCAGTCCCGAACAGGTCAGAATGATACTTATTGATCCAAAAATGCTTGAGCTCTCAGTTTACGAAGATATTCCGCATCTTTTAGCACCTGTGATAACGGATATGAAAGAAGCATCAAGCGGTCTTAGATGGTGTGTTAACGAGATGGAAAGACGCTATAAGTTAATGGCACATCTAGGTGTAAGAAATTTAAATGGTTATAACAAAAAAGTTAGCGATGCAGTTGCTTCTGGAGAGCCTATAAAAGACCCTACTTGGAAAATTAATGAAGCAGAAGAAGGGGAAGAAGCGCCTGATCTTGAGGAATTGCCTTTAATAGTTCTCGCAGTAGACGAATTGGCTGATTTAATGATGGTGGTTGGAAAAACTGCAGAACAATTGATAGCAAGAATAGCCCAAAAAGCGAGAGCTGCTGGTATTCATATGCTCTTGGCAACTCAAAGACCATCTGTGGATGTAATTACAGGGTTAATAAAAGCAAATATTTCTTCTAGAGTGGCATTCCAGGTTGCTTCTAAGATGGACTCTAGAGTCATACTGGATCAAGGTGGGGCTGAGCAACTTCTTGGAAAGGGAGATATGCTTTACCTGGCACCTGGCACATCGATACCTCAAAGGGTTCATGGTGCTTTTGTGGGCGATGATGAAGTACAGAGGGTCGCTGATGATTGGAGACAGCGAGGAAAAGCAGAATATTTAGATGAAGTTACTAAGGAAGAAGGTGCTGTTGCTGGTATGCCTGGCATAGCTTCAGAAGAAGATGATGATGCTGAGAAAGATGAGCTTTACGATGAAGCCGTTGCATTTGTTGCTCAATCTCGACGAGCCTCTATATCTGCAGTACAAAGGAAGTTAAGAATAGGATACAACAGAGCAGCAAGGATGATAGAAACTATGGAGGAAACTGGTGTTTTAAGTCCCATGGCCTCAAATGGAAATAGAGAAGTTCTCATCCCGCCACCTCCTGAAGATTAGTTTGAAGATCCTATATATTATCTTTTTCCTTTTTTTTTCTTTTCTGACCTATACAGAAGAAAATATAGTTGTTGTCATTTCTATGGATGGAGTTAGACATGATTATCCCAACCTTTTATCCGGAGGAGGGTTTAACTTTATTTCAGAAAAAGGTTTAGTTGCCACTTCTTTGGTTCCCATGTATCAGTCATCAACATTTCCTACTCATGTAACTATGGCTACAGGCGTAACCCCAGATAAACACGGCATACTGCACAATGGTTTTTTTGATAGAAATAGGGGATTTTATAGCTACAGTCCAGATGCAAGCTGGATAGAATCAGAACCAATATGGTCTCTTTTAGAGCGTCAAGGTATTAAAACTGCAACGTACTTTTGGGTCGGCTCAGAGTCTGACTGGGAAGGGACAAAAATTACATACAGTAAAGCTCCTTTCAATGGGAGAATTTCTGAAAAAGATAAAACAAAGCAAATTTTAGATTGGTTAGATTTGGAGCCAAAAGAACGTCCAAGGTTAATCATGACATGGTGGCATGGTTCTGACAGCATAGCCCATCAATCAGGATCTATTAATGGCAAAGTTTTAAATCAATTAAGAAAACAAGATAAAGAATTACTTAACTTGATAACAGAAATTGAAAAAAGAGGTTATTGGGAAAATATAACATTAATTGTAGTAAGTGATCATGGTATGTCAGATGTTGATAACTTCATTAATATAAAAGAGATTTTAAAAAATAATTCTATAGATTCAACACTGTCCATAGGTCCCGCCATAGGCCATGTCTTTTTAGATGATTTATCTGATAAAGATTCAGCTATTTCCGCTTTAAAACAAGATAGTGATTTAATTGTTTGGGATGGAGGTGAACTTCCCGAAAACTATAATATGTTTCATCCAACAAGGACTGGTGACATAGTTGTGGAGACTCATGCTCCTAACATGTTGGTGACAAGAAAAAATTCCAATCCCCCTAAAGGCATGCACGGATACGATCCATCAAGAAATAAAGAAATGGAAGGAATATTTTATGCTTATGGTAATAAAGTATCCATAAATCAAATTAATAAAGTCAGTCAACTTGACTTAGCTCCAACAATATTAAATTTATTAGAGATTGAAGCTCCTAGTTATATGACTGGTCAGAGTATTGCATTAGATTAATGAAAAAGGTTCTTTCATTTTTTCTATTATTGTCTATAAATGCCTGTCTCTACAGTGAAGAGATTAATCATATGAATTTATTAGAGTTTTTAAATAGTAAGCAGTTTTTTTCTTCTAATTTTTCTCAATTAACTATTCAAGATTTTAAAGAGAGAGAAGTGCAGGGAAGAATAAGGGCAAATAGAATGGGAAAATTTAAAATTGAGTACTATGAACCCATTCTAGAAGTAATATCCGCTGACGGAACTTTCTTGTACAAGCTTGATCTGGAGCTTGAACAGTTAGATGTAGTTCCACAGGAGGATGTTTTTGAAGGCACCCCAATTAGTTTGTTCACATCTACCATCCAAGACCTAAATGACCTTTACACTGTAAAACCTTGCGTTGAGCAAGAAGATATCCTGATGTGTGAAATTTTACCTAAAAGTGAAGACAGCTTCCTTGAAAAGCTTTATATCAATTTCAAAGATAGTAGCTTACATTCTTTGAAGTACCTTGACTCATTTGATCAGACTGTTCAGTTAAATTTCGATAGAGTTATTTGGCTACCCTTTGAAGATTCTGAATTACTTATTTCAGTACCTGAAGGAATAGATGTTGTTTATCACTAGAAATCTTTAGAATAACCATATGTTAGATTCAAAAAAACTTAGAAAAGAAACTGAATTAGTAATTCAGAATCTAAGTAGAAGAGGTTTTAATTTTGATTTTAAAAAATGGGAAAACCTAGAATTACAGAGAAAAGAGCTGCAAGCTTTTAATGAAAATCAACAATCTAAATTGAATGATATTTCTAAAGAAATAGGCCTTGCAAAAAAAGAATCAAATGATACTTCTAAGTTACAAAAAGAAGCCTCTATGCTGACAGCGGAGATCAAAAATCAAACAAAACAACTTGATCAATTACTGATGCAGATTAATGAGTTTGTAATGTCTTTACCCAATTTGATAGATACAGATGTTCCGGATGGAAAAGATGAAACAGAAAATTTAGAAATTAGAAAGTGCGGATCACCTAAAGAATTTGACTTTACTCCCAAAGATCATCTGGAACTTGGTGAGAATAGAGGTATTGATATGGAGGCTGGTGTCAAAATTACTGGTTCTCGTTTTAAAGTTTTAAGAAATGACATAGCTCATTTACAAAGAGCACTACTCAACTTAATGATAGATACTCATGTTTCAGAACATGGATATGAAGAGGTGTATGTTCCTTATATAGTGAATGAAGATTCTTTATTAGGAACAGGGCAACTTCCTAAATTTGAAGAAGACCTATTTAAGTTGGAAGGCAAAAATAACTTTTATCTTACTTCCACTGCAGAAGTGCCTGTTACTAATTTATTTCGAGATGAAATACTTGATTCAGAGATATTGCCGGTAAAGTATGTATGCCATACTCCATGTTTCAGAAGTGAAGCAGGCAGCTATGGGAAGGACACTAGAGGCATTATGAGACTGCATCAATTCGAGAAAGTTGAACTTGTACAGGCAGTTGAATCGTCTGACTCAGATGATGCTTTGGAAGAACTAACTGGCCATGCTGAAGCCATTTTAAGAAAATTAGACTTACCATATAGAGTAGTTTCTTTATGTTCAGGCGATATTGGATTTAGCTCTGCTAAAACTTACGACTTAGAAGTATGGGTTCCTTCCCAGTCAAGCTATAGGGAAATTTCTTCTTGCTCTAACTTTAGAGATTTCCAAGCTAGAAGAATGAAGGCTCGATGGAGAAGTAAACAAGACAAACGAACAGAATTAATAAATACTTTAAACGGTTCCGGTCTAGCTTTGAGCAGAACCGTATTAGCCATTTTAGAGAATTTTCAAGAAGCTGATGGTTCAATAACGGTTCCGGATGCACTGAGAGATTATCTAGGAAAAGATAGAATTTTATCTACTTAATTCTTCATTGTGTCGTTTCTGTAAAACTTAGTAATTTTATATTTATTTTTATCCCTTTTATTAATAAAAGGTATAAAATATTTTGTAACATTATGTCTAATTAATATTGGGGTTAATTATGAAGCCAATCTTAAAAAGTTTACTTCTTTTCTCTTCCGTTATCTGTTTAAGCTTACCTGTATTTTCTGACGTTGACACAACTTCTGGGATGCGAGGTACGGTAAATGTTTCTGGAGCAACTGTAGTTGCCGAACATACTCCAACAGGTATAACTAAAACAACAAGCGCAGGTTCATCGGGAAGCTTTTCGTTTTCCTTTTTACCTATCGGTGGTCCTTATACTGTAAAAGTTTCAGCACCAGGATATAACTCAGAGTCTATACAAGGTTTGTATCTTTCTCTAGGTGATCCTCTAAATTTTGGAGTTACTTTAACTAGCTCCTCAGTAGCTGACGAAATTGTGGTCACTGCGAAACCAGCTTCTGCATTTAAAATGGGTACAAGCACTCTATTAACAAGAGATGATATGAATGCAGTTCCTACTATTAATCGATCTGTTGCAGATTTTGCAAAAATGGATCCTAGAGTCTCAGTAAACGGTGGAGTGGGTCGTGATGCACAAATAAGTGTTATGGGAGCAAACGCAAGATTCAATGACTTTACTATAGATGGAGTAAGTTTCAATGATCCTTTCGGTTTAAATGATAATGGTTTTGGAACCATGCGAAACCCGGTAAGTATGGATTTTGTTGATCAAATTTCAGTAGATATTACGCCTTTTGATGTTTCAAGAGGTAACACCACTGGGGGTTCTATTGCGGCAGTCACTAAATCAGGAAGTAATGAATTCCATGGATCTGCTTTCTACCAAAATCGAGATGAAGGCAATGTAGGAGACTATGATGGCCAAGACTTTCCTGAGTTTGAAGATGAAGTAATGGCTTTCACATTCTCTGGCCCGATTATTAAAGATAGACTCTTTTTCTTTGCTGGCTATGAAGAAAACACTAAATCTCTTCCTGGTCTTTACGGAACGATTGATAGTGGTGCTCAAAATCCAGCTGAGTATGTTACCACTGCTATAGCCAATGAAATAAGGCAATACACAATAGATAATTACGGTGGATATGATGCAGGTTATATCAATCTTGTAACATTTGACGAAACTCATGAGGAATGGACTGTAAAATTAGATGCAGTTATAAATGACGATCACAGGGCAACTCTTAACGTTTCTCATTCAGAAGATTTGACGCCACAAAGATATAACAATTGGTCAAGGACTGTGTTTAGTAATAACTGGTATTACAAGCCACCCGAAATAGATAGAGCTTCTTTTACTTTATATAGTGACTGGTCAGATCGTCTTTCGACTAAATTTAAATATACAAGTTATGAGATGGAAGAAGATGATGCCTCTTATGGAGACGACTTCTTTCCTGAGATGGCAATCACCATGACTGATCCTAATAACTCTAGCAATGAAGATGTAGTGTTCTTAGGAGGAGATCGATACAGAGCTGCAAATTTAATCAATGTTGAAAGTGAGTTCCTAACATTCAAAGCTGATTATGATAATGATGATCATATATATACAGTGGGTTTTGAGAGAGATGACTCTGATGTTGTTAATCTTTTCATAGCTAGGTATAACGCAGAAGTTAGATTTAGAAGTTTTGAAGACTATAAAAATGGAGTATGGAGTAGATTGAGAATACATGAACCTTATGCGGGTCATGAAGCAGTTGGAACTATGGCTGCTGATTTTGAAGTTGAAAAAACTTCAATGTATATCCAAGATAAGTGGTTTGTTAATAACGACTTAACAGTCATGTTTGGAATAAGATATGATGCTGTAGAGACCCCAATAGCACCTGCAACCAATGTAAATTTTGTTAGCGAATATGGGTTTTCAAATGCTTCCACATTCGACTTTGATGTTTTGCAGCCA
>SGZM01000008.1 GCA_004214065.1 Gammaproteobacteria bacterium | reverse complement strand
TTTATTATTCTAGGTATTTCTATTTTTTTTTATAACGGTACCTTTTTAGATATTCCAAGAAGTGAACTTGAAAAAAAATATTCAACTGATAACTCTAGTTTCTTAAAAATGCCCGATGGAAAAATCATACACTTCAAAGATGAAGGCAATCCCAGTCTTCCTACTATAGTTTTTCTTCATGGTTTCAATGGCTCGCTATTTAATTTTGAAAGATTAGTACCCTTACTAAGTAAAGATTTTAGACTTGTCAGCATAGATCTACCAGGTTTTGGTTTAACTGGTTCTATACCTTCGGGAGATTACTCCACTGATAGTTTTATTAAAACTGTGAATCAGGTAATTGACCATCTAAATATCTCCAATTTTTCAATAGCTGGAAACTCTATGGGAGGAGGAGTGGCATGGAGATATACATTACTTTTTCCAGAAAATATAGATTCGCTAATTCTTTTGGCTTCCAGCAGCGTTTTAAGCAAAGAAGAAAGAGAAAATATAGAGAGCCAAAGAAGAGAAACTCCTTGGGTCTGGAGACTCATGAGATCTAATCTAACAAACTTTGTCCTTTCATATTACACCCCTAAATTTTTTGCCACTCAAGGATTAAAAGCTTCTGTTTTTGATGAGAAAATAGCAACAGAAAAACTGGCAAATCAATTTCATGACCTGGTTCTTTTAGAAGGTTCACGGAAAGCAATTCTTTCTATGTTTGGAGATAGGAGAGGGTATCAAGAAGATCCAAATATTTTAAAATCTATAAAAGCTCCTACTTTAGTTATTCATGGAAGAGAGGATAATATTATTCCCTTTGAATCTTCATTTATTTTTCGAGAATATTTAAATGACGTAGAGTTAAAGATTTATCCCAACATAGGTCATTTACCTATGTATGAAGCCCCAGAAACTACTGCAATAGATATCAAGAAATTTATAGAATCCAGACTTTAAGACTTCCTTCTAGTTATTTTATTCCAAAGCCTATTAGCAAGGGACATTTGCAGAAAAGGTCTAACCAGTTTGTACACAATACCTGGAATGACACTTGAACTTCCTTTTAAAGAAGCTTTCTCTGTTTCCCTTACAACTTGATCGGCTTCTATCCACATCCATCCGGGTACTTTTTCCTTAAGATGATCTAATCCAGCTTTTTTATGTGCCTCGGTTCTTACATAGCCTGGTAAACTAACAGTGACTGAAATACCCTTTTGACTCATTTCTTTTGAAAGCGATTGCCCGTAAGAATGTATGGCTGATTTTGCTGCGGCATAGATAGAGGATTTAGGCATAGGAGTAATAGCACCGATACTGGAAATTATTACTATTCTTGGATTTTTATTTTTCTCCATTTCAGGTAAGTAAGCCTCTATTAAGTCAATTACACCGTTACACAAAAGGTAGAAAAGATCCTTTTTTTCTTTTGAGGTAAAAGATCCGGCTTCTCCAAATTTAGTAATACCCGCATTGGCAACAATTAAATCAGGAGCTTGTATTGTCTGGGTTAATTCCATAATAGACTCAGGTTTTGATAAATCCTTTAAATATACATTTGTGCGCGCATGATTTAATTCTAGAAGTGCCTCTTCAGCTCGAGATTTGTTGTAAGAAATTAGATCAAGATTCCAATCTTTTGAGGCAAGATATTTAGCATAAGCTAAACCTATTCCAGAAGAGAATCCGGTTATTAGTGCGGTTGGTTTTTCTTTATCAATATTCAATTTATTTAATTTTTTTTTAAAGGATCAATAAATTAGTCTATAGTTTAATGAAATCTATCAAATTTATTAATTATTATGGTTACAAAAAAATTATTTAGAGAAGGTCCTTATGCTGACTTTTTTTCTCAAGGAGTGTTGGCGGGTAATGTCTTAACTCTGGCAGGACAAATAGCTACCGAAGAAGATGGAAGCGTTTCAGATAATATAAAAGATCAGATGATAAGTTGTTATAAAAATATTCAACATATACTTAGTCAATATGATGCAAGTTTAGACAATGTGATCGATGAAACTTGGTTTGTAACCGATGTTCAAGAGGTTATGGATAATGTTTCAGATCTTTTTTCAGAGAGAGAAAGAATTTACGGCTGCAAACCCGAAGTTAGTCAAACATTAGTTGGAACTTCGGGCTTGGTTTCACCAGACTTAAAAATTGAAATTAAGTGCATAGCTTATTTGGACTAGATTAAAACATCAGGGGATAAAAATGGTTTACGCGCATAGAGATGATATTTTTGATGCTGACACACATATGATGGAGCATCCCGATTGGATTCATCAATTTGCTGACAAATCCATTCAAGATAAGCTAGAGCCTATAGCTGAGGGTGATAAAGATGTGCGCTTACGTATTGATAATGCCATTAAGGGTTTTGAAGAAAGACAAAACTCACCTGATGTTCTAGAGAAAGCAAAAGAAGAATTCATGGGATGGAAGCACAAAGGCTGGGATGGCTTAGGAGCTTTTAATGCTGAAGAAAGAAAGCTAGCCAATGATCTTCTTGGATTTAAGGCCCATCTAGTTTTTCCTACAAGCGCTTTTGACCAAGTTCTGGCTGCTAAAGAACCAAAGGTTATTCTGGGTGGAGTTGAAGCTCTAAACAAAGGAATGGCAGAGTTTTGCAGTGTTGATAAAAGAATGTTCGGGGCAGCTTATATACCATTTTCTTATGGCGAGGAGGTAGCATTGAATATCTTGAAACAATCCATTCAACAAGGGTCTAAAGTGATCTTGATAGATACTATAGCTCCTGAAGGTACAAAAGCTTTCACTCATCCAGATTTTGATGTTGTTTGGAAAACCATACAAGATAATGACATTACTATTACTCTCCATGTTGGAGCAGATAATAGCTGGGATCCTGTCCCTTTATCTTTTTATAATAACGGCAGTGAAGTGCCTCCGCATAAGGAGGGAGATGCACCTCGAGATGCATTAGCCTATATGGGTATTTCTTACAACGCAGAACTATTCTTAGCTTCTATGATCTTTGATGGTGTTTTCGATAGGTTTCCATTGCTAAGAATTGGAGTTGTAGAACTAGGTGCTTCGTGGATTATTTCTTGGATGAAGCATCTTGACCAATCCTATAGAGCCTTTAGAAGGCTTCAGGATCTATCTGGAGTTAAAATGCTTCCTTCTGAGTATGTGCAAAAACATATCAAGATTACCCCTTTTCCTGGCGAGGACATTGGATGGCTTTTAGAATCTGGAGCTTCAGATTTATTAATGTTCGCATCAGACTATCCGCATCATGAAGGAACTGATGACCCCATAACACGATTTGAAAAAACTATGTTAGAGACTAGCGAAGAGAACAAACAAAAATTTTATTCAAATAACTTTAAAGCTTTATTGGGTTCTAATCTTTAAATAATTTTTTAGTTTTTTCTAAAAAGTCACAATATGTCACGAGGTTTGTTGCATAACCTTTCTACAATTGTCATGTTTAAATAACTTTCTCCCCAAAAGTTTATAAACAAATCCCCTAGACTGGGAGCCTGGCAAGGAAGCTGGGCTCCTTCTCTTTCACATTCAGTTGATGTATCTTTTCTAAATGAAAGACCTTAATGATATAAAATATTTCAGTAGTTGGTGGGCAATTTTATTTATTTTTCTCTCACTCAATCTCATTCCAATACCCTTTGCATTTGTCGTTAATTCCTTAGGAGATTGGGTTTATGAGAATCCCGTTATGGTTGATATGTCTTATATGGGTGTCGTTAGTATGCATCCCATAGCAGATAATTTGATATCTATATTTTCCATGAGTGCTCTTGTGGTTTTCATCTTATGGCGTATGAATGTTAGAAATATTCCATACTCTGATTTGGGTTTATTGAAGTTTAAAAAACAAGATCTTTATCTCAGTGTCTTTATCTTGGCTATTTTCATAGCTCTTGAAGAAGTTTACATGCTGGTATTGGGCATTGAGATGCCACAAGGCTTTATAGACTTTATGTTATCTGAGCCAATTATACTTAGTCTTATATCTGTTTTAATTATTGCACCTATAGTGGAAGAATTTATCTTTAGAGGTTTTCTTTTTTCTCAGCTTAGCAGAACACGATTAGGTGCGTGGGGGGCCGTTAGCATGAGCAGTTTCTTATGGACCATCATTCATTTTCAATACGAAGTTAAAATTTTATTTATATTATTTTTATTCGGTATTTTCTTGGGCTATATCAGGATGGCTTATAAATCTTTAGGACTACCTATTGCAATTCATGGGATAAATAATTTAGTTGCTTTTTTTATGGCCTTTTATTTCCTCTAAATTCTTCTTGATAGATGACAAAAATAGGGGTATTTTGTTATCTATATTTTCTAAAAAAGGAATTTTTAGATAAACAAATTACTTCAGAATGACTAAGGATTAGTTCTCTGATGGAAACTTTTGGGGAGGTTTCATGAAAAAGTTTATCTTTTTTATATCTTTTGCCTTATCACCGCTTTTCTATTTATCCGCTGATGAAGAGAAAGGAGGAATCGAAGAGGTAATTGTTACTGCCGAACGTCAAGCGTCTTCTATACAAGATACTGCAATTTCAATAACAGCATTTGATTCTACTCTCATTGAATCTTTAAACTTGAGGAACCAAGAAGACCTTCAAAACTACATACCTGCTACGACTATTCAGCCTTATGATATTTCTATTAGAGGTATTGGGCGTATGTTTAGAGCTTTAGGAGGAGATCCTGGAGTCGGTACATATGTAGATGGCGCTTATTCAGTAGATTTTGGTATTGCGTCAACTGATAACGGACTCTATGACATTGAAAGGATTGAGATCTTAAGAGGACCTCAAGGAACTTTGTATGGTCGAAATAGTATTGGTGGAGCCGTTAACTTTATAACAGAAAAACCTTCACAAGATTTTGCTGCTGAAGTAAGAACTTTAACAGGTAGCTATGGAATGGCAGAAGCTTACGGTTTTATTAACGGTGGAATCACAGATAATTTAAGCGCAAGAGTAATTGTAGTTAACAGAAGTCGTGATGGTGTTATTAAAGATTTAGGAGCAGGTGAAGATTTAGATAGTTATGAGGATGAAAACTATACACTCGCCCTTAGATGGGAAAATGATAATCATACTTTTGATATTAGAGGTAACGAAAGAAGTTACGGAAGAATTATAAGTTCTGCTCAAGGAGCTGGATTACTTACCACAAGTGAATATGGTGGGAATGTAAGAAGAAATGATTTGATGGTTCATGGTTATAGACCTGTTGATCCTTCAGTTGCTTGCTCTAGCTTGACTGATAGAACTGTTGCTAATTGTGCTACTCCTGGTTATGAAATATTTACTTTTAATCATAAAGGAATAACAAGACATGGTCAGTTCCTAGTTCCTGGTGTAGATCCTGCTCTTTTTGCTGGTACAGGTGTTAGTCCAAACTTTGCTTACGGATATGACTCTAATATCCTGGCAGCTACTATGCTGGGAGATGGTAAAAGTATCCCATCCTTGGATGGTGATGACCTTGTTACCTCTACGAATGGATACAATGATGAGTATTTTGACCATCAAGCTGGAACTATAAATTACACTTGGGATGTTCAAGATAATTTAACACTTAAGTACATTGGATCTTATACAGATTACCTTTACACAAGAATAACGGATGACGATAGAACAGGTAATCCTTTATACGATGAACAGTTTCATGCCATGCAAGAGAACGAAAACTGGCAAAATGAAATCCAAGTTTTTTGGGATATTACCGATGACTGGAGTTTTGTAGGTGGCCTATTCGAATATCATGAAGAGATAGATCAAGATTTAGACTTCTTTAATCCTAACGGAGATGCTCGTTATTCACAGCCTGCTAATTATGGTTCAGTAGCTGCGGGTGCAGCTCCAGCTGATGCATCTAGACAAGTCCTAATGCTTACTGCAATTGGTGCTTTCGGAGGTGCAAATCCAACTGTACCAGCTTATACAACAACTGCTGATGCGTATACTGCTAGGGATTTTGGTTGTGGAGTTGCTAGTCTCTTAGGAGCTGCACCAGTACCAGACTTTTCTGATCCTGCATTGACTCAGGTATGTATTGTTTCAGGTCCATGGGATGGTGAAAATGCAGTTCTAACTGCAGGTCCAAATCCTTCACCTGGATCAACATTTATATGGCAAACTGAAAACAAAACAGACGCTTATGCTGTTTATTTTCAAACCGAATATCAAATTAATGATACTTGGGCTATAACATTAGGCGGGTCTTATAGTGAAGACGAAAAGATAGCTGAAGAAAACTTAGTTCAATACAACGAAGCTGAGTTAACTGCTGCAAATCTATTAGCCTATAACGTTTCTACTGGAGCATTAAATGCAGACGGAACACCAACTGGTAATGAGATTATTAGATTTAAAGGTGTTCCTTATTCTCGTTCTTTCTATAGATCAATGGAGAGAGAGTTTGAAGAATCAAACTATAGAGTAAATATCGATTATTCTCCTACCGATAATGCTTTGTGGTATCTATCAGTTACCACAGGTCACAGGGCTGGTGGATTTAACCTAGGTTATTTCTCTGCTTTTCCATCGTATGATTCAGAGAATGTTACTTCTTATGAATTAGGACATAAAGGTTCATATATGGATAACACGTTGCAAATAAATGCTTCAACTTATCAATATGTTTACGAAAACATACATGGTCAATTTGAATCTCAGAGTTTCTTAGGAGGAGTCAGTACTTCTGTTATTGGTTACCCAGAAGCAGAAACTAATGGTTTTGAATTAGAAGTGATTTATATGCCAGAGCCTAATTGGATCATTGGTGGTAATTACAGTTATACAGATGCTAGATATTCAGAAGAGATAGTTGATGCGTTTGGTAATGAAGGTGTTATTGAGGTTAATAATCCAAATGCACCGGGTTCTTTATATTCTATTAAAGAAAGAGAAAGACCTATTAATGGAGTGAAAATGGAAAGAATACCTCAGAATAAAATGTCTCTGTATTCTAACTACACTCAAGAAGTTAATGGCGGTTCAATTGATTATTTAGTTGGTTGGTCTTGGACTGATTCAATTATATGGTCAGATGCAGCATTACCTTATGACGTTTCTCCATCATTTAGTCGTTTAGATGTTAAAGCTACATGGACTAATGATGAAGGTGATTTAGAGCTTATGTTCTTTATCAATAATGTGTTGGATGAAATTGGTGTGAGAAATATGTCAACAGATGATGAGACTCAGGGTTTCTTAAGATCTGTTGTACCGACTCTTCCCAGAATGGGTGGTATTTCGTTCACCAAGAGATTTGGTGCATACTAAATATTAGTCAAATAAAAAAACCTGCCTTGTGCAGGTTTTTTTATGTCTATTGGCTTAAAAGTTCTTTAGGGGATTGTTTCATCAAGCCATTAACGAGATAGAGACATAAACCGGATACTATAACTATTCCAATAATTGGCCCCATGACCCATATTTCAGGATAAAAGCCAGGAATCGTTTGAAATACTTTGGTTTCTATAAAGTAAACTCCAGTATGAGCTATCATTGAACCCAGAAGCCCCGATACTACTCCAAGTATGGAGAACTCTATTAACGAGGACGTTTTGACTAACTTTCCTGTTGCCCCTAAAGTTCTAAGTATTGCTGATTGATGTCTCCTTTGATCAAATCCATCTTGTAAAGCCGAAAAAGCTAAAAATAATGCACTCAGGCACGTTAGTAATAATATCGAGTTTAAAGCCTTAGTAACCTGATTAACTATATCTCTAACTTGTTTTATCAATTCTTCAACTGAAAAGACTGAAACAGTTCTAAATTCCCGCATTAATTCTGCTGCAACCTTTTGTTTGGATTTGGGAATGTAGAAGGATGTTATGTATGTTGATGATCTTTCTTCAAATAAGGAGGGATGACCAATGACAAAAAAATTAGGGGAGAAGCTTTCCCAGTCTACAGCCCTAATGCTTTGGATATAAGTTTCTAACGAACCATCTTCCATTTGAATGATGACTTCATCATTCAAATTGAGGTCGTAACGCTCAGATATTTCATCCGATATGGAAATTCCATTTTTGGTATCATTTTGAAACCAAATTCCTTTTACTACTTCATTCTGTTCCGGAAGATCTTCTAGCCAAGTAATATTAAAGTTCCTGTCTATGATGTTCTCCTCATTATTCTTTCTGAGAATCTGAGCGTTAGCTACAGGATAGAATAAATTTATTTCTATCTCTTTTTCATACAAGAATAATTCCATTGAATCTTTATCTTCCTTAGTTATGTTGATTGCGAAGTTATTTGGTGAATTGTCAGGAATAGAATCTTGCCAACTGCCTAATAGGTTTTTACTTGCAGAGAAGGTGATTAAACTTAGGCCAATTGCCACAGTAAAGGCAAAAATCTGAAAAGAATTGCTTAATTTTCTTCTCCTAAGTTCAGATAGCGCTAGACTCACAGCATCTTGTGCTCCTAAGCCTAACTTCTTCTTTCCGAGTAATAAATATATGGAACCTATACCAATAAATGAAAAAAAGATTACTCCTGTAAAAATTATTAAAGATAAGGCTATTTGATTTGTGTATACATAAAGAAGAAATAAGAAAGCGAATAACCCCATAATAAAAATGGGTAATGTGTTTTGATTAAAAGTTATATCATTTTTCAGAACACGCATAGGAGAAATATCTAATAACTTTGATATATGTGGATATATAAATCCAAATTGGCAAATTAAAACTGTTAAGCAAGTAATTAGAAGAGGGTAGAAACTAGGCGGCGGCAGTTCAGTGGGAAAATACGAATCCATGAGACTGATGAAGTTAGATTGCAAAACCCATCCAAAACTTAACCCTAAGAAGAGTGTCAATAGAGTAGTGTAGAAGAAGAGTAGCAAATAAAGACCTCGAATTTGGAATTGATTCATACCTAGTGTTTTAAGGATAGCAACATAGCTAATATGTCTTCTTGCAAATCTCTGTGAAGAAATTCCTATAGTACAGGCTGAAAGTAAAACGGCTATTAAACCACCAAGCAAAAAGAAATTTTCTGAACGATCTATAGTTCTTCCTAAGGCACTACTATCTGAACTTAAAGATTCTATATCATCACCTTGGTTCTTATTTTCTTCTAAGGTTTCCCTTATTAGACTGATTTCTTCCTCAGAACCTGTAAATAGATAATTGTATTCAACTCTGCTGCCAGGTTGGATGATATTAGTTGCAGCTAAATCACTTATGTTCATTATTGTCTTAGGTGCAAATGCAAAATTTGTTGAACCTCTATCAGGCTCGTAAATTATGCTTGCTGCCAACACAAAAGTTGCATCTCCTAAATAAATATTATCTCCATATTCAAGCGATAAAAGATTTTTTAATCGTTCATCTATCCATAAAGTTCCCTGATCGGGGTTTTGTTTTGTTTTATAAGTTCCGGATTTATTTTGGAGCTCAAGTTCTCCAATAAGTGGATAAGAATTATCTACAGCCTTTATTGAGCTGAGTTGCATTTCCTCTTCTGAGAAGATAACTGAAGCAAATACAGCCATTTCTGAGGTTTTAGATTTATCTAAATTTAATATTTTTAGAGAATCTTTAATGGCATCTTCGTTAGATTCAAATTTTAAATCTCCACCCAAGAACTCTTTTGTTTCTGAACTAAGAACCTTTTCAAGCCGATCTGTGAAAAGAGATATACCAGAAACAATAGTTACAGCAAGCACTAATGAGAGCAGCATTGAAGTAAGGTAACCTGATCGAATTTCTCTAATAAAGAGCTTAATAGATAGAGTTGCCAGCATTAATCTACTATCTTGCCGAGCTTTAGTTCTATTTTTTTATCGCATTGAGAAGCTAAATCTTGGTCATGTGTAACTATTACTAATGCGTTATCGGTTTCAGAGTTCACTTCAAATAAGAGATCAGAAACTAACTTACCATTTCTTGGATCTAAATTACCGGTTGGCTCATCGGCAAATAATATTTTGGCCGAACAGGCAAAAGCTCTTGCAATAGCCACTCTTTGCTGTTCGCCTCCTGAAAGTTGATTCGGGTAATGATTTTTTCTATCTGTAAGACCAACTCTATCAAGAAAATATTCTCCCCTCTGTTGAGGATCATTTTCTGATTTTAATTCTGAAGGTAACATTACATTTTCTAGGGCAGTGAGACTGGGCAATAATTCGAAAGATTGAAATACAAAACCCACCTTATCTTTCCTGAGTATTGCTCTTTCTTCTTCATTAAGTAAATTTATCTTAATTCCGTCTAATAAAATCTCTCCACTTGTGGCAGTATCAAGACCAGCTAGGAGACCTAATAAGGTTGATTTACCAGATCCAGATGGTCCTGTTATTGCCAATGATTTCCCTTCCTCGAGACTGAAATTAATGTCATCTAATATGACTAAATTTGTTTCTCCAGAAGGAACTTCTTTTCTTAAATTTTTTGTTATTAGGATCATGTATAAATAAGATTTACTTAAATATTTAATGCGTAAATTAAAAGGAATGATTGCGTATTAGGTGTATTAGTCTACCATAACACCTCTTAATCTTTAAACAAGATTTATTCTTAATCTATAATAATTGTAAAAAAATATTGAGATAACATGCACTATAAGAATTTCTACATTTTCTTGTTAATACTTATTAGTAATATTCTTTTTGCCAATAAAGACTATCCAAATCTATTGATATATGGCGATAGTATCAGTGCAGGGTACGGTATGTCGTCTGATAAGCAATGGTCTGTAGCCCTGCAAGAAATCTTTGATGTTAATAAAATAAAGTTTCAAATTATTAATAAAAGCCTATCTGGAGAAACAACAGGAGGGGGGCTTGTTAGGTTAAAACGAATTATTGAAGAATTCCAGCCTGTTTATATTTTATTGGAGTTAGGGGGCAATGATGCTTTACGAGGTTATCCACCCCTTAAGGTTAAACAAAATCTTGAGGCTATGATTTCAATGGCTAAAAATGAAAACGTAAAAGTCCTTCTGATGCAGATAAAAATACCTCCTAACTATGGAAAAAGATATCAAGAGAGTTTTGAATCGATTTATTCTGATATCGCCAGAGATAGTCAGGTAGAATTAATTCCTTTCATGCTTGAGAATGTGGCTTTAAACTCTGAACTCATGTTTAGAGACGGAATACATCCCAATGAAAAAGCACAACCTTTAATTGCAGACTATGTATATAAAAGCTTGACGCCTCATTTAAAACAATAAGATATGGTCTTAAAAAAAATAAGTAAATTGTTAAATAATCCAATAACTATGTTGGCACTTATTTTTCCTGTTTATATCTTTACTAAGAGTTTTATCGCCTTGTCTTATATGTTGATAGCTTATGTCTCTATACAAGTTGTATTGGAGAAAATTACAATTGGTAAAGTCTCTCAATTATTATTTGTTTCATGGCTTTTAATTATCCCTTTTGGTCTCGCAACTATCCTGCTTCGGGATCCTTTATTTCTACAGTGGAAATTTTCAATAGTTTATTGGCTTTTTAGCTTAATATTAATCGTTAGCTACTCTATGAAGGGCCCAATAGTTCTCAAGACCCTTTTTTCTCTAGGAGGGGATAAAGTTAACGATATACCTAATGAACTATTGAAGAAATTAACCTTTATTTTTACTTTTGGCTTTATTTTTATAGGGTTGATTAATACTTATTTTATTTATTTTACTTCCTTTGATACCTGGGTAAGCTTTAAGTTTATTGGAGCACCGATATTGTTGATGTTGATTACTGCAATCCCAACTGTTTATTTATTTTCAAAAGCTAAAATAACTGAAAAATAATAGTTTTCCTCTTATCTACAAATTCTAAAAAATCAAAGTATTAAAAGTTTGCCTAAATTAGTAAATTTGGGCATTATGGGCTATCGGAAAAGGATTTCAGAAGAATTATTGTTCTTTTATGTTTTGGAGAAACGTAAAAGAATTGGGAGAAAATAATGAAAATGAAATCTATCTTTGGCTTAATTTTAGCCACATTTATATTTATTCCTATGTCTGTCTTTTCTGATGAAGAAGAAGAAAGGCAAAGGGGTGGTATCGAAGAAATTACAGTAACGGCAGAAAAAAGAACTTCTACTGTTTCTGATACTTCTATGTCAATAACGGCTTTTGATTCTTCTCTGTTAGAAGACTTAGGAATGCAAAATGCCGATGATCTTATGGATCAAATACCTGCTACGACGAGAGATGCTTACGATGTAAGGATTAGAGGTGTTGGTCGTAACTTTAGGGCACTAGGTGGAGATCCGGGTGTTGCTACTTACTATAATGGTATTTATTCACCTGACTTTGGTATTGCCGCTTCAGAGAATAATTATTACGACGTAGAACGTATTGAGGTGCTTCGTGGACCACAAGGAACACTATATGGTCGTAACTCAATCGGTGGTGCTATCAACTACATCACTAAAAAACCTACTTTTGAACCAGAAGGGGAAGTCAGGACGGTTCTAGGAGATTATGGTACGGAACAATATTTCCTAATGAGTTCAGCACCTGTTACCGATAATCTTGCTTACAGATTTACTGCAGCAACAGAAAAACGTGATGGTACTCAAAAGAGCATTGGTAATGGACCTGACTCTAATTCTACAAACGACCAAAACTATACTATGACTCTTCTTTGGAACATTAATGATGAGATGAGCTTTCAAATCAGAGCAAATGACAGGATATCAGATAGGATTATAGGTTCAGGTGTATTGCTAAATGAAGGATATGCCAATAATAGAGGAACTAGAAATACAACTGATGCCGTTTATGGATTAAGAAAAGCAACAGCAACAACTCCTGGTGCTGTTAAGTTTGTAAATCCCATTAATGGGTCGATAGGTTATGGAGCTCCTAGAAGGGCGGGTGTAGATATTACAGGGTTCCCTTGGCGTTTTAACCCGGCCTATGGTCATACAGGGCCTGATACGCTTGGAACTTTTAACGTAAATAATAATAATGAAAGTTGTGGAGACTGGCCTTACGGCCCTCCAGGATGCTCTCGTAATCATGAGATGTTTGAGCATGAAGGTATACAAAGTAAATTTACTTGGGATGTGAATGATCAAGTTCAGGTTACTTATCTATATGGTTATGTGGATTACAACTACACATTTAATATTGATCTAGATAATATCGACAGTGACTTCTCTCAATACAGAACCACTGTTCTAGAAGACGTGCACATGAGCACACATGAAATCAATGTTAACTGGATGATTGGTGAAGATATTGAAGTAACTTCAGGTGTCTTCTTTATGGATGAAAATAGACAGCAAGATTACTCTTTAACTAATAATGTTCCAAATATTCTGCAAGCTGCTAATTATGGTCTCTTAGACACCCCGTTAGGTACTGTTACAGCCTTAACTGGAATTCCTCTAGGATTTGATCCTAGTGTGATGGCATTATTGGGTTGGCCTTCAGATGCGCTAACTCCTCATGTTAGGTTGGGTGATGCACCTGCAGGATCTACTGTTAGTGGTAGGTGGTCAGGTGATCCTAGAGGAGATGTTTATAGACACACAAATGAAATCCAAAACGATGCGTACGCTGTCTTTACTCAAGGAACATGGACTATTAATGACGAGTTTGCTCTAACTTTAGGAGCAAGATATGCCGAAGATGAAAAAGAGGCAGTCGAAATTAGAGGCGGATATGCTGAACTTTATGCCAATACTTTGGCTGGTTTCTTACCTGTCGTTAATTTACTGACCGGTGCTCCTTATATTCCTGTAGGGGCTGATGCTTCGGTTATGGCTCATACTAACGTAGCTATGGGTAATGCTTCATTTGCATTCGATCCTGCATTAGTTGCTCAATATACAGCTGCAGCAGGTGCTGGTTTAGTTCCAGCTAACGCAGTTTATCCCCTGTCTTTAGATACTGCGAATGTAATAACACCTAATTGTGAAATTACAGCAACTTCTTGTGCAACTCCACTAAGAACTGGTCAAGGTATACCATACAGTTATACGAGTACCATTCCTGGAGAAGATAAATGGAGTGATACTAATGTTAGGGTAAACCTTGATTACAGTCCTAATGATTACCAACTTTGGTATCTTTCATATACAACAGGTTACAGATCCGGTGGATATGGTCTTGGTATCTCAGGTGCTAGAGACGATTCAAGAGATGCAAACGGCATACCTGACGGAACGGGAAGTATCCTTACTTCTTATGATCAAGAAGAAGTGGCTGCTGTTGAGCTGGGCTATAAAGGGCTGCATTTAGATGATACTCTCCAAATTTTTGCTTCTATATATAAATACACCTACGATGGTTATCAAGACCAAGTTGAAGTATTCGACCCTATTAGAGGAGCAGGAGCCGAATTTGTTGATAACGCAGACGGTATTACGAACCAAGGTTTTGAAATGGAACTTTACTACGCCGCAACAGATCAATTAACTCTAGCAGGAAACTTCAGTTACACAGAAACAGAATATGGTGAAGACTATGTTGTACTTACTGTTGACGATCCTGAAAACCCAGTACCTGTATTTGGACTTTGTACTCAAGGCTTTGTTGGGTGTTCAACTGATGATCCATCTTTTGTAGAGGATTACACTGTTAATTTGAAAGGAGGTCCTTTGAAGGGTATCCCTGAAATTAAACACACAGTCAGAATGACCTACGAAAGAGACAGTATGTTTGGACCAATCTGGTATGTATTAAGCCATTCTTATACAGGTGAGTTTTCAGCATCTGGTGTTCAGAGAGCCTTAGATGAGATTCCTTCGAGAGAAGTGACTAATTTGAGTGCCTCTTGGTGGAGTGAAGACGGTAATTTCTCTGTAAGAGCTTATGTTAATAACTTATTTAATGAAGAAAGCTATTACGCACTTGGAACTTCAAGTGATGAGCAGAATTTTAGAAAAACTGTCTCTCCATTATCACCTAGAATTTATGGGGTAGATTTAAGATATAAATTCTAAGAATTAGATAACATTAAAACAGGCTCTTAGGAGCCTGTTTTTTTTCTTGCATGCTTTATTTAAATCATGCTAAATTGCGCATGAAACGGAAAAAATGGAACCTTTTCCGTTAAATGGAATTTAAAAAACGCAGTAAAGTCTGCATTTGGGGAGGATACCATGTCAAAACTTATAAATTTAGCCTGTCTTACTCTTGCTGTTTCTTTTTCTTTCGGCGTATTTGCTGATGAAGAGGAAGAAAAAGATAGAGGAGGAATCGAAGAAATTACAGTAACAGCAGAAAAGAGAACTTCTACTGTTTCTGATACTTCTATGTCTATAACAGCATTCGATGCTTCATTAATTGAAGATTTAGGAATGCAAGGCGCCAATGATTTAATGGATCAATTGCCGGCTACGACAAGAGATGCTTACGATGTAAGAATTAGAGGTGTTGGTCGTAACTTTAGGGCACTTGGTGGAGATCCAGGTGTTGCGACTTACTATAATGGCATTTATTCACCTGACTTCGGTATAGCAGCTGGTGAAAGCTATCTTTACGACGTAGAACGTATTGAGGTGCTTCGTGGACCACAAGGAACACTATATGGTCGTAACTCAATCGGTGGTGCTATCAACTACATCACTAAAAAACCTACTTTTGAGGCCGAAGGAGAAGTAAGAACTATTCTAGGTGACTATGGTATGGAGCAGTATTACTTAATGAGTTCAGCTCCTATTAGTGACAGTATTGCCTACAGATTTACAGGAATGACTTCAGATAGAGATGGTGTTCAAAAAAATATCGGAACTGGCCCTGATACTGACTCATTAGATGATCAGAATTTTGCCATGACTCTATTATGGAATATTAATGATGATATGAGTCTTCAAATCAGAGCAAACGATAGACTTTCAGATAGAATTATAGGTAATAGAATTTTATTAAATGAAGGATATGGAGCTAACAGAGGAACTAGAAATACAACTGATGCTGTATATGGATTAAGGGCTGTTACAGCTGATACTCCAGGAGCTATGAAATTTACTAATAGTATAACTGGTCAAGTGGCTTACGGTGCCCCAAGAAGACCGGGTGTTGATATTATAGGTTTTCCACAAAGAATGAATCCAATGTATGGCAGAGGCGATGCCCCTTCCGTAATAGGAACATATGACGTGGATGTAAACCATGATGCAGGATGTAATGATTTTCCTTACGGCCCTCCAGCTTGTGCATCAAATAGAGAAAGATTTGAGCATGAAGGTCAGCAACTTAATTTCACTTGGGACATCAACGATGAAATGACCTTAACCTATCTATATGGAAAGGTTGATTACAACTATGATTTTAATATTGATCAAGACGAGACCAATAATACGACCTTTTCTCAGTATAGAACAACAGTACGTGAAGATGTTCATATGACAACACATGAGCTTAATTTGAATTGGATGCTTGCCGATAATATTGAAGTAACTTCAGGTGTATTCTTTATGGATGAGAATAGACAACAAACTTATTCATTATCTAATAATGCTCCTTATATATTAAATGCAGCTAATTATGGTGTACTTGACACTCCTTGGGGAACACTTGCAGATGCTACAGGAATTGAATTAGCTCTTCCTGGATTACCATTTATACCATCCATAAACATGATGAGTCTTTTTGGCGCAACAAATCCTTACGGAACATGGGCAACAGCTCCTCATGTTAATGAAGATAGTGTTGTTTTAGGAAGAACTGTGACCGGTAGATGGGGCGGAGATTCTTTAGGGAGAGTTTATGGACATAAAAATGAAGTCCAAAATGATGCTTATGCTGTCTTTACTCAAGGAACTTGGCAAATAAATGATGAATTTGCGCTTACTTTGGGTGCAAGGTATGCAGAGGATGAGAAAGGAGCTTCTGAAAATGCTGGTGGATACACGGAGTTATTTGCAAGTGCATTAGCGCCTTATCTTCCTGCTTTAAACCTTTTAACAGGTGCACCTTTTGCTGCCCTTGGAAGTCAAGGAGTTACGGCATTAGCTGCTACAAACGTAGCTATGGGTGCTGCTTCTTATAACTATGATCCTGCACTGGTAGCACAATGGACTGCTGCAGCTGGAGCTGGTTTAATTCCTGCGAATGCTATTTATTCACTATCTATTGACCCTAATAATCCTATTACTCCAACTTGTGATATTACTGCGAGTGACTGTGCTACACCTCTTAGGCTAGGACAAGGTATACCTTATAGTTATAGAAGGCTTGTTCAAGATAAAGATAAATGGAGCGATACTAACTTTAGGATAAATCTTGACTATGAGCCTAATGATTATCAACTATGGTACTTCTCTGTAACTACTGGCTTTAGATCTGGAGGATACGCATTAGGTGTCTCCGGTCAATATGATGATGTAAGAGATGAATTTGGTGTTCCAATTGGAGACGATCTTCGTCTAGTATCTTATGATCAAGAAGAAGTGGAAGCAGTAGAGATTGGATATAAAGGACTTCACTTAGATGATACGCTACAAATATTTGCTTCTATCTATCAATATAAATATGACGGTTACCAAGATCAGCTAGATCAGTTTGATCCAATTAGGGGAGCGGGAGCTCAGTTTGTTTCAAATGCAGATGGAATTACTAACAAAGGTTTTGAAACAGAAATCCAATATCAAGCAAGTGATAGGCTTAATATAGCTGCGAACTTTAGTTACACTGAAACTGAATATGGAGAGGACTACAACGTATTTACTGTAGATGATCCGGTAAATCCAGTACCAGTTTTTGGTCTATGTACTCAAGGATATGTTGGATGTACGGTTGATGATCCAAGTTTTGCAGAAGATTACACTGTAAATCTTAAAGGAGGACCGTTGAAAGGTATTCCTGAAATTAAGCACACTGTTAGGGTGACTTATGAGATGGATTCTCCTGTAGGACCATTATGGTGGTTGTTGAGTCATTCCTACACAGGTGAATTCTCTGCTTCAGGTGTTCAAAGACCTTTAGATGAGATTTCTTCAAGAGAAACTACTAATTTAAACATCTCTTGGTACAGTAATGATGGTGCAACTTCAGTGAGAGCATATATAAGTAACTTATTTGATAATGATAATTACTATGCTCTAAGCACAGGGGACCACGAAACAAACTACAGAAAATCTGTTACAGCTCTACCTCCAAGAATAATGGGAGTAGACTTAAGATATCGTTTTTAGTCTTGTTTAATAAAAACAGGCTCTTCGGAGCCTGTTTTTTTTTATGGCATTTAAAATTAACTTCAGTAGAATCCGCACTCTTAATGAATCTCAAGAGAACAAAAATAATCTGCACTATCGGGCCAGCTACTGAAACTTACTCTAGTCTTAAGAAGCTTTACAAAGCAGGAATGAATGTAGCCCGTTTAAACATGTCTCATTCAGACCATAAAAACGCAAAGAAAGTTATTGATCGAATAAAAAAATTAAACGAAGAAGTAAAAAATCCTGTAGGCATATTATTGGACACTCAAGGTCCAGAAATAAGAACTGGAGACACCTCTTCGGTTGTTAACCTAGAACCAGGACAGCTAGTCTCTTTTACTATTAGAGATGATGTGGATGTTGAGACCACTTCAATTAGGGTGCATTACGATGAATTAATTCAAAGTGTCAATGTTGGGACTTTAATTAGCTTAGATAACGGCTTACTGAACTTTAAAGTTCTTAAAAAGACAAAAAATGAATTGGAATGTACAGTGCTTGACGGAGGAAAGCTTGGCAGTAAAAGACATGTAAACCTTCCAGGTATAAGAATTAATTTACCTTCGGTAACTGAAAAGGACAAGCGAGATATTCTATTTGGCTTAAAAGAAAACGTAGATTTTATTGCTTTGTCTTTTGTGAGAGATGCTTCTGATATAGATGACTTAAAGGCTGTCATGAAAAGGCAAGGTAAAAAGGTAAAAATTATTTCTAAAATAGAAGACAGGGAAGGTCTAGCTAACATTGAAGATATTTGTAAAGTCTCAGATGCCGTAATGGTTGCGCGAGGAGACCTAGGAATTGAAACCGATCTATCAAATTTACCTAATATACAAAGAAAGATTATGTCTAATTGCGCTAAACATGGAGTAAGATCTATTGTTGCTACTCACCTGTTAGAATCAATGATTGAAAATCCAACTCCAACTCGAGCTGAGGTTACTGACGTAGCAAATGCAATTTATGAAGGGGCTGATGCCGTCATGCTTTCAGGAGAAACAACAGTTGGGAAATACCCAGTAGAATGCGTTAATTTCATATCTAGAATTGCAAGTCAGACCGAGAGATACAAAACCCTAGGCTATGAAACTAAGCTTATTTCTGAAACTGATTGGCAGTATCTTGGTATCGCCACAAAGAATATAGCCGAATCAATAGAGGCAGATGGAATTATTGCCATTACAAGGTCTGGCCAAACCGCCGAAATTGTTTCAAATGCCAAACCTTTCATGATTCCAGTTTTTGCCTTTAGTAATAATAAAAAAACTCTAAATCAACTTTCTCTTGCTGGTTCAGTTAATAGCTTCTATTCCCCTATGCATGTTAACCATGAAAAAAATATTGATTCCGTAATGAAAATAATCAAGAAAGAACTTCAGCCCGAGAAAGATCTTAAATTTGTTGTTATATCTGGAATCTTGTCAGAAAAATCAGCTGACGCTATAGAGATAAGGTATTTAAAACTTTAATAAAAAAGATGCCTGACATAATATTGTCAGTATGATTTCTTTTTTTCAAAAGCGTATTAAAAGTTTAATTACTTTTTTTACATTAATTTTTTTCTCGATTTCTACTTTTGCTTTCAGTCCATTAGACCCTTTTTTGTGGCCCGACCCTAATTTCCAACCAAAACTTGACCTAATTAAGTACAAGCACTTCAAAAAACCCAGAGGGGCATATTCTGTCGAAGGCCAGTTGGCTAAACGTATTACTTTTAAAGGCGCTCCATCACAAAGAAAATTTAAGATTTCTGAAGATTCACTCGAGATGAATAAGAATTTCAAAGTTTTGGATGTATTCCCAAGCTTTTCCTTAGATATACTTATTAAAGATTCAAAAGCAATCCCAGTAAATCAATCTGTCCGTTCAACCCAAAATCTTAACTGGGATATTCAATTTGGCAGTGGACAAAGCTGGATAGATGATTTTGGCAATACAAGATCCTCCATTCCTTTTGCACTGGTTCAGAAAAATCAGAATTGTGTACACAATGGTGTGATGGTGTTTGATTTTGATTTTGACGGTCAGATTTCAAATATCCTTTATCAAATAGCAGCTGAAACATGCTCTTATTTTAAATTTGATCTGATAGGCATAATTCAAGCTGAGAGTGTTAACGATATAGAGTTTTCTGAAACAGATTTCTTATTCTATGTAGAATCTCAAAATTCAATTACTTCTGTTTCTAATATTAATAAACTTGATGAAAAAAAGAATTTTGGATCTCCTAAAGAAGTTTCACCTGAACACTTAACAGTTTATGGTTTCCATGACGGTTCTACGCATCACCGCTCATTATGCAAGACACGTTCTGGTAATTACCCTTATTGCAATGCAATGCTGCTGCCGTCATTTTCTCTTGCAAAATCTTTAGTCGCTACCATGTCTTTAGCTTTGCTAGAAAAAGACTATCCAAATATTATGAATGAAAATATTCAGGATCATGTTCCAGCATGTAAACAAAAGAAATGGAAAGATGTAAGGTTTAAACATGCACTTAATATGGCAACAGGTCATTATTTCGATAAAAAGTGGTACAGCGAAGATTGGTATCTAAATAACAAAGGATTTTCATTAAATTATACCCATAAGGATAGAATTAAATTTGCTTGCTCAGTGTTCTCAAAAAAGTCACCTCCAGGAATGAAGCTCTCTTATCATTCCTCTGATACATATATTCTGGGCGTAGGGCTCAATAATTTCTATAAATCAAAAAATGGCGATAATGCTGATATTTACAAAGACTTAATCTTGCCTTTATGGAAGCAACTGAATTTAAGTCAAGCTACATACGAAATTAGAAGATCCATAGATTTTATTAGACACCCCTATATGGAATATGGAATGTTTATGACAGCAGATGATGTTCTAAAAATAGGAGCATTTTTTATGGAACAAAATGAATTAACAGAGAAAGGTGTTTTAGCTGATGCCCTTCAATCTAATGCTAATCAAAGAGGACTTACCGCGATCGAAAATATTCTTTATTACAATAATGGTTTTTGGGCTAAAAAATTTAAAGGTAGTGGATTGAATTGTCCAGAAGATGTATGGATACCGTTCATGTCAGGATTTGGAGGTATAACAGTTGCATTTATGCCAAATCAAACCATGTATTACTATTTTAGTGATAATCAAGAGTATTCTTGGGATAGAGCTGTAAATGCTTCAAATAGAATGTCTCCTTTCTGTAAATCAAATTAGTCATGAGAAATTTTTCTATAGCAGGACTGCAACTAGACCTAAATTATTCAGATAATTTAACGATCTTAACTAATGCAATAATCCAAACTTCAAAAAGATATCCTTGGGTTGAAATGATAGTAGCCAGTGAGCTTGCTGTGGGCGGCGCTAATAGATCAGATAAGTATTCTTTAGATAACCACCTAGGGACTTTTCAAGAATTAGCAAAAAAACTGAATATATGGCTAATCCCAGGTTCTTTCTATCACCATCAAGAAGGAAAGATGACCAATGTGGCGCCTGTGATCTCCAATACAGGAGAATTAATTACTCTATGTACAAAAACTTACCCATTCTTGCCATACGAGGAGGGTATTACTGGAGGAGATGAATCATGTGTCTTTGAAGTTCCAGATGTGGGTATATTTGGTTTACACATTTGTTATGATTTATGGTTTCCAGAGAGTAGCAGAGCATTAGCCATGAACGGTGCAGAGATAATTCTTCATCCTAGCTTGACAGATACTTGTGATCGTAAGGAAGAAAAGATAATGGCTAGAGCAACTGCAGTCCAGCAGCAGTGCTTTTATATTGATGTTAATGCTGGTGGAAAACAGGGTTGTGGTCAGTCCATAATAATAGGGCCTGAAGGTGAGATTTTAACGGAAGCTGAATCAATTGAAGAAACTCTTTTGATTGAAGTAGATTTGGATAGAGTAAAGAGAGTGAGGGCCCGAGGCATTAAAGGTTTAGGCCAACCCTTAAAAAGCTTTAGAGATAATCCAAATCCATTTAGAGAAAATAAAGTCAATAAAGAATATTTAGATACTTTAGGAAAGCTAGAAATTCCTCAAAAATAAATATGTCTATAAAGAAAGCATCAACCATTCAAGATGTAGCTAATAAGGCTAAAGTTTCAATTAAAACTGTTTCTAGAGTTATAAATAATGAACCAAATGTGTCTTTAGAAACAGTTAAGAAAGTTGAAACGGCAATCGATTTACTAGATTATCAACCCAATGCTTTCGCTCAATCTTTGGCGCGGTCTAAACCTAAAATTATTTCACTAATATACGATACACCTAGCCCAAACTACATCTCTCATATTATGGAAGGAGTTTTAGCCTACTGTTATAAAGTAGATTATGAAGTCATTATTCATCCACTAAGGTTTAATGAAGTTGGACTAATGCGTAGCGCTGAAAAGTTTATAAAGAAATCAAGACTAGCTGGATTAATAGTAACTCCACCTTATTCTGATAATGTTGAATTTATAAAGTTAATTGAAAGCTTTGATCTACCTAAAGTTTTAATATCTTCAGGATTAAATATCAGTGAGGAGGATTCTATAAAAACTAACGATAGAGAAGTTTCAATGCAAATGACAGACTACTTAATAAGTAATGGGCATAAGAGAATAGCTTTTATAAAAGGACATCCTACTCACCTTTGTATTAATGATAGGTTTAAGGGTTATCAAGATGCCATGAATAGGGCAGGTATAGAGATTGATAACTCCATAGTTGAGAACGGTTTAAACTCACTATCCTCTGGAGAGCAATGTGCAGAACGGTTATTGAGTCTTAAAGAGAGACCTACAGCAATATTTTCTTCAAACGACGAAATGGCAGCAGGGGTCATTAAAGTTGCTTACAGGAATGGTCTAAATATCCCTAGTGATTTATCAGTAGTTGGCTTCGATGATTCACCCATGACTGCAATGATTACTCCACCCCTTACTACAGTTAAGCAACCATTAGATGCGATTGGAGAGAAATCGGCTGAAAAACTCATAGATAAACTTGAAAATAAGGAACTTGTGCGAGAAAGCGTGATAAATTCAAATATTATTTACAGAGATTCAGTCAAAAAAATTAATTAAAATTATCTAAAGACAGCGTTGTCAGAATCGTCTCAATAAGGGATAATGAGGCCAATTTTCTATTAATTGGGGTCAAACAACATGAAAAATCCATTAAATAGTGCATTTTTTGCATTAATTTTATCCATTACATTTTCTAACTTACTTATATCTGATGAACCAACAGATTCAGAAGTACTTGAAGAAGTTGTTGTAGTTGGTATTAAGGCCAGTCTAAAAGATGCTATTGCTATTAAAAGAAGCAATGTTGGTGTCGTTGAAGCTATTACTGCTGAAGATTTTGGTAAGTTTCCCGATGGAAACTTAGCTGAATCACTTGCGAGAGTGGTGGGTGTAGGAATCGATAGAAGTAATGTTGAAGGTGAAAGAGTTGCGGTTCGTGGATTTGGACCTGAATTTAACTTAGTTACGTTAAACGGCAGACAGATGCCTACAGTACCAGGACAATATGAAGGCGGAAGATCATTTAATTTTGGTGATATAGCTTCGCCAGGTGTTTCTGCAGTAGAAGTTTATAAATCAACTAATAGTTCTTTGCCTTCAGGTGGTATTGGTTCAACCATCAACATGGTTACGACGAAACCTTTACAAATTACTGGAACTAAGAAAAGTTTTTCTTTTAATTTCGTAGAAGATACAACTAGTGCTGAAGATTTAGGTGCATCTTGGAGACGACCTATAGAAACTTCTTTTCTATATGCAACCAACCAAGGCCGAATGGGGTTCTCTTTTTCCGGTTCATATCAAGACAGAGATAATAGAGAAGAGGGAACTCGAGAATCAAATTGGCTTGTTCCTGAAGACATGGCTCTAATAGAAGGTTATGACCGAGTATCATCCTCACAAGCTGGTGTTACAAATAATAACGGTAGAGCGGATGGAAAAACTTTTTACCAAGAACCTTCTGCTTATCAGATAAAAGACAATAAGAGACTAAGGAAGAATGCCCAAGCTACTTTCCAATATGAAGTTAATGAAAATATTGTTACTACTTTAGACTACACATATTCTGGAGTAGATTTTCAATCTGAAGGTACTATGTTTGGTTCATGGTTGGGTGGCTGGGATACACAGCAAGCCACTATTAATTCAAATGGTGTTTATACAGATTTAGTTGTTGGTAACAGGTCTTATGATCATCAACTAATATGGGGTGCTACTAAAAACCTTAATAATTCCATAGGTTTGAATATAGACTGGCAGCTAAACGATGACTTAAGGGTTTCATTTGATTACCATGATTCTTCTTCAGTAAAAGTAGGTTCTGAGTTACCAAACGAAATGGGATTTACAACAGATAAAAAGGGTGTATTGACTCAAACTAATGCAGGTACTTCAGGTATCAATACTTTTGCCTATGATACTGCGTTTAATGCGGCAGACTATTACTCAACAGGTATACAGTTATGGGATGCAAAAAAAGAGAATGATATAGAACAACTCCAGATCAATGGAGAATGGAATCTAGATCTTGGAATGATTAAGTCAGTTAACTTTGGTATTTCAAGAATAGAAAATGTATTTGCTGATGTAAGAATGGGTAATGCTAATGGTGCAACAAGTCCTTCAGCTGCTCAATATCCAGATCGAATATTTACTCAAACGGGACTCGGCAGTTTTATGGACTCCTTTAGTCCAAATTTAGGAACTGATTACTATTACCATATAAATAAATCTCTTGCTTTAACAGCATTTACTGCTGCGAATGGCGCTATAACAGCTGGAGATATTGATTCTAACGAAAGAATAATAGAAGATTTAGATTCAGCATTTATCCAGTTAAATATGGAAACAGATATTAATGGTATGCCCCTTAATATTGTTGCTGGAATAAGATACGAATCGACAGATAGTGAATCTATAAGTTTAGAAGCTAAACCGTCCAATATTAGATGGGATTTCATCAACGGACTTGAATACGTTACTGGAGGTGTTGTGGATGCTCCTAGGTACGGAGAAGGTGATGAAGTATTACCTAGTATTGCTATGTCTTTAGGCATTACAGAAAATCAAGTTATTAGATTCTCTTACAGTGATTCAATTGCAAGACCAAGTCTGCAAGATTTACGATCTCAATTGACTTATGGAAATAGAAATTACCTAACTCCAACTGCTTCTGGAGGAAACCCAGCTCTAGAGCCTCTACAATCATCTAACTTAGATTTAAGTTACGAAAACTACTACGCAGAAGGGAGTTATTTTGCAGTCAATTATTTCAGAAAAGAAGTAGAAAATTTCATTGGATCTAGAACAGTTAATACTTCAGTAGATGGACTTACAAATCCTGCTCAATCAGCTATTGGTCAGTTTGCACAAAGCTGTGTTCAGGACTGGATCGATGCTGGAAGGCCAGGTACTGCTGCAGGTGATCCTTCTGGAGTAGTTCACTGCACATCACAACAGGCTTTGTGGGCTCAGCCGTGGATGAATGACTTCCAACATATGGCTTGGGTTGCTCTAGCTATGCAAGCTCATGATGGAGCATTACCTGAGTTTTGGAATGTGTATTGGGCTCAAGATGCTGGAATGTCATCACCTAATTGTAATGATGGCGGATGGTGGAGATGTAATCCTGGTTACATAGATGGTCAAGCGGGAGACCCTTTAGCCACTTTTGAAGTCACTAGACCTTATAACAAAGAAGAGGGCACTGTTAGCGGCATAGAAGTTGCCTTACAGCACCTATTTGAAGGCACTCCTTATGGTATGCAGTTTAATTACACAGAAATTAGTGGAGGTGACGTTGATGTTAATCGTTCAGTTATTGGAGAACAATTTATTTTAGATGGATTGGGTGATTCTGGTAACTTCTCGGTTTTCTATGAAGACGAAAAACATACTGCAAGAATAGCAGTAAATTACCGAGGAGAGACAGTTGCAGGTTTTGCTAACTACGATCAACCTTTATACGTCGAAGAAAGAACTCAAGTGGACCTTTCTTATCAGTATAGACTTAATCAAGATACTACCTTATTCCTAGACGCTATGAACATCAATGACGAATCTACACGTTTACACGCGCGTCATTCTGAGATGTTATTCTTGTCACAAGATCATGGTCCTGTTTATAAGTTAGGATTTAGAACAAACTTCTAAATTATTTTGTGAATAAAAAAAGAGGGCATAAGCCCTCTTTTTTGAATCTAATAAGAATGTTTAAAAATTTTTTACAGATACTTAGCTTACTTCCCTTTATTTCAATGCTTTATTCAGGTGATTTGAAAGACACCGAAAGCAATTTACTCGATGAGAGAATTGAGTCTTATTTAAGTTCAATGACCCTTGAAGATAAAGTAGGTCAAATCTTTATGATTGAAATAAGTCATATCTCGCCAGAGGAAGTGAGTGAGTACAAAATAGGTGCAATTCTTAATGGAGGAGGTAGTTTTCCATATGGTAAGAAAAATCATTCTGTTAAAGATTGGCAGCTTTTAGCCGATAAATATTTTATTTCCTCTAAAAATGGTGACGACGGAAAGGGCATTCCAGTGCTTTGGGGAACAGATGCTGTACATGGGCACAATAATCTAAGAGGTGCAGTTCTATATCCTCATAATATCGGATTAGGGGCTACTAGAAATATAGACCTAATAAGAGATATAAGCAGTGCAGTTGCACAAGATGTATATCTAAGTGGTCTGGATCTTACTTTTGCTCCTGCAGTTTCAGTTCCAGTAGATGATAGATGGGGGAGAACTTATGAAGGATTTTCTGAAGACCCTGAGCTCGTAGCAAAAATGGGAAAGGCTGCAGTAGAGGGCTATCAAGGTGAATTAAATAAAGATTTTCTTAAAAAGGGAAAAGTACTAGCAACAGCTAAACATTTCATTGGAGATGGAGGAACACTGAATGGTGTGGACAAAGGAAATACAGTTCTTACTCAAAATGATTTAATTGATATTCATGGACAAGGTTATTTTTCAACTATTGAATCTGGAGTCCAATTTATCATGGCTTCATTTAATTCTTGGAATGGAGAGAAGCTTCATGGACATGAATACCTTCTGACTAATTTATTAAAAAAGGATATGGGTTTCAAAGGGGTTGTCCTGGGTGACTGGAATGGTCATCAAGAGGTTGATGGCTGTCTCGTATCTAGTTGTCCTGAAGCGATCAATGCTGGTCTAGACATGTTTATGGTTACAGATTCTTGGAAGTCTCTATATGAAAATACCTTAGCCCAAGCAAAATCGGGAAAAATTTCTATTAGCCGACTCAATGATGCTGTAAGAAGAGTTCTGAGAGTAAAGCTACTATATGGCCTGTTTAACAAGGAGAGACCTGCTTATAGATACAAAAGTTTTCCAAACGAAACTATTGATTCAAAGTCTCATAGAGATCTTGCTCGTCAGGCAGTAAGAGAGTCTCTTGTGCTACTTAAGAATAATAATAAAACTTTGCCCTTGAACCCATCAAAGAAAATTTTAGTTATTGGAAAAGGTGCTAAAGATATTTCAAAAATATCCGGCGGTTGGTCTTTCACTTGGCAAGGAACAGGCACTACAAATAAAAATTTCCCTGGTGCTACAACAATCTATCAAGGCCTAGAGCGCTTTGTTAAAAAAGCTAAAGGAGAAATTTATTATAGTATTGACGGAAAATCTCAATCTAAACCAGACTCGGCAATCATAGTGATCGGAGAAGATCCATATGCTGAATATCAAGGATCTGTTAATGATCTTTCTTTCAATAATAATGAATTTGATCACCTTGCAATTGCTAAAGAGTTAAGGAAGCAAGGAGTGGATATTATTTATTTATTTATTTCTGGTAGGCCTTTATGGGTAAATAAAGAATTAAATACAGCAGATGCATTTGTTGCAACTTGGCTTCCTGGTACAGAAGGAGACGGAATAGCAGAAGTTCTTTTTGCCCAAACACAAGATGGTTTAAAAACTGACTTTAAGGGTAAACTTCCCTTTTCATGGCCAAAAGATGTAAATCAATCTACTTTAAATTTTTGGGAATCTTCTTATGAGCCTTTATTCAAGTATGGATATGGACTTACGTTGAAAGATAATATTTTTATAGACTTATTAGAAGAAGATACACAGTTTGTAAAAGACTCAAGATTAGGGGATGTATTACTGCAGGGTTGGCCAACAAAAGGGTATCAGGTTATTGTCGGATCACCTTCGGGGGAGTCTATTTTTAACAAAAAAATAATGATTAGTAAGAATAATGAAGTCTCTGTTAGGATAATAGACGGCAAACTTCAAGAAGATGCTTATAGGGTATCTTTTACTAAAGGGCCTTCCAATTGGTCTTTACAAAATACTACTGGCTTAAATTTACAAACAGAAGAACAAGCTAGCGGTATTCTTACTTTTGATTTTAGATTATTAAAAGAAGATCTTGATAATCCCCTTTTTTATAGACTTGATTGCGGTACAAATTGTGATTTAGAGATAGATATAAGGCCTTTTATTTTAAGTTTAGAAGAGAAAAAATGGCAGACTATAGGATTGCCATTAAAGTGCCTTAAGAATAAGGGCGCTGATTTAAGGAGTATAGATTCTTTAATAGGATTCTCCAGTATGGGTAAATGGAAATTTGATATTGGTAAAATTTATTTAGAAGGCGGAGAAGGTGGAAAGTCTATCTTTCCATGTAATTAGGAGTTAGTAATGAAGTTTGCAGTTTTAGATTTATGGATTATCGGCATTTATTGTCTTGGCTTAATAGGACTCGCAACATGGGTGTCTAGAGACAAAGGTAAAGAAAAAACTTCTGAGGACTATTTCCTGGCAGGTAGGTCACTTCCTTGGTGGGCAATAGGTGCCTCTCTCATAGCAGCTAATATTTCTGCTGAACAGATTATTGGAATGTCGGGACAAGGATATGTAGTAGGCATGGCTATAGCTACGTATGAATTGACTGCCGCTATAGCATTAATTGTCATGGCTAAATATTTTTTACCTATTTTCTTGGAAAAGAAAATTTATACGATGCCCCAATTTTTAGAACAGAGATTTGATAAATGGGTCTGTCTTGTCTTGTCTTTATTTTGGGTTGCAGTCTATATTTTTATTAATTTAACTTCCGTACTATGGTTAGGTTCTCTGGCTATAAACACCCTTACGGGGCTTGATATTGTTTATGGATTATGGGCTTTAGTAATTTTTTCGTTAGCTTATTCGCTCAAAGGAGGATTGAAGGCAGTCGCTTTAACAGATGCGATTCAAGTGGCTCTTCTGATATTTGGAGGGTTAACTGTTTCATTTATAGCTCTAGATAAAATTAGTAATAATCAAGGTTTTTTAGAAGGGTTTCAGATATTGATTAATTCTGTTCCTGAAAAGTTTGACATGATTTTATCTAAAGATAATCCTAGTTATTCAGATCTTCCTGGTGTTTGGGTATTAATCGGTGGTTTATGGGTGGCGCATTTCGCTTATTGGGGTTTTAACCAATACATTACTCAACGCGCTCTAGGTGCAAAATCACTACCTGAAGCTCAAAAAGGTGTCATGTTTGCTGCTTACTTAAAATTATTAATGCCATTTGTGGTAGTCCTTCCTGGAATATGTGCTGTTATTCTCATTCCTCAGCTAGATACACCCGATACGGCATATCCTGCAATGATGAGTTTGTTACCAGCTGGTCTTTTGGGGCTAACTTTTGCAGCACTTATTGCAGCTATTGTGTCTTCTTTAGCTTCTATGACAAACAGTGTGAGTACAATTTTTACTATGGATATTTATAAGCAATTTCTTACTCAAGAAGTAAATGAAAGAAAATTAGTTGTAGTTGGTAGGAACGTAGCCCTAATATCAATAGTAATTGCAGCATTATGCGCTCAACCACTTCTTGGAAATTTAGAATCTGCCTTTCAATATATTCAAAACTTTACAGGTTTCTTTACTCCAGGAATTTTAGTTATATTTTTAGTTGCTTTGTTTTGGAAAAAGGCAACTAGTCTTTCTGTTTTAGTCGCAGCTCTAGCTTCATTAATCCTATCTATTGGGATGTTTTTTTTAGCACCTGATGATTTTCCTTTTCAGCACAGAATGGGAATAGTATTTTTGGTAACAGGATTTTTATGTTACATGACCGCTCTGGTTCAAGGTTACAGTGATCAAGAAAAAGCCATCAATCTTAGTTCAATTAATTTCAAAACTTCGCGCGGCTTTAATATTTCAACCGGAGTAATCTTAATTGTCTTGATTGCTGTTTATACATTGTGGTGGTAAAAAAAGATAAAACTTTAATCTTTTCTTCATACCTATAAACTTAGCTTTAATGACTGAAGCTCTAGTTGAAAAATTAAACCTTAAAACTCGTTTAGGTTACGGAATAGGGGATATAGCAATCTGCCTGTATTGGAGTGGCGTCGGGTTATACCTTTTATATTTTTATACAGATGTTGTGGGTATTTCACCTTCCCTTGCAGGTTTAATTTACGGTATTGGAATGTTTTGGGATGCCATAACTGATCCTTTCATGGGTTATATGGCTGAACGAACTAGAACTAAATGGGGTGTTTATAGACCTTACCTACTCTTTGGAAATATACCATTAGCTTTATCTTTTATACTTTTGTTTTGGGTTCCACCGTTGGAAGGCGGAGCTCTTTTCTTTTTCTTGTTATTTGCAAATCTTCTACATAGAACCTGCTTCACTCTTGTTAGTGTTCCATTTTCTTCTCTAACCCCCAGGATTACTTCAGATAGTCAGGAAAGAACAAATTTAACTGGCTTTAGGATGCTTGGAGCGCAAACTGGTACGAATCTCATGGCATTACTTGCGTTTCCAATTATTTTTTGGGTTGGAGGTGAGGATGAAAGTTTGGGATTTGTTGTTTTGGCAACTATCGCAGGCTTAACGGCATTAGGGATCCATGCTATTACCTTTTTAACTGTAAAAGAACCTTCCAATGATCAGGGTATAGAGCGAGTAGGCGGTAGTTTATCTGAGGCAGCAAAAGCGATTGGAAAAAATGGACCTTTCTGGCTAGTTTTTTCAGCTACTTTAATAGTAGGGATTACCACTATCTTTTTTGGAAACAACCTAATTTATTACACCAAATATGCGTTGAACCTTCATGAACACCAAGGGACTATATTATTTACAAGTGGTATTGTTGCTTTTTTGAGTATTCCTATCTGGTGGTCAATATCAAACAATATAGGAAAAAAATTAACTTGGCTCATATCAAGTTCTATAACCCTTATTGCTTTATTGGTTTTTTATCTTTACGAAATTGATACATTGTCAGAATTATTATTCTTGGTTGCATTCATTGGTTTTGGCTCTGGTGCAGGAGGTATTTTATTCTGGTCTATGCTACCTGATACCATTGAATACGGAGAAGTGCATACTGGAGTAAGAAGTGAATCTTCCTTATATGGATTTATGACTTTTGCTCAAAAAGGCTCAATAGCCTTTGCCATAATAATACTTGGACTTGTACTAGACTTTATTGGTTTTCAAGCAAATGAAGTTCAATCAGATACTACGATCTCAAATATGAAAGCAATAATGACTTTAATCCCTTCTATAGGTGTAGCGCTAAGTTTAGTCATTATTTATTTCTATCCAATTGATGCAAAAATGCATAAGGATCTATTAAGACAACTTAAAGAAGGGCAATCATGACAACAGTTAGATGGGGAATATTGGGCACTGGATCAATCGCAAAGGCATTTGCTGAAGCACTGCTTGAGACTGAAGGTGAGTTAGTTGCAGTGGCAAGTAATACTGCTTCCAGAGCTGAAGAATTTTCAAATCCATATAACTGTAGACCAATAGAAGGTTATGAAAATCTTATTTCTCTTTCTGAAGTTGATGCAATATATGTTGCAACACCTCACACCAGCCATTTTGAACTTACTGCTGAATGTCTTAGGCAAAGAAAAGCTGTTCTTTGCGAAAAGCCTATGACAATAAATGCTACCGAAACAATGGCTTTAATTGATCTATCAAGAAAGAATAACACTCTTTTGATGGAAGCCTTTATGTACAAAATACATCCGCAAACAGAAAAGATAATGGCGATAATTCAAGAGAAATTAAGAAGCCCTCTAAGAATTAGATCCGAGTTTTGTTTTTCTGTAGATGTACCTGAAACTCACAGGTTGGTTAATAAGGAATTAGGTGGAGGTTCTATTTTAGACATTGGTTGTTATCCGCTTTCAATTGCTAGGCACGCGGTCGGAGTAGTAAATGGTAAGAATTTTATGAATCCAATTTTGGAAGATTGTTCTGGTGAATTAAATTCGCAAAGTGTCGATTTAAATGCTTATGCAAAATTAAAGTTTGAAGATGGTTCGAGTGCAGAAGTGAAGTCTGCTACTAACCTTAGCTCAGAGAGTGATGTTGAAATAACTGATGGCAATACAACAATTATAGTAAACCAACCATGGCACTGTGGTGAATTTACCGACAGGAAATCTCAAATTAAAATTATAGATTCCAATAATAATGAGGAGATAGTGGACATATCTACAGATAAAGGTATCTATGCACTAGAGATTGATCATTTTTCAGAATGTTTTAAAAAACAGATCATTGAGTCTTCTTTGATTCCTCATAACGACTCTCACGGTAATATGATTGCCTTAGATGCATGGCGAAGAGAATTAAAAGTTGTTTATGATGAAGATAGGGGTGAGAGAAGAAAAATTTCTATTGTTCCTCAAAGCACACAAAGAGAAGATCTTCCTGTTTTAGTTATCCCAGGTATAAATAAGAAATTGTCGAGAGTTGTTTTTGGGTGCGACAACCAATCTGATACAAATCATGCTTTTGCTATGTTTGATCATTTCTATAAGAAAGGGGGCAATGTATTTGATACTGCGTATATTTATAACAATGGAAAAAGTGATTATTACTTAGGAAGTTGGATTAAATCTAGGGGATTAAGAGAGGAAGTGGTAGTACTAGGAAAGGGTGCTCACACTCCCGACTGTTTGCCAAAAAAAATTAGACCTCAATTAGAAGAAACTTTATCTCGTATGTCCTCTTCATATTTAGATATTTATTGTTTACATAGAGATAATGAATCGATACCAGTCGAAGACTTTATAGATACTTTAAATGAACTGAAAGACGAAGGACTCATAAAAGTTTTTGGGGCTTCTAATTGGACTCTAGAGAGGTTTAAAGAAGCAAATGAGTATGCAGAATCATCAGGTAAGGAACCTTTTACAGTATTGAGTAATAACTTTAGTCTAGCTTATATGAATAATCCGGTTTGGCCTGGTTGTTTTAGTTGCTCAGAAGATGATTATGTGAGTTACTTAAAAGAGAAACAAGTTGCAATCTTTCCTTGGTCGAGTCAAGCAAGAGGCTTTTTTCTTGATTCGCAGGAATTTACTGGATTGGCGCACGTAGCCGATCCAAATCAAGAGGAACAGAAAAGAGTCTGGGGGAGTGAGGATAATCTAGAAAGACGAAGAAGATGCTTTGAGTTAGCTTCAAAAAAATCAGTAGATCCTATTCAAATGGCTCTAGCATTTGTACTTAATCAACAATTTCCCTCTTTTCCCTTAATTGGACCTAGAAACTTTTTCGAAACAGAGAGCTCATTAGAGGCAACAGAGATACATTTAACAGAAGAAGAAACTGCTTGGTTAAATTTAAAGTCATAAAGTAAGAAAATAATTCTTTTCTCAAAATAACTTTATTGATATTCTTTCAATAGGCGTCCCACATTCAATTTAACACGAGGGGAATTGAATTCGTGGATCTTTATTACCCTCTACAGGAGGTGATCACTATTAGTATTTATTTTAGAAGAGGAACAACAGGAGTATCCTTCTGACACGGGTTACCCCCGGTTCCGGCTAACAGTATTAACGGTTAGTTGAAAAGTAGTTGAGATACGCTTTTCGGAATCCCCGCTCTAGAGTGGGGATTTTTTTTATGAGCGAGCGCCTTCGCTATCAAAGATCCTGAGATAGGCAAGTTGCTCTTGGTCTGAAGAATTTTTAACTTTAATGTAATCTCCTTCTTCAGCTAAAACTATATCTCCGGAGACAATAGGTAATTCTGCTTTATGCTCAATCCCGAAACTTGGATTAGTTCCATGGCCACCTTCATGATTAGAATATTCAATCACTTCCATTTGTCCTATACCTGATAGAAAAACATAAACTACTTCAGACTCTATAAGTCTATGTCCTCCGGTAGATTCTCCTGGTTGTATAACAGTTTTTCCTGCAACAAGTTTCCTTAAGAGGTCATTTGTCCACGCCGAATAGGCATTACTTGTTTTAGAGAGATTATCTCCTACTGAATAATTTTCGTATTTTTTGCCATATCTATTTAATTTAAAAATCCTATTCTAACATTAGTTCTTCTTTGCTGTTTACTAAGTTGCAATATAAGATTCATTTTCAGGAGATATTAAATGAGAACAAGAAAATTTTGGGGATGGGGATATGAAGACGAGCTACTCACTGATGAAGAAGAAAATAATATAGATAGACGAATAGCCAGTACTTTTAATCTTGATTCAGTACACAGAATTAAAGTACCAAACCTTGAGGGGATTGATTTACCTGAACCTAGAATAAAAACTCTTAAGAGCTTAGAAAGCCTTTTCTCTGATGATAAATTAGAAAGATTAAATCATTCTTATGGTAAATCTTTTCCTGACTCTGCTAGGTCTATTTTGGGTATATTTACATCTCCTCCCGATTTAGTTGCTTTTCCAAATGCGGAAGAAGACATATCAAGTATTTTAGATTGGGCATCATCAAATGATGTTGCAGTTATACCTTATGGAGGAGGTTCCAGCGTGTGTGGTGGCGTAGAAACTGCAGTTAGTGAAGATTACAAAGGAGTTATTTCGCTAGATATGAAAAATCTTAATTCCATTGTTGAAATTGATAAAGAGAGTAGATCAGCTTTAATTCAAGGTGGAATTTTTGGACCTGATCTTGAATCTCAACTTAAGGAACATGATCTAACTATGCGTCATTATCCCCAGAGTTTTGAATTCTCTACTCTTGGCGGGTGGATTGCTACTAGATCAGGTGGGCATTACGCAACGCTTTATACCCATATAGATGATTTTGTAGAGTCTTTAAAAATGATTACACCCTCTGGCTCTTACGAAACCAGAAGACTTCCAGGTTCAGGAGCCGGTCCTAGCCCAGATAGATTTGCTATAGGTTCTGAAGGTATTATGGGCATTATCACGGAAGCTTCAATGCGCTTACAAGACAGACCCATATATAGATCTTCTTGCACTGTTGAGTTTGAAGGTTATAAAGATGCCTTAAATGCACTAAGGCAAATCAGTCAGGCTGCTTTATTTCCATCTAATTGTAGATTGCTAGATTCAAATGAAGCTCTTTTCAATGGAGCCGGTGATGGATCCAAGCATTTATTAATACTTGCATTTGAATCTGCAGATCATGATAAAACCCATTCTCTCAATAGAGCCCTAGAAATATGTCGAGAAAATAAAGGAATATTTGAGGTATCAAAAGAGTCTTCAGACTCTCACAGATCGGGTTCGTCAGGCAATTGGCGCAATAGTTTTATCAAAGCACCTTACTTAAGAGAAAGTTTTACTAGAAGAGGAATAATACAAGATACGTTTGAAACAGCTATAACATGGGATAGAAGTTTCAATTTCATAAATGATATTAAAGAACAAACTGCTAATGCAATTTTAAAAATTACCGGTAAACCATCTTTAGTAACATGCAGAATAACCCATAGCTATCCTGATGGTCTCGCACCTTATTTTACTTTCGGAGCTTTCGCTACACCTGAAACAATGTTGGAAGTCTGGAAAGAAATAAAATTAGCTACTAATGAGATTTGCATATCCAACCAGGGCACTGTTACTCATCATCATGCCGTAGGAAGAGATCATCGCCCCAAAGGATATGACAGCCAAAGGCCAGATTTATTTCATAACGTACTTGTTGCGGCCAAAGCTTCTCTTGACCCTAAAGGAATAATGAATCCAGGCGTTCTAATAGATCCTGAGAATAAAAGCATAAAGAACTGGATTGGTTGAGTATATGCAAAATATTCATATTACGGCATAATTAATAAGCAAAAGGGAGGGTATATGCCAAAACAAGCTACTTTTACTGAAATGTTAAATGGTACGGCCGAAGATTACGCCATTATAGGACAACAAACTTCTGAGTACGCAACACAACTACCTGATAGAATTCTTGAACATCTATCTATTTTAAAAGGAGATACTGGCGGTTTCGCTGTTGATCGTTTTACACATTGCTTACAAACAGCTACAAGAGCTTTCAAAGATGGAAGAGATGAAGAATATGTAGTTTGTGCTTTACTCCATGATATTGGAGACACTATAGCTTCAGCTAATCATGCCGATCTTGCAGCGACTATGCTTGAACCTTTTGTTTCTGAAGAAAATTATTGGATAGTCAAGCACCATGGTATTTTTCAGGGCTATTATTTCTTTGAACATCTAGGATTAGATAAAAATATGAGAGATGAATATAGAGATAGTCCATACTGGCATGCCTGCGCTGAATTTTGTGCTAAATATGACCAAAATTCTTTTGATCCTGAATATGAAAATATGAGCATTGAAGAATTTGAACCAATGGTTAGAAATGTTTTTTCAAAACCTAAAAATTCTATTTATAAAAAAAGAGACTACGCTTAAATTTATCTAATTCTATGGATAGAATTGAGTCATTAATAAGCGAGCTTACGCTCGAAGAAAAGGTTTCTATTCTTTCAGGGTCCTCTGCCTGGCATACAACTGCTGTTCCTAGATTAAATATACCAAGAGTTAAAATGACAGATGGACCTATCGGTGCCAGAGGTGATTCTGTTTCAGGTGCTACTTCAGCATGTTTTCCAAGTGCTTCTTGCCTATCTTCTTCTTGGGATAAAGAAAATGTAGAAAATATTGCAAAAGCGATTGGTGTAGAAGCAAAAAGCAAAGATGCTGATGTTCTTTTAGGTCCTACCATTAATCTTCACAGACATCCTTTGGGTGGAAGACATTTCGAATGTTATTCTGAGGACCCTATGTTAACTGGCGAGTTGGCAATGAGTTATGTGAAGGGAGTCCAGTCAGAAGGCGTATCAGCTTGCTTAAAACATTTTGTAGGTAATGATACTGAATATCAGAGACATTTTGTAAGTTCCAATATTGATGAGAGAACACTAAGAGAGCTTTATCTTTTGCCTTTTGAAATGGGTGTTAAGGCCGGTTCTCTATCTGTTATGTCTGCATATAATCAATTGAATAATATTTTTTGTTCTTCTCATGATGAAATACTTAACAAAATACTTAAAGAAGAATGGAATTTTCCTGGATATGTAGTAAGTGACTGGGGTGCTGCTCAAGATACTATTGGCAATGCAAATGGAGGATTGGATTGTGAAATGCCGGGGCCAGCTAGGAGTTGGGGTGAAAATTTAGTAAAAGCAGTTAATGACGGCAAGGTTTTAGAAGAAACAGTTGATGATAAAGTAAGGAGAATTCTAAGAATAGCAGATTTCACAGGCAGATTAGACAATCCGCAGGAAAACCCCGAAGAGAGTAATAATTTAGAAAAAGATAGGATTTTAATTAGAAAGGCAGGTTCTGAGGGGATGGTCTTATTAAAAAATAATGAAGTTTTACCGCTGAAGAAGGACAAGATAAAAAAACTTGCAGTAATAGGGCCAAATGCACTCAAAGGACAATATCTTGGAGGAGGGAGTGCATCATTAAACCCTCATTATGTAGTTCATCCTTTTGAAGGGATTAAATCATCTCTGAGTGATGACATTGAAATTGGCTATGCGAAGGGCTGTCATACCTATAAGTTCTTACCCGCTATTCCCAATGACCTTTTCAAAGAAAACGATGGTTTTAAGGTCGATTTTTATGATGGTCAAGAATTTGAAGGCTCACCTATCGAAACTAAAATTCTTAAAGGTAATAAGTTTTGGGCTATGGGCGGTTTTGGTCTTGATATCGTAGCCCAGTCAAAGAGACCTTCACTAAGTGTTAGATTTACAGGGGATTTGCAACCAGATTTTACTGGAGAATATGATTTTGAGATATTCAGTATTGGACCTTCAAGGCTCTCAATTGATGGAGAAATTTTAATTGATAATTGGACTTCTCAAGAGCCTGGTGAAGCTTTCTTTGGAATGGGATCAGCTCCTAGGAGAGGAAAAATAGATTTTGAGAAAGGCCAAACTTATTCTTTAGAAGTTGAATACAAGTGGGAAGGAAGATTTCCTGCTGTTCAGATTGGTATGCAAGCACCCGATCAGTTTGATTTAATGGAAGAAGCAGAATCTCTAGCTAAAGATGCAGATGCAGTTATCTTAATAGCAGGTACAAATTCTGATTGGGAAACAGAAGGAAATGATAGATCTTCGTTAGATTTACCTTCAAACCAAGATGAATTAATAAAAAAAGTGTGTCAGTTAAATAAGAATACTGTAGTTGTGTTGAATACAGGAGCGCCTTGTGAAATGCCTTGGATTGGAGACGTTAATGCAGTCTTGCAGTGCTGGTTTCCAGGTCAAGAATTTGGAAATTCATTATCTGATGTAATATTCGGCAAGACTAATCCTTCAGGAAAACTACCAACGACTTTCCCCAAAACAATAAAAGATACTCCTGCTTATTCTAGTTATCCTGGAAAGGATCTTCAGATGGATTATGAGGAGGGTTTATTTATTGGTTACAGATGGTACGACAGGGAAAAAATTGATCCATTATTTTCTTTTGGACATGGTCTTTCATATACAACTTTTGAATATTCTAATTTAAGGGCAATCCCCCCTAAAGGAACTTCTTCTGTTGCTGCTTTTGAAGTAGAAATAAAAAATACCGGAAGTCTTGTTGGGAAAGAAGTTGTACAAGGATATATAAAAGTTCCCGTTTCCAAGGTCGAGCGACCAGAAAAAGAACTTAAAAAGTTTGAAAAAATCTCACTAGAACCTGGTGAAACTAAAAAAGTTCAATTTGAATTGTCTGAAAGAGACCTGTCTTTTTGGAGTGTCGATACTAAATCATGGCAGGTTGAGCCAGCAGAATATATATTTGAAGTTGGAGCCTCGGCAGGAGATATACGTGAGAGCGCTTCGGTCTGGTTAGGCTAATTAAACTTTTTTTGGTGCACCTTTTTCTTCTATTTCTTGATCATGGAATTTCCTAGTCTCTACTAGTTCTGGAATAAGTTGATCTAACTGCTCCAAAGTCCATAGATTATCTGTTGTAAAGGATTGAAGAATTGCAGGTTGCTGCATAATTCCTAATATTCCCCCTTGAGAGTGAATAATCTGAGAACTAACATTGCTTGCTTCTTCTGTGCACAGCCATGCAACTACAGGAGCTATTTGTTCCGGTCCTTGTGTCCAATCATTTTCATCATACTTTCTACCGGCAGCCTCCATAAGATCAATCGTTAACCTTGTAGCAGCTCCAGGAGAAATAGTATTAACAGTACATTTATATTTAGCCACTTCAAGTGCAAGGGATCTTGTAAAGCCTGCAATACCTTCTTTAGCTGCACCATAATTGACTTGTCCAAAATTACCAAATAAGCCTGATACAGATGACATATTGATAATTCTACAACCAGAAACATTATTATCTTTGATATACCTTACTAGCGGTCTGGTGCAGTTATAGTGTCCTTTTAAATGAACTTCCATTATCACATCCCAATCAGATTCCTCCATGTTGTATAAAGTTCTATCTCTTAAGACGCCTGCATTATTTACTAGTATATCTGCACGTCCAAAAGCATTTATTGCTGTATCAAATATATTTTGCCCAC
>SGZM01000007.1 GCA_004214065.1 Gammaproteobacteria bacterium | reverse complement strand
CAAAGAAATTATGATAAAAAGAGAAACTATTTTCTTTTTGTAAATTTGATGTCTAGAAGCTTCTTCAATGAGTTCTTGAAGAAGAAATTGCTGATCCTTATCATCAGAGCTGACATTTAACTTGCCATTTGTATAAGACCATTTCATTTGGATATCACCTTACTTCATTATAAAGGAAATTTATAGAAAGACATGAAATGGCGGACCGGACGAGACTCGAACTCGCGACCTCCGCCGTGACAGGGCGGCGTTCTAACCAAACTGAACTACCGGTCCATAGAACGTGAGCATTCTAACAGGACAATTGCATTTTGCAGAGATTACTTTTAATTTTTTTAAGGTCTTATTGATACTTTTGTGAAAGGCTCTTCATTAACAAGATTTCCAGTTAATGAAACTTTGTAAGAGTTTTTATCATCTCCAAAATCTACTGAGATAAAGTCATTATTATTTTTTATGTGAAGAGCCGCATTACCTTCTGATGCATAACAAGAATCAAAAGTACCTTCCTCAAGAAATTTTTTAACTGAAGGTCTTCTCTGAGGCTCCTCGTCGTAATGAGGGCAATAATTGCCTTTCAAGAAACCTAAACAATCGATTACTTTAAGGTCTTCAGCCCATGAATCAACTACAGCACTTTCAAACCAACAATTTGCTCCAGCACTTACTCCGCTCATAACTGCTCCCTTGTCATAAGCTATTTTTAACAGCTTATCTAAGCCCCAATCTCGCCAAACAGCCAACATGCTTTTAGTGTTGCCACCACCAACAAAAATTGCATCTTGTTCAAGAATTAATTTCTCTAAGTCTGGGGTTCTATGAAAGAAATCTAAATGCACAGGATTGCAACTTAATTTCGAAAATGTTGAATAATAGTTCACCTTATAGGCATCGTTGTCGCCTGTTGCAGTTGGTATGAAACAAATATTAGGTTCTTTCTTTCCTGTCTGATCCAAGATGTATTGTTCAATATACCCATCTCCAGGATTGCGCCCAAAACCCCCTCCTCCTATAGCAATAACGTGCTTATCCATGGGCAATCATCAATGCCGAGACAAATAATATCCCCGTGAAGAGAACCCCTATGCTGGAAGTAACCAAGCAAAACAGAATTAACTTGAAAAGTTTACCTGTTGTATCCAGAGTTATGCCTTTGTCTTTTACATAAATAGAAAAAAGGTAGATCCAATTTGCTAAAAAGGTTATTCCTCCCAAGCAAAAAATTAAGGTGATTGTATTCGAGCCCATTTAGATTTCTACTTTAGTTGCTTGTCTAAGAGCAATAAGGCGCCACAGAGAAAGTCCTACGACTATAGCTTCCGCAACCATAGCAGCTATTATTGAAGTAATTAGCTCATCTGTAAGTAGGTAATTGAATATTCTTCCTGAGAGTATGCAGCCAAACATAAATGCGTAGATGATGTAAGTTTGTCTTACGATGGATTGAATAAATATCGCGAACAATGCCATAAAACCAAGTGCAGATATCAAAGTGTAATAAGCTCTTATCTCCGATAGAGCAAATTCACTGTTGAGAATGTAACCAGTTAATTCTGCAATGGAATTAGGATCATAAAGACCGTAAAGTCCAAATCCCAAATGCTCAACGGCCAATATAGTTAATATAATTTTCTCAATTTTACTCACTTATAGTCTCCTTTGCATTTTTTGCTACAGAACTTTACTTCATTCCAACTGCGTTCCCATTTTTTTCTCCAAGAAAAAGGTCTGTTGCAGTTCAAACAAATCTTTTCAGGAAGAGTGACTTTATTATGCGCCATTTTTTATAGCCTCGGTAACTTTTTCAAAACTGAACCCTCGCATAATCACCTCTTCAGGGCTTAGTCCTTCTTCTATAAGCTCAAGTATTCTTTCCTGAACTGGTAAATCCACTCTTTCGTCTGCACCTTCCATTGATTTCTTACCGTCCTCATACGAAGCCATACCTTGATAATTATTATGTTTAATGAGTCTAAGCAAGTGATTCCACGACGTCACAACCTCTTCTTTTGTTTTAGATTGTCTCCATACTCTACCCCAGAAAAGAATTTCTGCAGCTGTAATTGCTTCAGCATCTTGAGATTCATCACGCATTAGCTCTGTGATGGCCTTGAATGAATTAGGCAAACCTTTTGAAGTTAATGTTGCTAGAGCTTGAGCCTCCCAAGCATTTAAAAGTTTTCTTGGATTCTTAAAGTTTTCTTCACTCATAACTACTTTGCCACTTCCTTCCATACGAAGAAGCGAGTTGCAATCACAAAGGAAATAAGTACCCAAATTAATACGCCTATGGTTGAGGTGCTGAACGCCATAAAGCTAACCCCATCATTTGCTATCTCTCTGAGAGAAGAAACCACTGAGCTTAAAGGAAGTGAATAGACTATCGGCTGGACAATCTCTGGCATTGAGCTAATTGGAAAAAAGACACCTGAAAGGATAACTTGAGGAAAAGTAACTAAGCCTACTATAGGCCTTATACCTTCTTGCGTCTTAGCTAAGCTGCCGAGCGCAAATCCAATGCAAAGAAAAATAAATGTTCCAAGGATGACAGTTAAATAAAATGAGAGATAGCTTCCAATTATTGTTATATCCAGTACAAACAATGCGATGGACAAAACAACAGACAATTGAACCAGAACAATGAGCATTCTCGCCAAGACAATAGAAGTAATAAAATCTTTGGGTTTGATAGGAGTAACAAAAAGTCTCTTTAATATCCCTCGTCTTCTGTACTCAACTATATTAAAACCAGAACCAGCAATACTTAAATTCATAATCATAAAGGCCAATAATCCAGGTAATAAAAAATCGATATATCTTTGAGGCCTTGCCTTTACATCCTCAAGCTGTAAGTCAAACAGAGGTTCTATATTTCTAATTTTTCTCTCTACGGATAAAAGTGAAGTTTCGATAGCCCGCTGGATAATATTTACTTGTCTTGTCTGGGAAGCATCTACATAAAACTTTAAAGCTCCTAAATTATCTATATCTTTAAAGTTTTTTGGTATCAAAATAAGCCCTCTTATGTCACCTTCTATCAATGATGACTGCAAAGACTCAAAATCTCCCTCAATCAAATTGAAAATCTCTTCTTGTTCTAGATTAGTAATAAACTCTTGAGAAAATGGAGACCGTGACTCATCCGTAACACCTATAATAAAAGGGTCATTGCTCGTCCCTGAAAAGGAGAAGGCTCCTATAAAAATTAGAGGAAAAAAAAGGCTAAACAGAATAGCTTGCCTATTCCTCAAGAAGATTTTTAAAAAAACTCCCGCTAGATGTAGCTGCAAGGAGGTAAGCATCAGTCAAAAAGCTCCTTGCCAGTTAAGTATAGGAAGACATTCTCCAAATTACCTTTCTCATCTTCACTGGTATCGTATTTTTCTATCAAGTCGTCAGGCTTTCCTTCGGCAATAATCTTGCCTTTATTCATAATAGCAACGTTATGGCATAGGGTTTCTGCTTCTTCCATATTGTGTGTGGTCAGCATAATGGTCATGCCTGATTGATTTAATTCTTTAATCAGATCCCATAAATTATGCTTAGCTTGCGGATCAAGTCCTGTGGTAGGTTCATCCAAAAATAAAACTTTTGGTTCATTAACCAACGCACAAGCTATAGAGAATCTCTGTTTTTGGCCTCCTGAAAGCTCTTCAGGTTTCGCATGAATTTTTTCAACCAGATCTACTTTTTCTAATAAAGCCTTTGCATTAGTTTCATTACCGTAGAGCTTACCGAATAATTTTAGTAATTCCTCCAAAGATAATGAATCAAAATACTCATTGGATTGAAGTTGCACTCCTATTATTTGCTTCACTGCATAAGGATCCGATGAAACATCTACTCCATCTACTGTTGCACAACCACCGTCAATATCCGTCAACCCTTCTATCATTTCCAAGGTTGTGGTTTTGCCGGCTCCGTTAGGACCTAGAATTCCATAAATTTGTATTTCATTTAGACAAAAAGATATTCCATCAACAGCTTTGAAATTCTCTTTGGTTTCAGGGCTTACGTAGGACTTTTGCAAGTCCTCTACTTTCAAGATATCCATTCTAGACTTCTTCTAAGGGCAGAGGTTGTAATCCTAAAGCTTCTCTGTAGGTATTGTGATAATGGTGCAGTGCGGGTTCATTTTTCCCAAAGGTCAAATAGTCCAGATTGCCTGATCTAAGTCCCTTATGCGAAGAAGCGGCTACGGCATAGTCTTCATCTCTTATGACTGATGCAAATCCTTCATATTGATCTTGAAGAAGTTGCTTGGCATTTATTCCTGTTTTTTCAAGTTCTTTTAAATGCTCCAAGATGTGAGGGTGAAAATAAAATGAAATTTTTGAATAACTCTTGTGAGGTGAGTTTTCAGCTGGATACTCTTTTACCAAAAAGGCGCCTTCCAAAGTAGGAATAAAAATAATATTTGGAAAAAGATAATACACAGGCAAAGAACCTGCACAAATATCCCACTCAGACTCAGATAAGTCCCTCAGTTCATCTATGGTTCTTTTACAAAGAATTAATCTTCCATTTCTTTTGAAACTATCAAACATTTGGCAGTTTCCGTAAAAGGACTGAAATAATGAATCTTTATGAAGGACAGAAAAATGATAAGTTTCACCAAAAGTATCTATTGCTAGCTTCCAGTTCATCTCGGTGGTGTAAACATCTTCATTAGAAAAAATGAGATCTTCAAATCTCCATGAATCAAATTCTTTTATAAGCTCATCCCCTAATAGATCTTCTAAATCAATAACTCCATCTTGAGAAGGATGCACCCATAGAAAGCCAAATTTCTCTAATGCAGGCAGTTCTTTAAGTCCGTAACAAGTTTTTTCTATATTGCCAAATTGCTCACTTTTAGGATAACCAATCAAATCGCCTTCATTGCTATATGTCCATCCGTGAAAAGGACAAGAGAATTTAGATTTTTCACCTCTCTCAACATTTTCAACTATTACCCCTCTATGCGAACAAATATTCACATAAGCTTTAAATTCTCCCTTGTTATTTCTTGTTGCCAGGACTGGAACTCCAAAATCTTCAGTTGTTATAAAGGTGTCAGGTTTTGGCAAATCTCCAGACAATCCAATGATTTGCGGGTGGTTTAAAAAGAAAGAGTCCCACTCTCTAGTGAACCTTTCTTCAGAGGTATAGGTATCTGCGGGTGTTTTAATAATACCTCCGGCATTAATATTAGTCTTATTATCAAGATGATTTATTAAACCCTTTAATAGTCTTATTTGTTCATGTTTATGCACTACTTTATTTTATCACTTAAATTTTATGGTCAAAACAACTCTCCACTTTCTAATTTTATATAATATATTTATCTGATCCCTCAAACATACATATAAAATTTAATTAAATCTCTACTTAAATGGTCATAAACCTATATGGATAAAAATATATTTATCATTCTTGGCAATCAATTATTTGATCCGAAGTTACTTAGAAGTAAAGGTTGTGATGAGGTATTTATGTCGGAAGACTTCGGTCTTTGTACTTTTATAAAGCACCATAAATTAAAACTGTATTTATTTTTGACGGCCATGAGGGAATACAAAGATGAGTTAGAAAGGCATGATATTAAAGTACACTACTTTGATCTTGAGAATCGTCAAAAAGAGGAATCTTATATAGACTTTTTAGAAGATTTCTTAAAAAGACATAAAGTAACAAAATTAAATTTTTTTGAAATTGAAGACAAGGCCTTTGAAAAAGATTTTATTAAACTGAAACAGCAAAAAATTGAACTTATTGAACACAAAAGTCCAATGTTTCTATTTACTAGAGAGGAATTTAGAGAATTTCAAGGGGATAAGGAAACGTTCCGAATGGCTAACTTTTATCAGCATGGAAGAAAAAAGCTAAACATTCTTGTTGATGATAAAAATAAGCCTATTGGAGAAAAATGGTCTTTTGATGAAGAAAATAGAAAGAAATTACCTAAAGGTAAAGAAATTCCCTCTTTACCAAGATTTAAGGAATCTAAACATCACTTAAAAGTTAAAACGCTGGTTGATAAATATTTTGATGATCATCCAGGTGAAATAAAAGATATCTGGTTTCCTGTAAATAGAAATCAAGCAAAATTAAACTTAAAAATATTCTTAGAAGAAAGGATAGAAAGCTTTGGATTTTATGAAGATGCAATGGTCTCGGAAAATAATTTTCTATTCCACAGCACCTTAAGTCCTTCACTAAATATTGGACTAATAAGTCCCGCTGAAATTATCAAAGAAACATTAAACGTTTTTAAAAAAAGGAATATCCCTCTCAATTCAACGGAAGGTTTTATAAGACAAATTATAGGATGGCGTGAATTTATAAGAGGAATCTATCAAGAAAAAAGTGAATATCAAAGAAGTGAGAACTACTGGAAGCATACAAAAAAAATTACGAATAGTTGGTACGAAGGGTCTACTGGAATCTTACCTTTAGATGATTGTATAAAAACTACTTTAAAAGATGGCTATCATCATCACATACCAAGATTGATGATAATAAGTAACTTAATGAATATGTGTGAGATAAGCCCCACAGTAATTTATGACTGGTTCATGGAAATGTATATTGATTCATCTGATTGGGTCATGGTTCCAAATGTTTATGGAATGGCAACGTACGCTGATGGGGGTCTTATGTCCACTAAACCTTATACATGTGGATCTAACTATATATTGAAAATGAGTAATTATTCGCGCGGAGACTGGTGTGATGTCGTCGATGGACTTTATTGGAGGTTTACTGAGAAACACAGGTCTTTTTATGAAAAAAATGCACGTTCAAGCTTTTTAATAAGGACACTTGATAGATTAAACCCTGACAGGAAGAAAATAATTTTTGAAAAAGCGGAATTATTTATTAAAGAAAATACTATTTAGTGTTCATCTAACTCTACTTAGAAGCAACCAAATATATCTCAAGGAAAGAAAACTGGTTAGAGCACCAATTACGTAAGTATAAGCTGCAGCTTGCAATACATTTTTACATTGAGAATGATATTCTGAGGGTATCTTTTCCTCTAATATTGGCATAGCCCTATTAAAACTTGCATCAATTTCAACATTCAGGGTAATTAAATGAATAAAAACCCCTAATAAAACCGAAATTAAAACAAAGAGAAGGCAAACCTTTATTAATCCAAATGACCCAGTAGCTAATATTAATGGAAGGCCACTATACAAAATAACTCCTCCGAACTTAGAAATCCATTGAGTTCTTTCAACTAGACTTGTTCTTCTGACAAGCGGACCGTATTCCTCTTTATGTTGAATTGCATGACCTATTTCATGACAAATAATAGTTAAAGAAGTTAAGCTTTTTTTTGCCAATCTTCCTTGTTGAACTCTTACCGTCTTGTCATGAAGGTCATAATGATCTACTTGTTCTGTTTCCTCAATTTTGACATCAGATAGATTGTTTTCTTTAAGAATGATTTGGCCAAACTCTTCAGCGGTAAATGGCATGTTCATTAATTCTTCATCATTTTTCTTCATCGCATTCGATAGCCAAAACTTTGGCAAAACAAAAACAAATAAGAAGAAGATAAGAAATAGGATCATCTATTCAATCAAAAACTGAGAATTTATTTCATTTAGAAAATTAATGCCTATGAACTACTACGGGAAGTTCAGTAATGCCTCTAATAAAGCTTGAAGGAAGAAATTGCTGTTCCCCTACTACTTCGATATGGGAAAATCTTTTTAAAATCTCTTCCCATAAGATCTTCAACTGAAGATCAGCTAATCTATTTCCTAGGCATCTGTGTATTCCAAATCCAAAAGATAAATGTTGTCGGACATCACTCCTATCAATTATTAACTGATTAGATTCAGGAAACTTCAAGTTATCTCTATTTCCAGAAACATACCAGATTGCTACTTTGTCCCACTTTTTAATAAGCTTGCCTCCTACCTCTACATCCTCCATGGCAGTTCTGCACATATGGGCAACAGGGGATTGCCATCTAATAATTTCAGATACCATTCCAGGAACAAGAGAATTGTCTGCTTTAACTTTTTTAAGTTGTTCAGGATATTTATTAAAAGCGCTTATACCGCCACTCATTGAATTCCTAGTAGTGTCATTTCCTGCAACTATCAACAATAATATATTTCCTAGAAATTCATTCGGAGACATATTTTTTGTAGCTTCTCCTCGTGCGAGCATAGAAATTAGGTCGCCACCACCTTGATCATTAGCCTTTCTGTCTTCCCAAACAGAGTTGAAATATTCAAAACACTTCCATATTTCCTGAAATCCCTCTTCAGGAGTTTCAAAGAAATTTGGATCAGAAATTCGTTCTACTGTATCGGACCAATGAATTAACTTTAGCCTATCTTCTTGAGGTACATCGAATAATGTTGCTAACATTCTGCTTGTCAGTTCTACAGAAACATCCTGAACCCAATTGAAACTTTCTCCATCAGGTAGATCATCTAAAATATTGCAAGTTCTAGTTCTGATAAGTTCTTCAAAAGTTGCAAGGTGCGCTCCAGTAAACATAGGCGCAACTTCTTTTCTTTGTTCCGTATGTTTAGGCTGATCTTGCATAATAAACATAGGTAAATGAAAAAGCTCATCAGGTGGCTCTGCCATTGGTTGTCCGCCCAATCTGATACCGCCGTTCATAATGTCAGAAGAAAACCTTTCATGGTCCATATCTATTGCTTTAATGTCTTCATACGAAGTTATAGACCAATAGGATCCAAATTGGCTATCTTCAGTGTAATGGACTGGATCTTCTTGTCTAAGTCGCTCAAAAACCTCTAACTCTTGATTTCTTTTGAACCACTCATTATGACCTGGATTAATTTTATCTAAAGGCAGGTCATTAGGATTTATGTCATCTTCTAGAGCCCATTTCTGCTTCATTTCAGCATTAGAAATATACTCAAATGCTTGTTGATTCGAATTTTCTTCAGTCATAGATTTTCTAATTGGTTTAAGTGGAACATTATGCCAATAAGAAGAGAATTTTCATTATCTATCTTTGCAGATGGTGATATTAATTATTTATTGAGAATGATTCTCAATAAAGTAAAATCCTCTTCATGAAAAAAATACAATTAATATTACTATTATCTTTTTTCGGACATGTAATCATGAGCAATGAGGTAAATGTATATACTTCGAGACACTACGACTCTGATGACTTGCTTTATAAAGAATTCACCCAAGAAACAGGCATCAAAGTAAATATTATATCGGGTAAAGGTAGCGCACTTCTTCAGAGGCTCAAGTCCGAAGGAAGTAATTCCCCAGCAGATATATTTTTTACTGTAGATGCAGGTAATCTCTGGAAGGTTCAAAAAGAAGGTTTATTTCAAAGCATACAATCTGATTTAGTACTTAGTTCAGTTCCTGAAAATTTAAGAGGACCTAATGATGAATGGACTGCAATCGCTAAAAGAGCAAGAGTAATTTTCTATAATCCGGAAAATGTTTCTGAGGAGATGATAAAAGATATCGATTATGAGGATCTTTCTAACCCTGAATGGCGAAATAAGATTGTAGTTAGAAGTTCAAGCAACATGTATAACCAGTCTTTAGTAGCTTCATTAATCTCGAATCTCGGTGAAGAGCAAACAGAGAGTTGGGCTAATAAATTAGTCAGTAATTTTGCTCGAAAACCGCAAGGTAACGACAGGTCTCAAATAATAGCTGTAGCAAATGGTGAAGCTGATTTGGCAATTGCTAATAGTTACTACATAGGAATAATGCTCTCAGGATCGGCAGGAGAAGAGCAACTTGTTGCTGCAAAAAAAGTTAAAATGGCTTTTCCAAATCAAAAGAATCGAGGAACACACATTAACATTAGTGGTGCAGGTATCTTGAAGAGTGCTCCTAATCAAAAAAATGCAAATCGATTTTTAGAATTTTTAATTTCTAAAAAAGTTCAAAAAACTATGGTAGATAAATCCTATGAGTATCCAATACTAGAAAGTATTCGACCCAGTGATGAGATAGCGAGTTTTGGAACTGACTTTAAAGAAGATCAAATATCGGTTAAAAGTTTCGGAGAATTAAATCCAAGTGCAGTAAGACTTATGGATCGGTCAGGTTGGAAATAAGTTTTATCTAGTTTAAGCTGAATTTGTATTAGCTTTTAATTAAACAGTTGAATAGGTTTTCTATTTGGAGGTTACTCCCTTTCGCGGTTCTTATTATATTTACTGCTCCCCTGCTTATTGTCTTATCAACTTTATTTGGAAGCTACTCAGAGAACTGGTTTCATTTGTATGAATTTGTTCTAGCAGATTACATAATCTCCTCATTAATATTAGTAATAGGTGTTTCAATACTGGTATTGTTTTTGGGAACAGTTACTGCGTGGACTGTAACGACATATAACTTTAAAGGTAAAAAGGTATTTGAATGGGCTTTAATCTTACCTCTAGCCATACCTCCTTATATATTAGCTTACACATTTACAGGACTATTTGATCCCTTTGGAGATGCTAATAATTTTATAAGGTCTGTATTTAATCTTAAAGATTCAACAATAATATTTCCCAATGTTAGAAACATTTACGGAGCAATAGTTGTTTTTGCCTTTACCCTGTACCCCTATGTTTACCTAGTTTCAAGAAGTGCTTTTATTAACCAATCAAAATCTATGCAGGAAGCAGCTAGATTACTAGGACTCAACCAATTAGAAGTATTCTACAAACTCGCCCTACCTCTTATCAGACCAGCCGCAATAGGTGGAATGATGTTAGTCATTATGGAAACATTATCTGATTTTGGTGCAGTGGATCATTTTGCTATACAAACCTTTACAACGGGTATATTTAGGACCTGGTATGGGTTGTATGATTTACAAACAGCTATGCAATTAGCTTCTTTGTTGTTGTTAACTGTAGGTATCTTTTACTTCATTGAAAGAAGCTCACGAGGTGATGGTATTTACACCTCTAATAATTCAACTTTTTCTCCAAATGAAGAGGTAAATTTAACAGGACTGAAGGCACTGACAGCATTCCTGGTCTGCTTTATACCTATTTTTATAGGATTTTTATTACCAATTGTTGAGTTAAGTTTATGGGCTTATGAAGTTAACTTAGGTTTTTTCAATAATAAATTTTTAGAGAATTCAATTAACACATTGAGTCTGTCGTTTTTAACTGGCCTTATATGTGCTGCTTTAGCCTTACTTATAAACTTTTCTATTAGATATAAGCCCAGTATTTTAGTTGGTCGCTTTAGTGCATTGCTATCAATAGGCTATGCGGTACCGGGACTAATTTTAGCAGTTGGAATGGTCCAGTTATTAGTGTATCTAGATAATCTTGCTTTTTCAGGTTTCGACATAGTTCTTACAGGTTCTCTTTTGGGTCTAGTTCTTGCTTATGTTATTAAAACTTATGCATTAGCAAATTCTTCTATAGAGTCAGGCTATGAAAGAATAAGCCACTCTTTAGATGATTCCTCTAAACTGCTTGGGTCAACTAGTTGGAATATGCTTGGAAATATTCATATACCTCTATTGAAAACCAGTATTCTTACTTCGGTGTTATTGGTTATGTCAGATGTTGTCAAAGAATTACCTGCTACATTAATTCTTAGGCCATTTAATTTTGAAACATTAGCAGTATCGACATACATTTACGCTTCTGAAGAGAGAATGATACAGGCGGCGGCACCTGCTATTGCAATTGTTTTAATAGGTCTTATACCAATTGTACTTCTTTCAAAGATGATAAGATCCTCAAGACCAATAGAAAATCGTGAATAATATTTTAGAAATAATAAATTTAAGCCACGCTTATTCAAAAAATGAAAACTCCATAACTGGAATTAATTTGGATATTCAAGAAGGAGAAAGAGTTTCTATACTTGGCCCATCTGGATGTGGAAAAAGTACTTTACTGAGGTTGATAGCTGGATTGGAGAAGCCTAGCCAAGGCGAGATAAAAATTAAAGGAATAAAAGCATCAAGTAGAAAAAATTTATTACCTCCAGAAAAAAGGAATGTGGGTTTGGTGGTTCAAGATAAAGCTCTTTTTCCTCATCTTTCGGTATATTCAAATATATGTTTTGGAATAAAGAAAAATAAAACTAAAGATGACATAGCATCAGAACTTCTTACTCTTTTTAAAATAGAAAACTTAAAAAGTAAATATCCTCATGAGATTTCAGGCGGAGAACAACAAAGAGTAGCTCTGGCTAGATCACTGGCAACCAATCCAGATCTTTTAATGTTAGATGAGCCCTTTAGTGCACTCGACAAAGATCTTAAAGAAACGCTCTATTCAGAAATTTCTTTAGTCTTCTCCGAAAGAAAATCAACTATTCTTTTAGTGACCCATGACCAAAAAGAAGCTGAGCTCATGACTGAAAGGCAGATAATGATGGAAAAAGGAAGTTTCTTAGAATAGTCACTCGTTGAGATCCTTTTGGTAAGTTTCTGTGAGAAAGTAAACTGAAGCTAAGGATAACAAAGATGCAAAAGCTATATAAACTGAAACCCAAAATATATCATAATTTTTCCATAACAAAGTAGCTATAGTAGGTGCGAATGAACCTCCCACAATAGCTCCTATCTGATAGCCCAACGAAGCACCTGAATATCTAACTTCAGTAGAAAAAAGTTCAGCAAAGAAAGCTGCCTGAGGTCCATACATCATTCCTAGAAAAATAAGGCCCCCAGCTACACTTAAGATGACTAGATAAAAATTTCCTGTCTCTATTAGAGGGAAAAGCGCAAATGACCATAGAGCAGTCAATAATGCTCCAAGCATAAAAATTCCTTTCCTTCCGTGTTTATCTGAGTAGTCAGAAAAGAAAAATTGTGTTGGAACCATTAAAGCAGAGCCAATAAGTACAGCCATCAATAGATCATTCCTAGATAGATCTGTTGTCTGAACTCCAAAAGCCAGAACAAAGGCCACTAATATATAAAAGGTAACTTGCACAGACAGAAAGGCTCCAGCTGCTAAAGAAATCCTTCTAGGATATCTTCTTAATGCTTCAACTATGGGAGAAGATCTAATTGTTTTCGGTTTAGAATCTGATGAAGATTTCATTGCTTCTAACTCTTTAAAAGCTTTTGTATCTTCAAGTTTTAATTGTATATACATACTTATAAAAACGAGGACAAAACTAATAAGAAATGGAATTCTCCAGCCCCACGACAAGAAATCTTCTTCTGTTGTAAGAGAACTAACTGATATAAAGGCTATATTTGCAAGTATTACACCAACTGGAGCGCCGGCTTGTGCAAAAGCACCATAATAACCCCTCCTATCGCTTGGAGCGCTCTCTGTAACCAGTAACATAGCTCCACCCCATTGGCCTCCAATCGCTATACCCTGACAAAATCTCAAAAGAGTAAGGAGAATTGGAGCTGCTATTCCAATAGTTTCGTATGTAGGCAATAACCCAATAAAAGTCGAAGCAATACCCATAAGCATCAATGCAATGACCAAGGTTCTTTTTCTGCCTATGATATCTCCAAAATGACCAAAGATAATTCCTCCAACTGGTCTGGCTATAAAACCCGCAGCAAAAGTTAAGAACGATAGAATTAATGCAGTAGTGGGATCAACTTCACCAAAGAAAAGTTTTGGAAATACAAGGCCTGCAGCTGCACCATAAAGGAAAAAATCATACCATTCGATACTTGTACCAGATAAAGACGTAAGAGCAACTTTTCTTATATTAGATTCTGAATGCGTTTTATTCATCTAGTCATAATAAACTTAAAAGTCTTCTTTACACAAAAAACTATAGGAGTAAGGTGAGATTTTTAAGGAGAAAATTATGAAAAAAATATTAACCTCATTGATTCTGTCATTTCCTTTGGCAATTTTTTCTTCCACATTAGTAATTCTGGAATGTGAATTACTTGAAGGTGGAACTATTGAAGATGTAAAAAGAATTAATTCTGCTTGGGTAAAAAGTGTTAATGAGCTGAATGATAAAAAGGTGGAAAGTCAAGTTTTGGAAGCTGTCCTGGCTGATAATACAGAAGGTTTTATGTATATCGATACCTATGAAGATTCTGTTCACTGGGGGCAAATTAGGTACGAAATAAAAAATGGTTCAATTCAAAATATTGATGAACAATTTGATTCAGTATCAAAATGCACATCAGGAAGAATGTACGACGCTGAACAGAGTTAAAAACTAAAATTCTTTATCATCGCGGGTATTATTTCAGACAGAACCTCATCGGGAATTTCATGACCAACTCCGTCTAGAAATAACTTTTTACTATTTGGGATATTTTCAGATAAAAATATCCCGTGATCTAATGGAATAAGGGGATCTTCCGAGCCATGTATTATTAGTGTAGGTAGATTAATCTCCCTCAACCTGCTGGCTCTATTTGGGCTAGCCCCAACAGCCATCATTTGAGCATTAGAAGTATTAATGCCGTGCTCTATCCTCTGCTTGGCTTGATCCTTAAATTTATCATGATCTAAAGGGAAACGTGTTCCTTTTAAAGCTATTTCGGAAACGAGTAAAGCCTCCTCTTCTTTCTCTAACAAATTTAATAAAAAAGATTTCTTAATAGATTGTTTAAAAGACTCTGTTGGACCTGATAAACCAGGTGTATCGAATCCTGGAGTGGACATAAGTATTGTGAGGGTAAGAACTCTATCGGGATAATTCAAAGTCATCTCTTGAGATATCATGCCTCCCAAGGAAGCACCTACTATATGAGCTTTTTTAATATTCAGGTGATCAAGCAAGGCAATACCATCTAGCGCCATATCATTCAAATCATATTCTGCAGGTGCAGGGTTAGCCATATTAAAACGTCCCTGCTCATCAAACATAAAGCCTAATGTAAAATCAACGAAGTATTCAATGACAAATGTTGGAAGTATTTTTAAAAAAGAAATGAATCCAGGTTCTTCTGTTAACCAAGAACTTTTACCTATATCACGATTATCAAATATCACCACATGAAGTCCTTCATTTGCAAGACCTTGAATAAACTTCTCTGGCCAAACCTGACTATTAGAATTCAAGCCCATAATCATTAAGACAGTAGGATGATCTCGTTCTCCATATTCTTCCCACCAAATATCTATCCCGTTTAAGCGTGTTATCTGACCTTCCTCAGTCCAAGTATTCACAGAAATAAACATCAATACCAAAAGATAAAATTTCTTCATATAAACACCCTATCTAAGAACTCTATAATTTTATCTAATGCCTCTGGAGCATCTTCTTCGAAACTATTACCTAAGAAATAATTAGTACCAGAATCTAAAAATGCGTGACCTCTTCCTTCATAGATCCAAAAATCAACAGGCTGACCTTGTAACTCAAGCTTCTCTTTATAGTCTTGAACAAGTTTAGGGGTTGTAAGATTATCTTCTGATCCTACAAGCAAAAACTGTTTTGGAAGAGCTTCTTCATTAATATTTGGTATGTTGAATATCGGTGAAAGCTTTTTATACATTTCTGGATGGGTAAAGTAGCTGTATTCGTCCCCAAATACACCTCTAGGATTTGAGCCTGAGAAATACCAAAAAGGATTTCTAGAAGACTCCAGACCATATATTGCAGAGCTGTACACATCAAAAGCACCGTAACTCAGAATAGAAGCCTGAACAGACATTAGGTCTTGAGATTTTATAGCCTCTATAGTCATATCTTCAGGTAAATAAGTTGGAGTAAACTCTAAACTTTCAGGAAAATCACCAATATCGTTAATTTCATTACCTGAGTTAACGATCATTGCAGATATGTGTGCACCGGCACTATCACCAGTTACAGCGACTCTAGTTTTATCTCCGTTATAAGAAGCGATATTTTCTTTAATCCAGATCAATGCACCGAGTGCATCTCCTATAATTTCATCTAGTGTTACAGAATTATCTAAGTCTGAAAGTAAACGATAGTTAACATTACAAATCACATAGTTACTATTTGTGGCTAAATATTGAGACATCTGGTCCATAATTGACTTATCATTTACCAACCAACCTCCTCCATGGAAAATGACCAGCACTGGTCTAGGTTCCAGAGATATTAATGGAGAATATATATCTAAAGTTAGGTCAAAACCTTCCGGTGAAGCCCATACAATATCTTTTTCTACTTTGTACTTAGAGACATCATTGATTTCAAAATCCTCTTTAGTAGACCCACAGCTAATAATGGCAAGCAAAGAAAGAAAAGAGATGTACTTTAGAGTATTAAATAACATCAAACCTTAAATCTGTTTATTAAAGCCATCTATATAAGGCAGATAAACAGGATTCCAACCCTCAAGAATTTGGATTAAAGACAATTCAGCATTCCCCAAGACGGTCAAATCAACAACCTCAAATAAATTTTGAAAGGGTTCATTGACAGGACTAGTTATAAGATTATTAACTCTAAGTGTAGCTGAATCAGAATCTAAAAAGCTTTCGATAAGCATTGCTTTGTTTTCTTGTTCGTTCAAGTACCACTCGAAACTTTTAGTACCTGGCTCATTGCACTGAGAGGTATATGGAACAGAAAGATCTCTAATAAAACGCTCAACCTCATTAATATTTCCCTTAAGTTTTAAATTTAAGATAAAAGTTATCTGCTTCATTTTATTTCTCTATCAACCAGATCAGACTGTAAAAATTTAAGCTTTAATTCTCCTTCATCTAGAACCATATAAGTGCTCTCTAACCAATGTGAATAGATTGTTTCGTTATTGGTTGTTTTAAAAATCCCATTATTTACATATGAAATATGGACAGAACTATTGTCAATTGAAACTTTATATTTAGATAAAACCCAATCAGTTGAAACAGTTGTTTTTGCTGCTTCTCGGAGAAAAGTATCAAACTCTTCCATGTTCCATGATTTTCCCATTTCAAATATTTGAAAGTCTTTAGTGAGTATCCTAGAAATATCATCTTGCTTATAGACTTCGATATCTAAAAGTTCAAAGAATTGATTAAGTTTAGAAATAGCCTTCTCTTCAGTTATTGGTGAAGTCCAAGAATTTATGGAAATAAAAATGCTGAAACCAATGAATAATTTTTTCATGTAGAGCCTCTAAGCTTATAAATTGCTATTAGATTAATGCTCATCACACAAGATTCATCTTTTTCATCGAATAAATTTACAAAAACATCTATAAACTCGTGACCTTTCTTTTCGTAAATATTATTAATTTCCATCTCGGCTATCAAAGATGTTCCTAATGGTACGGCCTTATAGTTTTGAGAAATTGTTTGCAGATGAACCCAAGGGTTCATATAAGCATTACCAGCCAATATCCAATTAGAGCAGCCTAATAAAAAACATAAATTGGAGAAGCCTCCATCTTTTGGTTGTAACAATTTAGGTAATAAATTCTCACTTCGAAGGTAAATTAATGGATCTTCATCACTCCAACTAAAATTGAAGGCAAAACAACCATTAGATTTTAAAGAGTTCCATACCTCTCTTGTTGCTTTGGGCGCTTTATAATTTTTTCCTACTAATTTATCACCTCTAAGAACTGGAGAAATAGGAAGATCTTGAGGGATGTTTACTTCTGCATTGGCACTGATAACTCCATTACCTCTTGTGAGAGTAGTATTAGCTTTAAATTCTTCAAGAAAATTTGATTCTACTGAGAAATTCTCATTATCATAAAGTGGAGATGTTATTCTGCAATTTGCGAAACCCCTTTCCAGCCAATCTTGTCCCCATAAGTCTATTAAAGGATGAACGAGATAGGCAGATATAGTTACTCCGGGTACTAAACCTCCTTCAAAACCATATTCCTTTGCCAAGTCATCACCATGAATTCTATTTTCAGAATCTGGTGCTGTATTAAACGCTACCGCTGACCAATTATTCATACATTTATTTTTATATTTATTTCTTTCACTTTAACTCGTAAAGAGATATCAGTACAACCTGTCTAGTCTTAAACCCCCTTGTCATCGCTAAATTTAAAGTTTGATACAATCCTCAATTAAATCTAACTCAGTATGCTCTCATTTAATAATCTATCCTTACGAAGAGGTTCAAATCTTCTTTTCCAAGAAGTATCTTTTACTGTTCATAAGAAGAATAAAGTAGGTTTAGTAGGAGCTAACGGAACTGGAAAAACCAGTTTGTTTAAGATGATACAAGGAGATTTTGAGTCAGATGCAGGTGAATTCAACTATCCACCAGATCTAAGAATAGCTTGCTTAGATCAGGAAGTGCCTGGGTCAGACGAGCTTGCTTTATCTTATGTACTTTCCGGTGATCACAAACTACTAGAAATTCAAAATGCCATAACTAGAGCTGAAGAGGATGGAGATTATTCTTCTTTAGGTGATCTACACTCTAAATTTGAGGATCATGACGGGTTTTCTGCTAAATCAAGAGCCGAACAATTGATGGTTGGTTTAGGTTTTACAGAAAGTGATTTTGAGAAGGCGTTAAAAGATTTCTCGGGCGGTTGGAGAGTTAGATTAAATCTTGCTAGAACATTGATGAAACCGTCAGATCTTCTTCTATTAGATGAGCCAACAAATCATTTGGATTTAGACACAATTATTTGGTTAGGAAACTGGATAAAATCCTTTCAAGGTGCTCTGCTGTTAATTTCTCATGATAGAGAATTCTTAGATGAATGTGTTGATCATATCGCCCATATTCACAATCAACAGATAGAACTTTACTCAGGGAATTACTCGCAATTTGAAATAAGAAAAGCGGCAAAACTTGCTGAGCTTGAAAGTAATTATAATGCTCAACAACGAGAGATTGCTCACATGCAAAACTTTGTGAGAAGATTTAAAGCTAAGGCTACAAAGGCTAGACAAGCACAAAGCAGGATTAAGGCATTAGAGAGAATGGAGCTGATAGCACCTGCACATATTGATTCTCCATTCCATTTTAAAATCCCTGAAACAGATAAAATATCTAATCCTCTAATGACACTTGAAGGCGCAGAATTGGGTTATACGAATTCTATTGTTTCAAATGTTGGGGTAAGTTTTAGACCAGGGGATAGGATAGGTTTGTTAGGTGTAAATGGTGCAGGAAAATCTACTTTAGTAAAAAGTCTAACGGGCGATATAGATTTACTGGAAGGACTCAAAAGAGATGGAAAAAATTTAGTAGTAGGCTATTTTTCACAACATCAAGTCGATGATCTTGATTTGCAAAAAAGTGCTATTCAGCACATACAAAATATAGATGAAAAAGCTACTGAATCTGAAATTAGAAACTTTCTTGGAGGCTTTAATTTTAGAGGTGATAAAGCTAAGGATTCTATAGAGAATTTTTCAGGAGGAGAGAAAGCGAGATTAGCATTAGCAAAAATAGCTTTCCAAAAACCCAACTTACTACTTATGGATGAGCCAACAAACCATTTAGATATGGACATGAGACAAGCATTAACCGTTGCCCTTCAGGAGTTTGGTGGAGCCATTCTACTGATTTCCCATGACCGACATCTTTTGGCAAATACAGTTGACGAATTTTTGATCATCGATAAGGGTAAATTAAGTAGATTTAATGGCGATCTAGAAGATTATAGAAAATTGATATTAAGAGGCTCTATTGATCTTGAATCAATCAAAATTGAACCAGAAGCTAAAACTAAACTGGATAAAAAAGAAATCAAAGAGATCAAAACAAGAATTTTAGTTTTAGAAAAAAGTTTAAAACGACTTCAAAGAAAACTTTCTGAGACGGAAAATCATCTTAACTCACCTGATTCTTATAAGGATGAATCAGGACCAAATCTTCATGATCTATTGAGAGATCAAGTTAATTTAGCTTCTCAGATTGAACAAACAGAAGATGAGTGGTTTGAGCTAAATCAACATCTGGAAGATTCGAGCTAATGCCATCTTCATTGATATTTGAGCAAGCTCCCAAGATCAAAACCATCAGCACAGCCAGCACTAATGCCAGCGCTATTGATTTGAATTCCTTTTTAAACATCTCTTAACTATACACTTCAATAGTTATAACAAGAACTAGAATGGTGGGCGATACAGGACTTGAACCTGTAACTTCCACCGTGTAAAGGTGGCACTCTACCAATTGAGTTAATCGCCCAGAGAAGCGCGAATTATAGTATTCAAGTTTCGGTAAGTCACGACAGTTTTATTGACCTATTTCTAGAGTAGATTTAAGGTTAATGAATGGAACATGTTTTGAACACTCTTAACGACCTAGTTATCTTTTTAGTCATGATTTTCATTGGAGGGATTACCTGGTTTGTTTCTAATGTAGCGCTTTCAAAAGTAATCAGTAACCAAAGAGCTTATGAAGTAATTTCTATTATTCTTGGATTGAGTGTTGGCGTAATAATTATTATGAATTCTTGGAATTTAACTTATTAGTAAATTCTTACTCTTTTATCAAATAATCATATTTTTACTATGTTTTAACAAAGAGGTGTTATAGTAATGTAATACACCTAATGGATTTATAGGATGAATGTAATTGAGGTCAATAATTTAGAAAAAACCTATTATGTAGGAGACATGGAAGTAAATGCCCTGAGAGGTGTTTCTTTTAATATTTTAAAGAGTCAATTTTCTGCCATCATGGGGCCTTCTGGATCAGGTAAATCAACATTGATGCATATTATTGGCTGTTTAGATTCGCCTACAAAAGGTGAATACCATCTAAATGGTGAAAATGTTGCCAATATGCAAGACGATCAACTTGCAAAAATTAGAAATAAAGAAATAGGATTTGTGTTTCAAAAATTTCACCTCTTACCAAGGAATACGGCATTAGAGAATGTAATGCTTCCTCTGAAGTATGCTAGTGTAGGTAAGACAGAAAGGTCTAAGAAAGCGATGGAAGCTTTAACGCAAGTCGGTTTAGCAGACAGAGTAGATCATCGTCCTTCAGAATTATCTGGAGGGCAGCAACAAAGAGTCGCTATTGCTAGAGCTCTTGTTAACTCCCCTGCGATACTATTTGCCGATGAGCCAACTGGTAATCTAGATTCTAAAACAGGTGAAGAAGTGATGAATCTATTGCATGAACTGAATGACAAAGGTCAAACAATTGTCCTAATTACTCATGAGAAAGAAATTGCTGACCAAACTGAAAGGACTATATTTATACGTGATGGAAAAATTGAATCAGATGCAATTAACTAAAATCAATGCAGTCAAAGTAGCATTAACCTCTTGTTTGGCATTCGTGGTTGTAAGTTGTGGTAAAGAAGAAGAAAACTTTGATCTCTATACCATTGAGAAAGCTGAACCAAGATCTCTAGAACTTATTATTGAAGCGTCAGGATCCGTTGAAGCTATTTCATCTATCGAGATTAAATCAAAAGCATCTGGAGAAATACTATACCTTGGAGCTGAAGTGGGAGATAAAGTTAATAAAGGCGATGTTCTAGCTAGAATAGATCAAAGAACTCCTTCCAATATCTTATCTCAAGCCGAAGCAGACATTGGTGTATCAATTGTAAAATTAAAAAATGCTGAATCTCAACTTGAAAGAGGAAAGCAGTTACATTCTGGAAATAGTATTTCTGATAAAGCTTTTGAAGACATACAAGAGTTACATTCATTTGCAAAAGCTCAATTAGTAAGAGCTGAGGTTTATCTTGAAAACGCCAAAATTGCTCTCGAAGACACACTAGTCCGCTCCCCGGTTAATGGGAAGGTTATCACCAGGCAGGCTGAAGTGGGAACAGTCATTACCTCACCTACCGCTGCAGTAGGTGGAGGTACTCTTCTAATGAGAATGGCAGATTTAAATAAAGTGAGAGTTAGAGCTTTTGTTGATGAAGTTGATATAGGCAAACTGTCTATTGGTCAAGAAGTTAGCTTAAAGGTATCGTCCTATAAAGATAAAGAGTTTTTGGGTTATGTTTCAAAAATCGAACCTCTTGCCAGTGTTAATCAAAATGTAACTACATTTCCAGTTCTAATTGATATAGACAATAGAGAAGAATTACTCCTATTAGGCATGACGGCTGAGATTAAGATTAAAGTTTTAGATACCGACAACAAACTGACTGTTCCATCAGGAGCATTACGTACAAGAAAAAATCTTAATTTTGTTGCTACTTTATTAGGTTTATCTGAAGAAGAAGTTGACACTTTTCTAGAAGATAAGAAGGAAGGAGAAGGTTTCACAAAATTTATAGTTCTTAAGAAAGTTGATGATCGGCCCGTACCTCTTTGGATAGAAACTGGCGATACGGACTATAACCATGTTGAAGTAATATCGGGCTTAATTTCTGGTGAAGAAGTGTATGTAGTACCTAGTGATGGACTTATTAGGAACCAAGATGAATTTAAAGAGAGAATTAGAGGCAGGAGACCTTTCTAATGTTGGCTGAAGAATCTCTAACTTCTGCATTGGATGCAATAAAGGCTAATCTACTTAGGTCTATCCTAACTGCATTAGCAATTATTATAGGTACAGCAGCTGTTATAGCGCTTGTTTCTATAGGTGGTAGTGCACAAAAGGCTATTGAAAATTCAATTTCTGATATGGGATCACAAGTTTTATCGGTAGTTCCTGGTCAAAAAGAAAAGAATGGAGTTAAGTCTGCCTTTATTCCTTTAAAGCTAGCTGATGTCAGAGCATTAGAAAATGAAAAATCTATTGATTGGAAGATTGCTCCTGAAATGCGGGGTAACAAACAAGTAAAATTTACTTCAGAGAATGCCAATCTACCTATTGTTGGGACTACCTCAAATTATTTTTCAATTTATGGAATTGAAGTCACACAAGGGAATGTGTTTACAGAAAATGATTTAACAAATGGTAAAAAAGTAGCAATCATAGGAAGCGATGTAGCAAAAGAACTCGGAACTACAAGAAAAGAGATACTTTATAAAAATATTTTTATTGGTGACTCTTCCTATCGCGTTATAGGTATTACAGAACCAAAAGGTTCGGGAGGATGGGACAACCCTGATGAAAGAATTTTTGTACCTGTACTAGCAGCATCAGAAAGGATATTTGGAAGAGTGTGGATCAACATGATAGTAGTCAAATCTGCCAGTGAATTTAGTCTTCCGCAGGTTATGATTGCTATTGAAAGAATATTAAGGAGAACACACGACATAAGTCCTGGAGAAGATAATGACTTTCGTGTTTTTGATTGGTCTGAAGTTAAGCAGCTACAGAAAGAAACGACCAATATTCTTACTACAATGATAGCTGGCATTGCCAGTATTAGCTTATTGGTTGGTGGTATAGGTGTAATGAATATTATGCTAGTTTCTGTTACAGAAAGAACAAGGGAAATAGGTTTAAGAAAAGCCCTTGGAGCAACTCAAAAAGATATTCTCATTCAATTTATTGTAGAAGCTATTTTGCTTTGTATTATTGGTGGGCTGATTGGAGTAGTTCTAGGTTCAGTTATATATTTCTCGATTGCCTCGTATCAAGAATGGCCCATTGTTATGCCCTTTTCGGCAATCATAGGTTCAGTTACCTTCTCGGCATTAGTTGGACTATTCTTTGGAATATGGCCTGCAAGACGCGCTGCTAAACTTGATCCTGCTGTAGCTTTGCTATACGAATAATTATATAGATTGACCAATCTTATTAGGCATCTTAAGGTTTATTGATGATTTATTTTATTTTAATTTTAACCATTCTTAATTCTGCTCTTATTGTTTACTGTTATAAAAAACAAAATGACACAAATAAAAAAATATTAGAAAAACTTATAGAAAAAAATGATGAGAATGAGACTTCTTCAGAAGAGAATAAGCAACACATAGATGATATGCTCAAGATGAGGGAAATGTATGAATCAGACTAAAGAAATGGACTTAGAAGATGCTCTGACCAGGATAGAAGCTTTAGAAAACCAAGTAAAAGAACTTCAATCTCAGCAGCTAGAGACAGGAAATAATATTGTTACCCTTATACAGCATGCAGAAACAATGAATAATGTAACGGATGCATCAGGACTGCTGGCCGAACATGTTACTGATCTTGAGGAGAAATTAAATCTCTTAATCAGTTGGATGAAAGAAGAAATACGTTTAAAAGAATTAAATTAATAGAGTCTCTAGTTTCCGTCACCACTCAAGAAAATCCTATCCACCTCCCCGAGGCTGCAGTTACAACCCATAGAGAAAAAGAAACTGATCCAATAAACTTCAACAAGAAATTGTTTCTACTTTTCAAGGCCATAGGATTTCTAACAAAATATACGAATATCACTCCTAGAATCAAACATGAAATTTTGATCCAAAAGGCTCTGCTGTAATAGCACTTCACAGCTTCACTTAAAAAAAGAGGCACTCCAGTTATAACCAATGTAAATAATCCAATATTGAACCAGAGTTTAGTTTGTAAGATGACATAACTGACTGATTCGGATCTAAATAAGATGCCTAGAAGTCTAAAGTCTCCCAAGACTACTGATCCTCCTAAGATTCCTAAGCCTATAAGATGAAAAGATTGAATAACAGGAAAAAGCCATAAAGAACTTCGAACATACTCACCGATAAAACTATCTTCCAAAATATAGATAATTTCTAAAATTTGATTAGATTCCATCTAAACTCTCATAAAGTTCAGTTTCAACTATGCAACTTGTAAGAAAATTAATAATCTCTGATTGAGGCTGACGATCACAATCAAACCAGTTATATGCAATCATTCTTCCTGAAATAATAACTAGAGACCATAAGAGCAGCGATGATACTGCACTAAACTTCATTACAAATGGTATATGGCTATCTTTGTCCCATGTCTTGCTTTCTCTATTCATAGTCCTATGGAAATAATAAGCATTTAGTCCAGCAATGATCATCAGAATAATTTTGATTCTAAAGAATAGATTTTGATAATTTCTTATTGGAATAGCATAAAAAAGTAAAAACCCTGTAAGACACATCAAAATAAAACCTATTATTGTTAAAGGGAGGACTTTTTTATTCATCTCCGTTATTGAGAGTTCTTTGAAAACATAACCAGAAAGCCTTAGATCAACAAATAAAAGTGTTCCAAAGAATATGGCTATAAATAAAACGTGAGCAGATTCTATCCAAGGATACAGATATAAAGACTCTCTCAGGGCTACACTTGATGAAGTTGAGGCTAACCACTCTATGAACTCCATCATTAAGTTACTCTGTCATATATACATTGTGACAAGCAACACAGGCCTGATAAAGGTCTGCACCAACTTTAAACAGCAGTTCAGCATCTTTATTCTCTGCAGCTTCAAATGCTCGCTTTCCAATGGGTTGAAGTAAGTTTGAAAAGGCAATCCAATCTTGTCTTCCTAGAGATCGCTCAGGTCGTGTCAAAAGATAAGAGCTTTCTATGATAACTTGAGCACCAAATATAACTTCATCCCAACCTTCTTGATCAGTTGGCTCCAAGCTGAATTCGCCCTCTTCAGTTATAACAAAACCTGTTGATTCCCATATTTTTTCTGAAGCAGGAGTTAATAAATGAGCCATCAAATCATGCATATCATGATCATGTTCTTCTCCCGAAAAGGAATTAAAGCTCAAGAAGGCTAAGGAAATACATATAAGTAAATCCCTTAATAAATTCACTATCTTCTCTCTCTGGGATCAGCTCCATCTCTTGGAGCTCCAGTTCCTGAAGAACCCATAAATACTTTTCTGCCATCAGGAAAAGTAACATCCCTTCCATTTGCAATACAACGAGGAAGGCAGAGCTTGCCCTTACTTTGATAGCCTCTAACAACAATCACTGTTCCGGGCTTAATACTTTCTTTATTTATACCATTTCGAATTAAAGTATTGGGAGTTCCGCCTTCAACCATCCATGTAGTTTTTTTGCCCTTCTCCTCTACTTCAACGTGAACCCAAGCATGAGGATTGATCCATTCCACTTTCAAAACTTTTCCAGTTATATTGATAGGTGCATTGGCATCGAATTCTGCAGTGAAAGCATGATGAGAGGAAATATTTAGACTTAGTATACTGAATGAGATAATTGCTGAAATTTTATAAATTAAATTGATCATTGTTTTTCCTCCGCTCTTGCTCCGGCGAGAATATTTGCCATAGCGTAATTACCTTCATGACAAGCATATTCATACATCTTACTATTAGTTGATCTCAGTGGCATTTCACCTTTCCATGTCTCTCTGTAAGCTTTTTTATCATTGACTTCGAATTGATAAAGAATCTCATTCGTGCCTGTTCTAGTAAATCTTTCTGTAACCTCAGCCTCTTCCATCATAAGGATTTGATGTCGAATAGCCGCTCTAAATTTTTGTTGAGGGTGATGATTAATAGTTTTTACCACTAGAGTTTCACCTTCCCACCAGCCCACGGAGTCACCTAGCCATGGCTTCATATTGTCAGGATTATGGTCCGAATTTAGTCTAATAATTCGTGCATCATGATTCATTTCAACCATGATCATGACATAACCTGGAGATTGAACTATCTGATAATGATTATTGTAAAGAACATTCAACATTGGAGGACCACCGCTTGAGCCAAAACCAACTATACATCTCTCACCCAGACTTCGTTCTTCTGGATGATCTGCCCTAGTAAACATTCTATAAATAGAAGGGCCTTCTATAGCCCATCTAGTAAGTCTTCTTGGGAGCTTACCATTTTCTGGATAGGTTATTATTGAGCTACGATATTTTCCATTTAACTTAATGAAATCATTTCCTGGATCCATCCAAGCTACATTATATCCTCCTACATCCCCACCAGATTCAGGTGTCTCTCCAGTTTCATAAGGATTATCCAACGCTTCATTGAATCTTTCAGAATTATTTTTAGCAGCAATAACTTGCTCTTCAGAAATTTCTAAAGAATCGAAGTAATCAGGCCTTTCCAGGGTAGTTAAACTGGCATTAGTCCAGACGCCCTGTAAATCTGGATCTCCAAACCAGGTCTTCGCTGGTTGATAATCCTCAGAATATATGAAAGCGCTAATACATAAAAAAAATATTATTAATAAACTATTTTGCACGCCACTCACCATAAATTAACTCTTCTACAAACTCTACACATTTAAACTGTTGTAATTGCGCATCGTCACCAATTTTTTTATACAGCTTCATTTTAATTTTCCAAGGTCTGGTATAAGTATCTTCATCTTCTATTAAAGCTTCATAATCCATCAGATGAGGGTTTAATAAAGTGTACTTTTCAGTAACTCTTAATTTTTCGGAGTGATGGTTACCAGATCTGTCTAACCAAGTTTGGCCGTTAAAACCTGAAGCCTTTACTATAAATGTATTTCCTTCCCAAAAGCCCCAAGATTGGCCCATCCAAGAATCAACAGGAGCAGGCCCAGGATCTTCTAAGAATATATTCCGTGTTGCACCAGCGTATTCATAAGCAAAAAACATTGCCTTAGAACTATGAAAAATTTGAAATGCGTAAGGCATGTAAGTTGCTCTTGGAACACCAGGTAGATAGCACTTTATTTCTGGGTCTCTATTTAACCAGTCTTTTTTATTTTCATTTCTTAATCTCAATGCGTCCTTTTTATAAGGAATCAGTCCCCCTTCAACTACACTTAAACCTGCAGGTACTGATCCTACAGAGCCCAGAGACAAGATATCAGGATGTGGAAGTGGAACTACAGGACCTTCAACGAGCTGTAACGACGCAGAGGCTGAATGGGCTTCTAAATTATAATTTGCTCTATTCATTACTTGCCAAACACCATTTAGATCTGGTTTACCTTCTGGTCCTAGAGGAATTTCAGCATTAATAAAAAGGGTAAGAATGCTTAAGCAAAATAGAAGAATATAGGCCTTTAAAATTTGAATAATTTTGAACATTATTTTGATATTAATTTATGTAATAAATTTTGCATTAAAAATAAGAACTATGTTTTTCATCTAATTACCAAGAACCATTATTTTCCATCGACAACCATGGTTCCGTAGGTTCTAAAGCTTCTCCTTTTTGTAAAATTTCTATTGAGATATTATCAGGCGATTTTACAAACGCCATCCTTCCGTCTCTGGGTGGTCGGTTAATAGTTATACCTTTGTCTTGAAGTTTTTTGCATACCTCATAGATATTTTCTACCTCATAAGCTAAATGACCAAAATTTCTTGAGCCATTGCCTAAATCATCACCATCCCAATTATGGGTTAGTTCAATTTGAGATTCTTCATTTCCCTCTGCTGCAAGAAAAATTAGACTAAATCTTCCTTCTTCAACATCAATAGTCCTTACTTCTTTTAAACCGAGGGCATTTACAAAAAAATTCAAAGAAGATTCTTTATCGCTGATTCTTAACATGGTATGTAAATATTTCATATCTAGTTAGTTGGTTATTAATACTAAACGTAATAGTTGTGCATAGATTATGTCATGTAAAATAGACATATTCATATTATCAAGGAGAAAAAATGTCAGAAAGAGAATTCGATATAGTCATATTTGGAGCAAGTGGGTATACAGGAAAGCTAGTTGTGGAATATATGCATAAAGAATATGGAGGAAATGATTCTATTAATTGGGCTATCGCTGGTAGAAATAAACAAAAGCTTTCTTCGGTAAGAGATGAGCTAGGTCTTAATGAAAATATATCTATTATTGAAGTAGACAGCACTGATGAAGAGTCTTTAGATTCAATGACTGGTTCGGCAAAATGTATATTAACAACAGTAGGGCCTTATCAATTATATGGTTCAAATCTAGTTAAGTCCTGTGCTAACAACGGAACCGATTATGTTGATCTAACGGGCGAGCCTGGTTGGATGTACGAAATGATAAATGCTCACAAAGAAACTGCTGAGAGCTCAGGAGCTAGAATAGTTTTTTCTTGCGGTTTTGACAGTATACCTTTTGATCTTGGAGTGTATTTCGTCCAACAAGCGGCAATCAAAAAATTTGGAAAGGCAGCACAGCATGTGCGTGGAAGAGTTAAAGCTATGAATGGTGAATTTTCTGGAGGCACTATAGCCTCTCTTGGAGCAACTATGGCTACCCTTAAAGAAAAACCAGAACTTATACAGGTTCTTGCAAATCCGTTTTCTTTAACAGAAGGCTTTGCAGGGCCAACTCAGTTAGATGACTCAAAAATCTTATTAGACGAAAAACTCAATATGTGGGTTGCTCCATTTGTAATGGCTCCAATAAATACTAAAAACATTCATAGATCTAATGCTCTGCTAGGTCATCAATATGGTGAAGATTTCTGTTACGACGAAATGATGATTGCGGGTGAAGGCGAAGAAGGGAAAAAAATTGCAGAAGCTATGACCTCCGCAAATCCGATGGGTGGCGATAATGTTCCGCAGCCTGGTGAAGGTCCATCTAAAGAGTCTAGAGAGCAAGGAAATTATGATGTTTTATTCTTGGCCGATTCTGATGAAGAAACAATAGAAGCAAGAGTTACTGGAGATATGGATCCCGGTTATGGATCAACCTCTAAAATGATAGCAGAAAGTGCAATTTGTTTAGTTCAAGATTGTTCGGAATTAGCTGGTGGAATCTATACGCCTGCACCAGCAATGGGTGAAAAGCTAATTACTAGACTTGTCGATAAGGCAGGGTTAACTTTCGATATAATATAAATAATATTTATATCTTTAAATAAGTTTCGTGTATAATGCAAGCATGAAAAAACTTGCATATACCCTTTTATTTACTTTTTTTACCCTTTCTACCCTAGCTGAGGAGCATGTAGTAAAAATGCTTAATGCCGGAAAAGAAGGCATGATGGTATTTGAACCAGCCGTGCTTTCTATCAAGAAAGGTGACACAGTAAAATTTGTTGCCACAGATGTTTCTCATAACTCTTCCTCAGTTGAGGGCATGATTCCAGAAGGCGCTGACCCGTGGGTTGGTGCACTAAGTCAAGACATTGAGGTGACTCTGACAAAGGAAGGAGTATACGTATATCAATGCACCCCGCATAACATGATGGCAATGGTGGGTGTGATCAAAGTTGAGTCGAGCTCTAATCTTACACAAGTGAAGCAAAGAGCAGAGTCATATAAAAAGACATTTTTAATGAATCAAGAAAGGTTAGATAACTATCTTTCTACAATATAAATAATTATGAGATTACAAGTCGTTAAAGATCAAGCAGATGAGAATACATTTCAAGAATGGAGAGATGAAGATTACATGAATAAAATGAATTTCAATCCGCTTGTGATGTTTGTTGTTATACCTACTGTAGTTCAAGCAGGTTGCCTGATATTCATGGGCGCAGCAATGCTATTGAATACTGCTATTTTTGCTTAAAGTTAATTTACATTATCAAATATGAAGCCTTTGTAGTTTTCTGAAACTACCTCTTCTAACATCTCGGTATAAACTGGCACGCCGATAAAAGGTAAGAACGCTTTTGCCTTCGAGTCAATATTTGACCCGTTGTACCACGACTTGGTATCGGTAAATATTGTCATATCAGCTATTTCATTGACTAGTTTCATCCAATCTTCTTCAGCTGTTTCGGAAGATTCGATAACACTCTTATCATTCTGAACCATCCAATCAATACAGTCTGTGATCCAATTAACATGTTGCTCAATCGAAGGCATCATATTTGAAAGTACAGATGGGCTGCCTGGTCCTGTTACTGTAAATAGGTTTGGAAAGTTAGATATACCAAGTCCCAGGTAAGATTTAGCTCCCTTTTCCCACTGCTCGTTAAGCTTTACATTATTTCGGCCAGAGATATCTATATTTGTTAGAGCACCAGTCATAGCATCAAAACCGGTAGCTAAAATAAGTGTATCTATTTCATAAGCTTTGTCAGATTTAATCTTTGTAGCCGAGACTTCTTTTATTGGATTCATCTTCAAGTTAATAAGATGAACATTTTCTCTATTGAATGTTTCAAAGTATCCGGTATCTACACACAATCTCTTACCACCAATATGATAATCAGGAGTTAATAGAGAGGCTGTTTCAGGATCTTTTACAAGATCTTTTATTTTATTGCGAACAAAATTTGCCGCTACATCGTTTGCTTCTTTGTCTATTGGGATATCAGCATATCCTCCAAAAAATCCTAAACCAGCACTTTGCCAATTTTCTTCTAATTGCTGGTTTACTTCATTTATATCTGATTCAGATATAAGAGACTCATCAGAAATGGCTGCTATACCAAACCCATTTAAATAATTGTCTTTTCTAAATTGCGAATATCTTGATTTAACATCCTTCTCAACACTCTTATCCATTGGACCATTATTGGAGGGTATGGAGTAATTTGGTGTTCTTTGAAAAACATAAAGTACTTCGGCTTGTTCTGCTATCAAGGGAATTGATTGGATGGCAGAAGATCCAGTACCAATAATCGCCACCCTCTTCCCAGTAAAATCTTGTTCCTCTTGAGGCCATGAGGAGGTTTGAAGTAATTGACCCTTGAAATTCTCTAATCCTTGAAAGTCAGGTTTATTTGGAATAGATAAACACCCAGTTGCGAAGATACAAAATCTAGTTTCGTATTGGCCTTTTGAAGAAGTTATATGCCATTTTGAAGTTGATTCATTGAAGTTTGCACTTAGAACCTCTTCTTCAAACTGAATACCATCCCTAAGCTCGAATCTATCAGCTACATGATTAATATAATCAAGAATCTCTGGTTGAGCAGAATATTTTTCTGACCAATTCCATTCTTGTTGTAAATCTTCATCAAACTGATAAGAATATTCTAATGAGGGGATATCACATCTTGCTCCTGGATACCTGTTCCAGTGCCAAGTACCTCCTATTTGGTCAGCCTTTTCTAGAATGACTGCAGATAACCCTAATTTTCTAAGTTTTAGAAGCTGATAAATCCCAGCAAAACCTGCACCTACAATTAAAACATCAAATTCTTTAGTTTGATTCTCTTGAGTCATAGCAAACCTTCTCCAATCTTTAGAAAGAGTATATATAAACTTTTAAATATTTTTAATACGAAGTTAAAATTTTCTAAGAGGTAATGCCTCATCTGAGGATATTTGTTCAGACCTTAAAATTAAATAATAGGCAAAGACTATTCTGTCAATACCATTAGACTTTAATGTTGCTTCTTTCATTAAATCAGAGTCTATGAGATTTTGATTAATCTCTTCTATAACTTTTCCTAAATGAAAACGATTGGCTTGCATAAGTAATTAAAAAAATATCCTTTTGTTACTAACTATCAGTTGGTAATATCTAAAGACTAATTTTGGGAGAATTAGATACATACCATTATACAATTTACTTATGAAAAATACGTTATTAGCGCCGGCCATAGAAACTAAAATTGATAATAAGTCAGAAGAATTTAATCAATATAAAGATGCTATGTTAGAAAAACTCGATGGCATTGAAGACTTACTTGACTACGTTGAACTTGGAGGGGGAATGCACCATCACGAGAGGCTTGCTGCTAGAGGCAAAATGTCTGTTCGAGATAGAATTGCAAACTTTCTTGATCCCGACACACCTTTCTTGGAAATAAGCTCGTTAGCTGCTTATGCTTCAGATTATCCTGTAGGTGGGGGTGCGGTTGCGGGCATCGGAATAGTTGCTGGCACTGAAGTAGTCATCTTTGCCAATGATCCGACTGTCTTAGCAGGTGCTATGCATGCTTTTTCAGGAAAAAAATGGTCAAGAGCCATGGAAATCTCAAGAGTTAACAAAATTCCTTATGTACAGTTTGTTGAATCAGCTGGTGGTGATTTAAGAATGGGTGGAGGTAAAGGTAAAAAAGGTGCAGCCGGTACTATACTTGGCGCAGGTCACTTTGCAGAATCAGGAAGGACTTTCTACGAAGTTACGGAATTGTCGAAATTAAGAATTCCTACTATCTCTATTGTCTTTGGTTCCTCTACTGCTGGAGGGGCATATCAACCTGGTATGTCTGATTATAATATTTTTATTAAAAAGCAATCTAAAGTATTCCTTGGTGGTCCGCCGTTAGTAAAAATGGCTACAGGAGAAGAATCTGATGATGAAACTCTCGGTGGAGGACAAATGCATGCTGAAGTTTCAGGACTGGCTGATTATCTAGCTGAAGATGAAATGGATGCACTAAGGATAGGAAGAGAAGTAGTCTCTCATTTAAATTGGAGAAAAGAAGGTAAGGAACCCAGTATGAAATCTGATGATCCAATTTTGGAAACTGAAGATCTCTTAGGGTTAGTGGATCCAGATTTAAAAAGACCTCTTGATGTTAGAGAAGTAATCGGACGTATCACTGATGGGTCTAGATTCGAAGAGTTTAAACCCTTATTTGGTCCTACTTTAATATGTGGTTTTGCAACTATTCACGGATATACAGTTGGCGTCTTAGGTAATAATGGACCTATTTTTCCTGACACAGCTGCAAAAGGAGGCCAATTTGTCCAATTATGTAATCAGATAGATATACCTATCATCTTCCTTCACAATATTACGGGTTTTGTTGTGGGAAAAGATTATGAACAGGCAGGTCAAATTAAAAGAGGGGCTCAATTTTTAAATTCTGTATCTAATTCGACTGTACCTCATTTAACTATTATTTTAGGGGCAAGCTACGGAGCAGGAACTTACGCAATGTCTGGTAGAGCTTATGATAACAAATTCACTTTCTTATGGCCTACAGCAAAAGTTGCAGTCATGGGGCCTCAACAAATTGCTGGTGTAATGTCGATTGTCCGCAGAGCTAGAGCTGCGCGTACGGGAGAAAAATTTGATGAAAAAGAAGATGCCAAAATGGTTGCATTTGCCGAGAAAGCACAAGAAGAAGGTTCTTTGGCATTAAGAGCAACCGGTGCAATTAGTGATGACGGGATTATAGACCCAAGAGATACTCGTACTGTCTTAGGAATGTGTCTATCTTTGGTTAACGGAAGAAATATTGAAGGTGCACCTGGATATGGAGTATACAGACTATGACTTTTCATAAATTACTAATAGCCAACAGAGGCGAAATAGCTTGTAGGATCATTAAAACTGCTCATGAAATGGGCATATCTTGTGTTGCTGTATACACAGAGGCCGACTCCAATTCGCCATTTGTTCGAATGGCAGACCAAGCTATTAAGTTAAGCGACTCTTATTTAAATGGTGGCGAAATAATTAATGCTGCTAAGCAAACTGGTGCTGAAGCAATTCATCCTGGTTATGGTTTTCTGTCTGAGAATGCAAAATTTGCTAGAGCTGTTCAAAAAGAAGGTTTGATTTGGGTTGGACCAAGCTCAAGAGTTATAACTTCAATGGGAGATAAATTGAAAGCTAAGGATATAGCTGAAAAGGCTGGAGTCCCTACTCTACCTATGACCACGGACCCTAAAAAGGCAAATACTATAGGCTATCCAATTCTTATCAAAGCTGCTGCAGGTGGAGGTGGAAAAGGTATGAGGATAGTTGAAGATAAAAAAGATCTTAAAGAAGCTATTGCTGGAGCGCAGAGAGAAGCTAACACTGGTTTTGGAGATGATCGAGTCTTTATAGAACGATATGTTGCTTCTTCTAGGCACATCGAAATACAAATTCTAGGAGATTCTCACGGAAATGTAGTCCACCTAGGTGAGAGAGAATGCTCGATACAAAGAAGACACCAAAAGATTATAGAAGAATCTCCCTCACCTAGGGTTGATTCAGAGATGAGAGCTACAATGGGTGAAGCGGCGATTAAGCTTGCTAAGAAGCTTAAATACGAGTCTGCAGGAACTGTTGAATTTTTAGTAGATGATAAAACAGGAGAGTTCTGGTTTTTAGAAGTTAATACAAGATTACAAGTTGAGCACCCAGTTACTGAAGAAGTTACTGGAAAGGACTTAGTCTATGAGCAATTACGTATTGCTAGAGGAGAAGAGCTTGGTTATTCTCAAGATGATATTACATGGGAAGGTTCCTCAATAGAAGCTAGATTGTATGCCGAAGACCCTTCTAATGACTTTTTGCCTGCCACAGGAACTCTTATTGCTTATGAAAGTGATAGCAATATTGACGCAAGATGGGATACAGGAATAGAACAAGGATCAGTAGTAGGCACGGACTTTGATCCAATGCTTGCGAAAGTTATAACTAAAGCCAAAACTAGAACAGATGCTGCTAATAAACTTGCCTTAGCCCTAGAAAGCTTGCACATTGGTGGAGTAACTACTAACAGAGATTTTTTAGTGGCTTCATTAAGAACTAAGGACTTCTTAAAAGGTAAAACAACTTCAGACTTTATTGAAAAAACAAATCCTCAAAGAGCAGTAATACTCAAAGGGACATCTCTTGAAAACGCTTCTTCAGCAGCAGCTTTATGGATACAAGGACAAAATAGAGAGAATGCAAATATCTTAAAAGAAATTCCTACCGGTTGGAGGAACTCTCGCCTTCCTAGACAGAAGATATCCTTTAATTATCTCGATGAGGATGTTGATGTTACTTATCAATCAAATAGAGATGGTTCTTTTAGGGTGAATGATGGAACTAATGCAAAAATAATTGAATGGACTCCTTTGGGTATTGATATCGAAGTCAATAATTCGAGATTTTTTTCCAAAGTAACACGAGATAATGACAATGTTGTAGTTCATGGGCCTTGGGGAGATGCTCTTTTTAAAATTTTACCTAGGTTTACTCTGCCTGGCTCTGAGCAGCAGGCAGGAGGTTTGGTAGCTCCAATGCCAGGAAAGGTTATTGATCTAAAAGTTAAGGTAGGCTCAAAAGTTAAGAAGGGTGATACCCTTGTGATTTTAGAGGCCATGAAAATGGAGCATCAAGTTAAAGCTTCTGAAGACGGTAAAGTAACTAAGGTTTTAATTAAAAAAGATGATCAATTAGAGAATGGAGCTCTATTAATGGTTGTAGATAGCTAAAGATATGGCAAGCTCTAAAGAAAAAATAATCATAGGTAACTGCAGTGGATTTTATGGAGACAGATTGTCGGCTGCCAAAGACATGGTTGAAGGTGGACCTATAGATGTATTAACAGGAGATTATCTGGCTGAATTAACGATGACTATCCTCTATAACCAAAAAATGAAGAGAGGAGAAGATCAGGGTTATGTTGGAACTTTTTTAAAGCAGTTCAAAGATGTAGCAGTTTCTTGCCAAGAAAAAAACATAAAGATAGTTACAAATGCAGGAGGACTCAATCCCTTGTCTATGGCAAATAAGATTGAAGAAATCGTTGAAGAATTAAATTTAGATCTAAAAGTGGCTTATATTGATGGTGATGATTTGATTCCAAGATTTGAAGAACTAAAAGAAGCTAATGAACCTCTGGCGAATATGGAAAAAGGAACATCTCTGCATGATTACTCTAAACAACCCCTGACAGCTAATGCTTATTTTGGTGCGTGGGGTATCAAAGAGGCATTAGATGCTGGTGCAGATGTGGTTGTTTGTCCTCGAGTAACAGATGCTGCAGTAGTAATTGGTCCAGCAGCATGGAAATATAATTGGTCCAGAGATAATTTTGATGCACTCGCAGGAGCGCTAGCTGCAGGCCATATCATAGAATGTGGAGCTCAAGCCACGGGAGGCAATTACTCTTTTTTTCAAGAAGTCCCATCCTTCTTTAATATAGGCTACCCAATTGCCGAAATATATGAAGACGGCAGTTTTACTATTACAAAACACCCCGGAACAGGTGGTTTGGTATCAGTTGGTACAGTAACCGCCCAGTTACTCTATGAAATAGGTTCACCTGCCTACATGAACCCTGACGTTATTGGGCATTTTGATACTCTCAAGATGGAACAAGAAGCCGAAGATCGGGTCTATGTAAGTGGCTGCAGAGGATCAAGCGCTCCTAAGACACATAAAGTATGTGTCAACTTGGCTGGCGGTTTTAGAAATGGAACAGAAATTCTTTTGACAGGAATTGATATTGAAGAGAAAGCCAAACTGGTTACAGACCTAATATTTGATAATGTGGGTGGAAAAGATCAATTCGATCATGTTGATATTCAATTAATACGAACTGATCATGAAAATCCTTTATCTAACGAGGCGGCACAAGCATCTTTGAGAATATCTGTTATGTCACAAAACCCTGATCTTGTTGGTCGCCTTTTTAGTGCCAAAATCGTTGAGTTAGGACTAGCAAGCATTCCAGGTTACACCGGTCGCTCTGGTATGCCGTCAGGTCCCTATATTCAATACTGGCCTGCTCTTATAGATAGTAAATTTATTAAGGAAAATGTACATATTGGAGGAAAAACCATAGAAGTTGAGCCAACAAGTCAGATGGATTTTGAAGATATTTATTATCAGAAAGAGCCTTATGAGAATAATTTACCTAAATATGAGAATGTTTCTATAACTAAATTTGGAAGTCTGTATGGAACAAGGTCAGGAGATAAAGGTGGATGTGCTAACTTGGGTGTTTGGGCTAAGCATCAAGATGCATACTCTTATCTCTATGACTTCCTAACGGTGAAAAAACTCAAGGAGCTCTTACCCGATCTAGAACAATACGAAATAGATAGATATGAGTTACCTAACATACTATCTCTTAACTTTTATGTTCACGACATACTTCAGGAAGGAGTTTCCTCTTCTACTCGTTTAGATGGTCAAGCAAAATCTTTAGGCGAATACTTAAGAGCTAAAGATATAGAAATTCCTGATTACTTAAAAAATTAATATAACTATGAACCAAAAATTATCTCTTGAAGGATTAATATTTCAAGCAACTAAGATAGGCATTGAAAACAATGTACTCACTATTACTCTCAATAGACCTGAAAAGAAGAATGCACTCAATAATGTGATGATGAATGAAATTTGTTATGCACTATCTTATGCAAAACAAGAAAGAGATATACGAGTAGTGATAATAGCCGCAGAAGGAGATGTATTTTGCGCAGGAGCGGATCTAAGAAGAGAGAAAGCAGAATCAAATGTCCCTAAAATAGAGGGCTCTGATGATATTAGTCTCCTGATTAGACATCTATACAAACCAGTTATTTGTAAAATACAAGGTTCAGTTCATGCAGGTGCCCTTTTGATGGTCACTAACTGTACACATGCCGTTGCCGTAGAAGAAGCCAAGTTTTCTGCTCCAGAAATACTAAGAGGTGTATGGCCGCACATGGTTATGGCTGGATTATTTAGAGTTATGCCAAAAAGAGCTGGATTAGATTTTTGCATGAGAGGTCAAGCCATCGATGCTAAAAAAGCTGAAGAATGGGGTTTAATTAATGAATCAGTTCCAAGTGATAAATTAGATGAGGCCGTAGAAAAATTAGCTTCCGATCTTGCCAACCTCGCTCCTGGAACAATGCAATTTGGATTAGAAGCCTATGTGAACCAAGATGCTATGAATTTTGATGAGGCTCTTCCATATCTAGGTAAAAAGAGTGCGGAAACATTTGCCGGTCCTGATGCTCAAGAAGGTATAGCTGCCTTTTTAGAAAAAAGAGATCCTAAATGGGATTAACTATTTTTTAGTAGCTAAGTATATTGCCACTAAAACTATAAACCCTCCAAAAATTTGCAAAGGACTTAACATCTCCTGAAGGAGAAGCCATCCATAGAACGCTGCCGCTACTGGTTGCATTAAAAGAACTAAAGAAGACAAATGCGCAGATACTTTTGATATACCAGAAGTGATCATGCCTTGGGCAATAGTCTGAGAAAAAATAGCATATACAAGCAGAATGCTTAGTTCGCCTATACTTATACCTAGATGACCAGCCTCCATAATGCTTATAGGTAATAAGCAGAGAGTAGTAACTACAGTGACCAAAAATAGAGTTTTTGCAGGTCTCAAAGCACTAGTTAGTTCTTTGATTGATAAGATATAACCAGCATAGAAAATTGCTGCGCCTATTCCTAAGGAATCTCCAAATACCATGGACTCTTCCCCTGGTAAAACAACTAAAAAGACCCCTATTAAAGCTAATAATAATGTAAAAATAAAAGAGAGTTTTATTTTAACTCCAAGAAAAAATATACCAAATATCACAACAAATACTGGAGCTGTATTAGCCATCAAAGTTGCATTAGCAACTGAGGTATAAGATAAAGACCAATTCCAAATTGCCATATCTAGAGCAAAACATAATCCCCCCATAAATAAAAAAAAGATATTTCGTTTATCCCAATCAATACTATATGCTCCATTTCTTTCTTCATATTTCATCCAAAAATAAAGGAAAGGTAAGGCAAGTAGAGATCTATAAAATGCGATGACAGAAGGTGAGGATTCACTTATTTTTACAAATATACCGGAACCTCCCAACATCAGTGCTCCAATGAATAATAACAAAATTCCCTTTAGCAGATCATTAGATATATTTTTTTCTTCGTTCAAAATCTTAAGTTATACTTTTGTGTATGAGTCAAATTCCATCAAACAATCAAGAAATTGTTTCGGTATCGGACATTAATAACCTTGCTAAGGGCCTTCTAGAAAAGGATTTGTCTAACGTTTGGATACAAGGTGAAATTTCTAGTTTTACGGCTCATGGATCAGGTCATTGGTACTTTACCATAAAAGACAAAAAGTCCTCTTTGAGTTGTGTGATGTTTAAGTTTGAAAATCAAAATGTCTTATTTGACCCTAAGGTTGGAGATGAATTGATCCTCAATGGAAATATCAGCATATATGCACCCTCGGGAAGGTATCAATTTAATGTTAAACATATTGAGGTATTTGGAGAAGGCGCGTTATTAAAAGCATTTGAAGATTTAAAGTTTAAGTTAGAGAGTGAAGGCCTTTTTAACCAAAACATCAAAAAAGAAATTCCTTATCTTCCATTATCAGTTGCAGTAATAACCTCAGAGACTGGTGCAGTATTTAGAGATATCATTAATGTACTAAGAAGAAGATCACCCTTCATTAAACTCACCTTAATTGAGTCAAAAGTACAGGGTAAAACTGCAGATAAAGACATTGTTCAGGCTATTAAGAGAGCAAATGAAATAAAGGATTTTGACCTAATCATTTTAGCAAGGGGTGGTGGCTCAATTGAAGATCTTTGGTGCTTCAATATGGAGTCTGTTGTAAGAGAAATATCTAACTCGCAACTACCAATTATCAGTGCTGTGGGACATGAAACTGACTTTACAATAAGTGATTTTGTTGCAGATTTAAGGGCCCCTACTCCCTCTGCTGCAGCAGAAATAATCAGCCAAAATCATTCAAACTTATTAGAATCATTCTCAAGAAATAAAATCCATATAGAAAATAGATTTCTAAGTTTATTGAGTCAACTGAAAGAAGGGCTAGATTTAAAAATAGCTTTATTGAGGCACCCGGGTGAAAAACTAAGAGAGACATCCCAAAAACTAGATAATTTTGAGACCAGGATGAAAGGAACTTTAATTAATATTTCTTTAGAAAAGAAGAATAACTTAGAGGGTAACATTGCTTTGTTAAAAAGATCCTCTCCAATTTCCAGCATAAAATCTAGCCAAAACAGAATTAATGTTGGATCTATGAAACTAATTAATTTAATAAGTAAAAATATTGAAACGAAAAAGAAGACCTACCTTCAAAACATTAATACTCTTGAAGCTGTAAGTCCCTTATCTGTATTGGGACGAGGATATTCAATTGTAACGGGTGAAAAAAACAACATCATTACTTCTTCATTGGGGTTAAAGGTGAATGACAAAATAAAAGCAAGATTCAAGAAAGGAGAGGTTCTTGCCAAAGTAATTGAAATAATTGATGAAGAATAATTCTTTCCTGTTCCTTGTATTTTTAATTTCGTCCTGCGCAAACTTTCCAACTAATGAAGTATCCAAAAACTGCTTGTTTCCAGTTAACAACAATTATCCAGGAGGGTTGATAAATCATACATTGGAAAATAGTTATCAAGACTTAGAAAATAAGTTAAGAGTTGGAAATCTTAAATTCTTTGTATGTAGGTCAGATGATTCTGGTTTAAATATTCTCGCGCCTATTCCTTTATCCTATAAAGAAAACCTTATTAAACTTACATTTCAAGATCAATTAATTTCTTCAATAGATATCGAAGATAAGTTTTATAGAGAGTCAAGAATAGAAATACAGAATAGAGATTTAGTAAGTCCACCAAGCTCTATGCAAGATAGGATTAGAGAAGAGTATCAGCAAGGCGTGATTGCAAAGAATACCTACACACAAGTAGGTCTTAGCCAAGCTACTATGAGTTTACCTCTAATAGGAATAACTAGTAGCGAATTTGGTGTGAGGAGATTTATTAATGGGCAACCAAGAAATAGGCATATTGGATTAGATATAGCTGCCGATGAAGGAACACCCGTAAATGCTCCCATGCAAGGAAAAGTTATTCTTTCAGGAAATTTCTTCTATAAGGGAAATGTAGTATACATAGACCATGGAGATGGCTTAGTGAGTAGCTATTCTCATCTAAGCAAGAAGGCTGTTAACTTAAACCAAAAGGTCTCAAAAGGAGAAGTTTTGGGATATGTTGGAAGTACAGGTAGAGTAACTGGTCCTCATCTTCACTGGGAGGTATTCTTTCTAGGTATCCCCATTAATCCTGAGATCTTTATCAGTAAATAAGTTTTTAGGGATTAATTAGAACTTCGAGGCTTTCTTGAGTTTGAGGCCCAATTAAAGTGTGTATAAGCCTCCCCTCTGGGTTGATGATATAAGTTGCTGGCAAACTAGGTGGAGCTTCCCATCCAAATAACACTCCAGGATCACTTAAGATACTTGGGACATTTACCCCAAACCTAATAATTTGATTTTCTAATTCTTCCCCTTCTAACCTATCAAAGTTATAGGTCAAGACTAAGGCTTGTTCTTTATTGTCATTATAAAAACTTTCAAGTTCTGGCATCTCTTTAATACAGGGAGGACACCAATCTGCCCAATAGTTAATAACTAACCATTTTCCTAGAAAATCATTTAATTTCCCAGATTCACCACCAACAAGTCGGTAATCTGGTTCTGAACAAGAACTCAAAATTAATATAAGATTTATAAGAAAAAAATACTTTGTCTTGTAATATAAGTTTTTAAACATTATTAAAATTTGTTGTATGAATAATTTTACCATTTACCACAACCCTAGGTGCAGTAAATCTAGACAGACTCTCGAATTGATTAAAGACAAAGGTATAGAACCAGAAATTATTCTCTATCTCGAAAAGCCACCTACAGTATCTGTGCTGTCTAAAATTGTAGATTATCTTCAAATGAAGCCTAGAGATTTATTAAGAAAAGGTGAAGATGAATACAAAAGCTTCAACTTAAAAGATATGAGTTTAAATGATTCTACTATTCTTAAAATTATGTCTGAGAATCCTAAATTAATTGAAAGGCCAATTGTTTTATCTGGCAACAAAGCTATCATAGGACGTCCTCCCGAAAATGTATTAGAACTAATCATATAAATAAACATTATGGAAAAAACCCTTTTAGAAAAATTTAAGAGAAATCCCCTATTTTGGATTTTTTCAGGCCGATTATTCTTCTTATCTTTAAATATAATTTTTCTTATTATAGTTTTATTAGGCATAGGTTCTTTTATCACTTCAATATTTACAAATGACTATAAAGATCCTACAGGTAAAGCTCTAGTCATTAATCCGATTGGACCTATAGTTGAACAAGTCAGAGGTTCCGATGATCCGCTCGATAATTTGAGTGGAGATTTACCGAGGGAATTATATGTGGGTGATCTATTAGAAGTTCTTGAAACAGCTGCATCTGACAATAGAGTACAGAATATTTTACTCAGTTTAGACAATATCAATGGAACAGGTCAGGCAGTCTTATATGATGTAGGACAGGCATTACAGAGACTACAAGATGCTGGTAAAAATATAATTGCTGTAGGTGATTACTATACAAGGAGTGGTTACTATCTTGCCTCATTTGCCGATGAGATAATCATGAATACAGATGGAGGTATCGCCTTAGATGG
>SGZM01000006.1 GCA_004214065.1 Gammaproteobacteria bacterium | reverse complement strand
CAGCCAGTTCAGTTCCTCCTGCTAAACAGTATCCATGTACTTCAGCTATTACCGGGGTGGATAGGTCCCAAATTTTAAAGGCTCCCTCAACAACGTGTCGAGGCCAAAAACCATCAGTTTTACTTGAGTGGAAAGGTAAATCTTCACTATTGTCATATGAGAGATCATAACCAGCACAAAAACAAGAACCTTTACCAGAAATAATGATTACCTTTACTTCTGGGTCTTCGTCAAATACCTCCAAACAATCGAACAGTTCTTTTCTCAAAGGATTACATAAAGCATTTCTTTTTTCTGGCCGGTTTAAGTAGATACGTCTTACTTGTGGTTCAGGTTCAGTGCATTCAAGAAACTTATAATTCATAAAGGAGATATTACTCTGAAAATTATTTTTTAACACTAATTGAAGTGCCTTCTATACTCACTTCAAATGTTTCAAGGTCTTCAAAGGCAGGTGGAGCTTGAACAGATCCATCTTTTAGATCGAAGACAGCACCATGAACTGGACAGGTAATATAGTTATCGATGATTTGTCCACCACAAAGAGGTATGTCTGCGTGGCTGCATTTATCCTCAACAGCAAAGACTCCCTCATTCGTATGACAAATAAGCACATCTTTACCATTAATCTCAAAAGATTGAGATTGATTAAGATCTATGTCCGTAATATCGGCTACATATATGAATTCTTCATTCATCTTCTACCGCCTTACTTACCTGTAAACCCATAAAGGAAATGAGCATTGCAAAAGGTAGCGCAGCCCAGGTGACAGATAAAACCGCTATGCCTGTACCCACTAGACCTCTTACAAACCACCCACCTATTACGTCTCCTGAGCGTGCCAGAAAAGTATCTATAAACACAGTAGATTTATATCTATCTTGTTGCTTGAGCTTAGTGTAAATAGATTCACGTGTAGGTTTGTTTAAACCATACTCAAATATTCTTAGGCTTATTACCACCATCATTACTGTAGTTATGGTTGGGTAGAAGGCATAAGCCATAAAGGCTATGGAAAATAATAGTCCATAAATTGTTAACACAGCTGTACTTCCTACTCTTCTGAGTATGAAAGATGCAACAAAGAGTTGCATCAATAATGTCAAAGGAGTAACAATTTGTTCAATTCTTGCAAAAAATCCCGTTCTTTCGCAAGGGTCTTGAGACCAGTCCTGAACTATTCCTAAAGAAATCATCCAAGATATTGTCATCAGCATAGTAAATAGAATAACGTAAAGACCTAGATTTCTTATTGCTGGATCTTTAATAATATTTTGAAAAGCTTCTAAGCTAGACCCTCCTATTTCCTCCGATGAATTTTGTTCCTTTTGCTTTGCCTTAAATGAACTAGAGAAGTAAATTGCAAACAATAGAGAAAAAATTGAGAAAATAATTAAGCTCATAGGACCTAGATCAGAAATAGTTGTATCTCCACATATTTCAGTAGAAAAATATCTTGCTACAGACGACCCAAAAAATGCTCCTAACGAGCCGCCAGCACTGATAATTCCAAAAAATCTTTTAGAGTCTGTATGGTCAAAGAAATTGATCATGGTTACCCAAAATATCGAAACTACAAAAAATGAATAAACATTTGCCCATATGTAAAAAGCTCTGCCAGTCCAGACACGACCTTCGTCTCCTGCAAAAGACCACATGGTCAGAAAAAGTATTAAATTTAATATAAAGAAAGAATAGATATAAAGAATTATCTTATTTTGACTGATTCGCGATACTAACCAACTATATATAGGGTTTATGATAAGCATTGCCAACATGACCCCCATCAACAACCAGGGAAGATTGTAAATTCCACCTTGTACGGCAAGTTCATTTCTAACAGGCCTTAATGCGTACCAAGAAGCGAGGACAAAAAAGAAAAATAAAAAAGCTTTAGAAAGAATAAAAAATTCTTTTTTATCTATTTTTGGAAAGAAACTAACAGAATTATTATTCATAAAGTCACTGTATTGTTGAAATAATCTTCTACCATATGATGAGATAAATTTTTATACTCTAGCTATGATTGCTCAACCTTTTGTAATGTTTAGTGGTTCTCACTTGGTTACTCTTTTAATCATTATATCAATAGCCTTTCTATTGCCGGCAATAATTAAAAATAATACTTACGCTAATAAAATTGCGATTGCTAAGATTATTGGTATCTCAGCAATATTATTGGAGCTCATAAAACCTTTTATCTGGCATTATTCAATGGATTTTCCTTGGGCAAGATTAATCCCTATACACATGTGCAATTTATCAACACTCTTTATAGGAATATTTTTAATAACTGAAAGAAGGATATTCTTCGAAGTTTCATTTTTTTGGGGTATTGGCGGAGGGATTAACGCCCTTTTGACTCCAGATATACCTAAAGATTTTCCAGATCCTCAATTTATCTTATTTTTTATTGGGCATGGCCTTTTAATTGTCGCCATTGTGTATGCCTCTTTAAGTTTAAATAATAGACCCACATTGAAGTCTGTTAGAAATGGAATTTATGTTTCTTTGGCCTTTTTACCGGTTATTTACATAATAAATCAGATAATAGGACCGCCAGCTAACTATTGGTATTTAGGAACTAAACCTGTTGGAGAAAGTCTGTTAGATTTCTTCCCTGAACCTCCACTGCATATTCCAGTTCTAATTACCCTTGGAATAGTAGTATTTTATCTAATCTATTCTCCTTATTGGATTTACGATAAATTCAAGAAACAAGGTGCTCAATAAGAAGGGTAGGAATATTATGGGTATTTGATTTAACTGTAGATACTAATGTGTTTGGTTTTCTACCGTCTTTAATTGGAGTAAGATCAAACCCGCCCTTTACAAGTCTTTCATGGGTTGCTTCTAAATCTTTAACATCCCAAGCAAGACCCCAAAGTTTATCTTCTGTTTCCTTATCATCCTTTTTACCAATTACTTCTATAGTAGTTTTGTTGAGTCTAAAAAAGAGCATCCTGCCTCCCCACTTCTCAATTGTCTGATCTAATGCAAGTCTAAGACCATAGATATTTTGATAAACTTCAATAAACCCATCTGGATCATTTGTATTGATTACAACATGATCAAGTTTATGAATAGACGAATCAGGGAAGTTATCAGGCATTGGTAATTCACCTTCCGTATGCTCAATCAAAAAAGCAAATAAGCCTCTAGTAAGGTTGTCAGGTAGAAATAAATTCTTCCATCTTCTAACTTTTCCATTATCAAAATCCATTCCCTCTCCATTTGAGATATTTCCAAAATCAAATCCTTCATTTAGTAAATGTGTTTTGCTCTTAGCTAAGTCTTCGGTTCCCAGAACTAGACCGGTTAAGCCTTCACCATTTTCCTCAATCGTTTTATTAACAAGCTGAGCTCCAAGTCCCTCACCATTTGCCGCTAAAAGCTCAAAGTAAATATTATTAAAATTAAAGATAGAGTTGATAGTGCCTAACTCTTTATGCTCCCCTCTCCAAACGGGATTCATACCGAATAATTTAGAGTAATTTATTTCTGCTTCGGATATGTTTTTAACTGAGACGATCAAGTGATCAAGTTTATTTATCATCATTCTTATTTATTATTTTATTTTTTAAATTTACGAAGAAGCCTTTCATCTTGGCAACGAGTTCTGGTCCAGCTAAATAAATACCTACAATTACAAAAACCCAACCTATTAGCCAAATTAACGTAGGATAAATAATTCTTTCAATTGCTAATAGACTAGGATCGGCGGCTAGTTTTATCATTAAACCATAGCTAAGGTAGTTTAAAACCAAAAGACCCACACCTATTAAGCGTTTCAAAAGAGAAAATAGTAAAGCAGGATTCATTATCCACATTCTAAAATATTTATTCACTTGAGAGGATATTTAAGTAATATTATGAGATGTTTAAAAAGTTTATTCCCCTTCTCTTACTTTTTATTTTAAGTTGCACAAATAAGGATAATTCTATGAACCCTTTTCTGAACGATTACGAAACACCATTTAAAATTCCTCCTTTTGAAGAGATAGAGTTTGCTCATTACGAACCAGCATTTGATATTGGGATGAAAGAGCATCTGAAAGAGATCGAAGAAATAGCTAATAACCAACAAGAACCTACTTTTGAAAATACGATCGAGGCCATGGAAAGATCAGGAGAAACATTAGATAAAGTTGCTAATGTTTTCTTTAATCTTCTGGGCTCTAATACAAATGACGATATGGATGCTCTGGCTATGAAGATTAGCCCCAAATTATCTGCACACAATGATTCAATACTTTTAAATAAAGAACTTTTTAAAAGAATAAAAGAGTTATTTGATAATAAAGGGTCCTTTAATTTGACAACTGAACAGAATAGATTGCTAGAAGAAACGTATAAAAGGTTTATAAGGTCTGGAGCAAACCTAGATAATCAATCTATGGAAAGATTGACTCAGATAAACAGTTCCTTATCTTCTTTATCAGTACAATTTGATCAAAACGTATTAAAAGAAACTAACTCATACAGTATGGTCATTGAGAATGAAGAGGATCTTGATGGACTTCCTGCAGAAGAAATAAGACAAGCTTCGCTTCTAGCTGATTCAGAAGGACAGAGTGGAAAGTGGGTCTTTAAACCCACTCGTGTCAGTATGTACCCTTTCTTAACATACTCAACTCAAAGGGACCTAAGAGAGGAGCTTTATAACTCTTATATCCAAAGAGGTGATAACGACAATGCGTATGATAATAAAGAAATAATTGCAGAAATGATTTCTTTAAGAAAAGAAAAGGCATCTATGATGGGTTTTGACAGTCATTCTGATTATGTTTTAGACAATACCATGGCAAAAACTCCTGAAAATGTTAATAAACTTCTTCAGACAATATGGAAGCCAGGTGTAGAAAAGGCTAAAGGTGAAGTTGAAGAAATGCAAAAATTAATCTCTGATGAAGGCGGAAATTTTGAATTAGCAGCTTGGGACTGGTGGCATTACTCTGAGAAATTAAGACAGGAAAAATTTGATTTTAAAGAAGAAGAAGTTAAGCCCTACTTTAGTGAAGACAAAGTATTAGCAGGAGCTTTTGATGTAGCACAAAAGCTATTTGATATAACCTTTACTGAAAGGAATGACTTACCTAAATACAGAGAAAACATAAGGTCATTTATTGTTGAAGATTTAAATAAAAAGGTTATAGGAATTTTTTATACAGATTTTACTCTAAGACCGAACAAGGGTGGTGGTGCTTGGATGAATACTTTTAGAAGTCAAAGTAAGTTTGATGGCGAGATCATACCTATAGTCATAAATGTTTGTAACTTTCCTCCTGAAAATGCTGATGGAGTATCTTTACTTTCCTTTGAACAAGTAGAAACATTATTCCATGAATTTGGACATGGTTTACATGGCCTTCTGTCTGATGCCCAGTACCCCAGTTTATCCGGCACATCAGTTACAAGAGATTACGTAGAATTTCCCTCACAAATGATGGAAAACTGGGCAAGAGAACCTTCAGTGATTAAAACGTTTGCAAAACATTATGAAACTGGAGAAACCATACCAGAAGACTTATTAAACAAGATTTCTGCAGCTGGGACTTTTAATGAAGGTTTTGCAACTACAGAATATGTTGCGGCTGCCCATTTGGATATGGCGTACCATACCGATCAAGGTTTGATTGAAGATATAGATAAATTCGAAGACGAAACCTTAAATGATTTAGGACTTATTCCTGAAATAGAAAGTAGATACAGAAGTACCTATTTTGGACACATTTTTGCTGGAGGGTATTCATCCGGTTACTACAGTTACCTTTGGACCGAAGTGCTTGAAGCAGATGCCTTTGAAGCCTTCAAAGATAAGGGCTTGTTTAATAAAGAGACAGCCGATAAGCTTAAAAAATACGTCTACGCTGCAGGTAATACCGATGACCTCATGACTCAATATGTTAGGTTTCGAGGTAAAGAACCAGAGATAGAGCCTCTACTTAAAAAAAGAGGACTAAATTAATTTGAACCTGCCCATCCATCAACCCTATATAGATGGAAAAGGTGGAGTGGATATTGGGCTCAGGCCTATAGAAGAGTCTTCTTGGTTAGAAATAGATAATTTATTTCTTCAAGAAATTGAATTAAAGCAAAAACTTTATAAAAAAAGAAAAAAAGACGTTTTAATCACTCCTCCAGATTCTATTGAAATACAAAAGGAAGTCTTAGATATCTTATTAGATCATTTGAAAGATTTTCATAGCGACGCATATAAAGTTACTCGAGAATCAATTGAAGTAATTAAAAGTAATACAATTTACTACTATAAGGATTTCAAGAGCCCGCTAGAGCTGGCCTCTCTTCTTGTCCAAGAAGATCTGATTATTATGGAACCTAAAAAAGAAGTCTTTTACCTCAAATCAGCTTCGTTATGTGCCCCAACGAGATGGTCTCTTAATGAAAAGCATAAGCAATCTTTATCCGAAATACATAAAGAAGTTCCAGGTTATGAAAAAATAGACTCAAGAGTTAATAATATTTTTAGAAACCTTCCAGATAACAAAGTTTTTGAAAGGTTTAATTGGTCAATTTTTGATAGTCCGGAATTATTTCAACCCATTGGAAGTAAGTCTCTTGTAGAGATCAAAAATATTAATCCAGAAGATTTATTTTTAAGAGTTGAAAGACAAACTCTTAGACGACTCGAAAACTCTCGTTCTATTTTGTTTACCGTTAGAGTTCATGTAGACCCTGTTTCATCAATATTAACTAATCAACAAGCCGTGGTGGATCTGATAAAGGCCATTCAAAATCTAGAGGAAGATATGAAAAGCTATAAAGTTATTCTTCCTTTCGAAAATAAACTTATTGGATGGTTAAAATCAAAATTAAATAATGAATGATTGGTGGAAGAAGGCTGTTATTTATCAAATCTACCCGAGGTCTTACTTTGATACTTCTGGTAATGGTATAGGAGATCTAAAAGGAGTAATCCAAAAGATAGATTATATTAGTGGCTTGGGAGTGGATGCAATTTGGTTGTCTCCTTTCTTCACATCTCCAATGAAAGATATGGGATACGACGTAAGTCACTATACCTCTGTAGATCCGTTATTTGGAAGAATGGAAGATTTTGAAGAATTGGTTTCCCTGGCACATAAAAATAATATCAAAATTATAATAGATCAGGTTTTATCCCACAGCTCTGATCAACACGAAGCTTTTTTAGAAAGTAGAAGTGATAAAAAATCTGATAAATCTGATTGGTATGTTTGGGCAGATGCAAAAGCGGATGGGTCTCCTCCTAATAATTGGCTGTCTGTGTTTGGAGGTTCAGCATGGGAATGGGAACCTCTTAGAGGGCAATATTATTTCCATAATTTTCTGGCGAGTCAGCCTGATTTCAATTTCCATAATACAGAAGTTCAAGATTTTCTTTTAGGAGAAGTTAGATTTTGGCTGGAAAAGGGAGTTGATGGATTTAGATTAGATACAGTCAACTATTACTTTCATGATACAAAATTAAGAGATAATCCAAAAAGCCCTAAAGATTTTAAAAGACCGCCTATAAATCCTTATTATTTACAAAATCAGCTCTATGCAATTAATCAAACAGAGAATTTAAATTTTTTAACTAGATTCAGAGAATTGCTTGATAGTTATCCAAATAAAACCTCGATTGGAGAGATAGGTGATTCCCACAGAGCAATTGAAATTATGCAAGAATACACTAGAGATTCAAAACTACATATGGCTTATAGTTTTGAGCTTCTAGGTAAAGAATTTTCTGCTTCATTTATACAGAGCACACTTGAAAAATTTTTTGAAGATAACAAAGACAGTTGGCCGTGTTGGAGTTTCTCAAACCATGATGTTGAACGGCATGTATCAAGATGGGATCCCAAAGAATCAAAAGAATTTGCCAAATTAACATCTGCCCTTCTGCTTTCATTAAAAGGAACCCCTTGCCTATATCAAGGTGAAGAATTAGGCCAAACAGAAACAAAGTTAGAATTTAAAGAATTAACAGATCCACCCGGCATCAGGTATTGGCCAGAGAACAAAGGGCGCGATGGTTGCAGGACGCCAATGACATGGAATCGAAATAGTCTAAATGCTGGATTCTCCACATTTAAGCCGTGGTTACCTGTAAAAGAAAAACAAAAATTAAACTCGGTAAACATTCAAGAAGAAGACGATAAATCTATATTAAATTTTTATAAAGAATTTTTAGATCTAAGGAGAAAAAGAAATGAGCTCCTAGAAGGAGAGATGGAATTTCTTCCATCCAAAGAAGATGTTCTGATGTTTACTAGAGAGACAAAAGCCTCGAAATTATTATGTATCTTCAACTTAAATACAGATAAACACTTATTTGAAGAATTTAAAGATCATCAAATAGAAGTAGTAATCTCATCGAATACAGATTTCAGTGATAATAAGATTGAAATAAATGGATATGGATTTATGATATTTTCAGTTAATTAAGAATAAAGGAATAAGCATGGATATTAATGGAACTTATGAAGAAAAATTTTCTCCCGTTAAAGAACTTTTCCAACGATTACATGATTCTGGGAGAGAAGTAGGTTCCTCTTTCAGTGTTTACCAGGACGGGAAACCTTTAATAGATATATGGTCTGGCTATTCTGATAAAGAAAAAAATATAGTATGGAATAGAGATACATTGGCTAATGTATGGTCAACCACTAAAGGTATAACTGCATTAACACTTGCACATCTTCATCAACAAGGACATCTCGACTATGAAGAAAAAGTTTCTACTTATTGGCCTGAGTTTGGATGTAATGGAAAAGAAGATGTAACAGTTGGCATGCTTCTATCACATCAAGCAGGCATCTGCGGGTCAAATACAAACAATGTAGAAGACTATTACGACCAAGCTGTTATGGCTTCAGAATTAGCTCAAATGAAACCCCTTTGGGAACCTGGAACAGTTTCTGGATATCATTCCCTTACCTATGGATGGCTATCATCAGAGTTAGTTATTAGGATAACAGGCAAAACACTTGGAACTTACTTTAAAGAAGAAATTGCAGCTCCAAATGAAATAGATTTTCATATTGGCCTGCCAGAGTCAGAAGAAAATAGAGTAGCTGAAATGGTACCTTTTCCAAGAGAAGAGAACAAAGCTAAAGAAACAAATGAATCCAATGAAGCTAAACAATTTTCTGATCAAGGTCCTAATCTATTAAAACATCAAAACACCAGAGAATGGAGAAATGCTGAAATAGCGTCTGCGAATGGACAAGGTTGTGCTTCTGGTATTGCAAAACTTTATAGTCTAATTGTTACTGAAGATCCAAACCTCAAATTATTATCCAATTCTACTATCGAAACCATGAGTGCAGAAAGAATTGCAGGTAGAGATTTAGTATTAGGAGTTGTAACAAGATGGGGTGCAGGATTTGTTATGAATATGCATAAGATAATCTACGGACCAGAAGAAAAATCTTTTGGTCACTCAGGTTGGGGTGGTTCTTGTGGATTCGGAGATCCAGTAAATAATTTAGGAATTTCCTATGTGATGAATAAAATGGCTAATAATTTAGCTGCTGATGGTAGGTCCATTGAACTAATAAATAAGACTTATGAATGCCTTAGAGGAGAAAATTAAGATGGGACAAAGATTAAAAGATAAAGTTGCATTAATTACTGGTGGTACCAGTGGTATAGGAGCAGAGACTGCGAGACTTTTTATATCCGAAGGTGCAAAGGTAATCATATCTGGAAGATCAGAAGAAAAAGGTTCTAAATTAGCGAATGAGCTAGGTGACAATGCAAGATACTGCGTATCGGATGTTACTAAAGAAGATGATATAAAAGAGGCAGTTAAATTCACAACAGACTCCTATGGAAAGTTAGATATCCTTTTTAACAATGCAGGAGGTCCTGTTGGTGCAGGTCTGGAAGAGATTACACAAAAAGATATAGATTATGGAGTTCATCTTCTATTGGCGAGCGTAATGCTTGGAACAAAATATGCCATTCCACCTATGAGAGAAAACAATGGCGGATGCATAATTAATAATTCAAGTATTGCAGGAATTAGATACAGACAAGGTGATCCTCTTTACTCAGCTTTGAAGGCCGGTGTTACGCATTTTACTAAAATGTCTGGTGTAGAATTAGGTAAAGATAATATTAGAGTCAATGCTATCTCACCTGGCGCTATTGCTACTCCAATTTTTTGGGGAGGATCTGCTGTTTCAAATTCTCTAAGCGAAGAAGAAAATGAGAGAAAATTAAAAAAACTAGAAGGAAACTTAGCAAATGCAGTTCCCTTGAACAGATCAGGTCATGCAAGCGATATAGCCGAAGCTGCACTATACCTCGCAAGCGATGCGGGTAGTTTTGTTACCTGCCAAGATATAGTTGTTGATGGGGGAAGAACGGCAATGTTTAACGAATACTCTTCCTGACTTAGGGAAGAGAAGTGAACCTACACTCTGAGATTAATATCCTGGGAAGGGATGGGTGAAATCTGAATAAGGTCCACTCTCTTATCTCATCCTTGAGATACGGGAATACTAACTAAAAGGATCGTCTGTTCAAGTACAATAGAAACTAAAAGTTACAACTAATTTATTAACCTTTTTTATTATTTATCGGAATTACATTAGGAAGTTGTTCATCTCCAAACTGAGCTTTTGCTGTTCCAGCAAATTTAGAAATAAAGTTATTTATTGAATCGAGCCAATGTTTTTTCATTCCAGCCTTAGCAAGTTGATTGTTGATAGAGTCTGTGGAATTGTCACTGATGAATGATGCAGATTCCCACATGCGATTTCTTCTCATCATAAAACAATAATCTGTAACTTCTTGCATGATTGATTGATCAAAAGCATACATAGTTACCCTTCTGTCCTTTTCAGATTTAAATGCCTCAATATAACCCAAGGTAAGACCTTCTCTTATAGTAGCCTTTATAGAATCTATTTTGAGTCTTTGAGATCCAATCTTTTCAGTTCTTGTTAAGTCTGTATAACTTACCATCTCTCCGTTTCCATATTTCCATAAAAAGGTTTGGAATATAGAGTAGCGAGTTGCGTTACCAAGAAACCATATATACCAATCTTCTTTCGTAGAGTAATGTTGTCCAGTTGAGAAATAATGCATTGCCTCACCTCTCGTTAATGATCTCATTTCTGAGTTTGACCAATTTCTTTTATTTTTCATGTTTCTTCCCAGTGTGTTAGTCAACTATAACACTATATTTTATATAAATTCAATTAAATCTATATTAAGAAGCTTATGTTATGATTTTGCCAAAAGGAGTTCCCTTGAACGCATACAGACTTTTATTTTTCTTAACACTTCTGAATCTACTAAATTTTGTAGATAGACAATTGATTGCAAGTTTTGCTAACTTCATAGTCCCTGATCTAGGTTTAACAGACACTCAATATGGATTCTTAACCACAGTACCGTTTATTATCTTTTATTCTGTAGCGGGCTTGTTTATGGGTGTGCTTGCAGACATGGTTAATAGACCTCGTCTAATCGCTTTTGGCGTCATACTCTGGAGTGTATTTACAGCTCTAACAGGTGCCGCGAAAGGATTTATCTCCATGGCACTACCTAGAATGTTTATTGGTGTAGGTGAATCTATACTAACTCCGACATCAATGTCTCTTTTATCGGATTCTTTTCCTTCTAAAAGAATGGGATTTGCCGCTGGCTTTTACTATATGGGCGTACCCATTGGTGTTGGGGTAAGTCTTCTTATTGCAGGATATCTAGGTGAATCATTAGGATGGAGAAATTGTTTCTATCTTTTAGGAGGTATAGGGTTAATCTTAGGATTGTGCGCACTGTTATTCAAAGACAGAGAAAGAAAAAGTTTAAAAGAAAATGCCCCTCCCCCCACACTTTCTAAAGACACAACTCTTGATATAGTTAAAACATTAATCAAGGCACTAAAAACTTCTTCCGCTTTAAGATTTACTATATTTGCAGGAGTTTTTTATCATATTATTCTTGGTGCTTCGGGATTTGAGCAACTATGGTTAGTTCAAGAAAGAGGATTCGAGAGATCTGAAATAGCTCAATTAGTTGGTTGGATAGGAGTCTTTGCTGGTCTTACCGGAAATCTAGTAGGTGGAATACTAAGCGACTGGTGGCAGGAAAATACAGATCAAGGAAGACCAATGTTTTTATTCTGGCTTGCTTTAGTAACACTTCCAATAGGTATTTATTATCGTTTTGTAGAACCTGGGAGTCTTGTCTTCTGGATAGGTATAGTTATTGGCTACTTCCAACTAGGATGCTTTTTTGGTCCTACCTTTTCTACTGTACAAGAACTAGTTCCTGAAAATATAAAAGCTACTGTAGTATCCTTCTATATATTAACTCTTAATTTAATAGGACTGACTCTAGGTTCGCTAGGTGGGGGAATTTGTGCAGATATTCTAAGATCATCTGGTTATCAAGAACCTTATACATTAATGTTAGTGATATTCTCTATAATAAGCATTGTCTCTATACCTTGTTATTATTTAGCGGGGAGACAATATAAGAAAGATAAATTAATATTAGAAGAAACTTTTAGATAAAAAAATTATGAATAACGACGATTTATATCTTGAACAAATATTGGTTGGCCCGATGGAAAACTTTGTTTATTTAATAGGTTCCAGAAGCACAAGAGAAGTGGCCCTTATAGATCCTGCTTGGGATATTGATGCTCTTCTTCAACACATAGAGAAAAGAGATCTAAAGCTAGCATCTGTATTAATTACTCACTACCATCCCGATCATTGTGGAGGGGGCATGGGCGGCCATTCTATTGAAGGAATAGCAGAAGTACTAGAAAAAGAACCAGTTAAGATTTTTGTTAATAAACATGAAGCGGAAGGATTAAAAAAAGTAACAGGTGTATCTGATATAGACTTAAATATTGTCGATTCAGGTGATCACCTTACGATAGGAGAAAATGATATAGAATTTTTACACACACCCGGTCACACTCCTGGGTCGCAGTGCTTTAAAGTGAATAATAATCTTGTATCTGGTGATACGTTATTTGTTCAAGGGTGCGGTAGAGTAGATCTTCCTGGTTCAAATTCTGAAGATATGTTCCATAGCCTTAGGAAGCTATCCTCCCTACCAGATGAAACCATACTTTATCCTGGACATCACTACAGCCCGCAAGAATCTGAAACCATGGAAAAGGTAAAAGAGATTAATAGTTATCTGAGAATTGAAGAATTAGAACTTTGGAAGCAAATTATGTGATTAACTTCCCTGCCTACTTTCTCGAAAGTTGTTTAATAGTCCTTTGAAATTAAGAAACAGCCATAGAGGTGTAACCGCCAGTATCCACCACAACTCTGTAACTACCAATAAATAAATTCCCGGAATATTTACTAGAATAAATACCAAAAAACCATACATTCTAGTCTTGGCACTCAAACTGGTAAGTAATAAAGTTGCGTATAACGAAAGGCCTTGGTCTGCAAATTGTGCAAAATTGAATAAAGTGAACTCAAACATAAACGTACCTCGAGAAATTGGAGCGGGTAGTCGGAATCGAACCGACATCATCAGCTTGGAAGGCTGAGGTAATAAGCCATTATACGATACCCGCTAAATGGAGTTGCATTATACATAAAAATACAAATAATTAGCCTGAGTCTCTTAATCTTTGAATTTAAACATAAATCATTGAAAATAAACTGGTAAGGCACTCTTCTGAAGAGCAGATAAATTTATAATTGAATGGTGAAAAAATTACAATCTAGAAGAAATTTCTTAAAAACGTCAATTGCAGGAGCTGGAGCTCTAATGGCATTTCATGCTGTGGGCAAAACAAAGTTCATCTTTGAAAAAACAAACAATAAAGCTCATGACATTTGGGATGGTTCTTTAACAGAAGATAAAAATGCTCTTTTTGACCTTCCGAATTGTCTAAAATACACAGAGGTAATCAATTCAGGTGACTTAATGTCGGATGGTTTGCTTTATGGAGGTGATCCTGACGGCATGGAATTCTTCGATCTTCCAGGTAAAAAATTAGCACTTGTTATTAATCATGAAACATCACATTTAGATACTTCATTAAATAAAACCACAGCTTACAGATCAGTGAACCGGATACCCTATTCAGGTGGTACCAGTACAGTTATTATTAATCAAGAAAACCTTTCAGTTGAAAAATCTTTTAGAAGCTTAACAGGAACAATTAAAAATTGTGCTGGGGGTAAAACTCCATGGAATACTTGGATTTCATGTGAAGAAACTTATCAAGATAATCATGGATATGCCTTTGAAGTTAATCCTCAAATTAAATTACATGGATACAAGCGCCTCTCAAATATGGGTCGATTTAAAAGAGAGGCCGTTGCAATAGACATAAATGATAATCTAGGTAGTGTTTATCAAACCGAGGATAGTCCCAACGGCCTACTCTATAAATTTGTACCCCTAAAAAAGACAGATTTAGCCGGGTCAGGAAAGCTTTATGCTCTAAAAGTTAGAAATCTAATAAATGCAGATAACAGCGAAGCTAAAATAAATATAGGAGATTCTTTTAATGTTTCTTGGGTAGAAATTCAAGATCCTGAAGCTGTATTGAAAAAAACTAAACATCAAGGAATTGAGAAAGGAGCTACAACGTTTAATGGCTCTGAAGGAATTATAGTTCAGAAGAATGATCAAGAAGAAAGTGAAGTCTTCTTTACTTGTAAATCAGGTGGTTTTAGTGGGTTAGGACAAATATGGAAATATAATACTTCTGAAGAAACATTAACCTTGTTTTATGAATCTTCAGATAAAGAAAAATTTTGGATGGGTGATAATATTACAATAGCCCCCTGGGGAGACTTAATTGTTTGTGAAGACAATGACAGTAATGCATGTAAATTACTAGGCTTCACCCCAAATGGGAAAATGTATACTCTTGGAAAAGTGTCATCCAATAACTCCACAGAAATAGCGGGTGTTTGCTTCTCTCCAGATGGATCAAAGATGGCCTTAAATCTTCAGCATGCCGGGAAAACCATAGTAATAACTGGAGACTGGGAAAAGATTAAAAACTTAAGTAAAACAATCTAGTACTGAGTTGTTAGATAAAGAGAATCTGAATTAAACATAAAAATTTTATGTCTGGTATCTTCTATAAATCAATTAATTTTCTTCTGAGATCAGTAAAATTTATGAAAATTAGCTTTTTAAGTATCTGTTCTGTGACAGTCTTATATCTAACAGCACAAGACTATGAATATACTAAATTAGATAAATCTACAACAGAAACAATTAACTCAAAGTCTTTTTCGATTGACCAATCATCATATTGCCGTAATAGATCTGATCCAGAAAGTGTTATATGGGAAGAAAACTTTTCTAGTCCAATCTTAAACAACTCTCATTGGTCATATTCAATAGGCAATGCGTTTAATTCAGGAACTACAACAGTTTATGGTTGGGGAAATAATGAACAACAGTTCTATAAAGATAAGAAATATAAAAATACAAATACTAATGATAATTTGTTCATTGAAGATGGATATTTAAAAATTCAACCCATGAAAAAAAAGTATAGAGGATTTGCCTATACTTCCGCACGTATACATACACAGAATAAAATATCTTACTCTTATCCATCTAAACTAACCTTCTGCTTTAAAAATCCAAAAGGCATAGGGCTTTGGCCAGCATTTTGGCTTTTACCTTTATCTACTGATACTTGGCCTACAGGTGGAGAAATAGATATCATGGAAGCAAGAGGAAGAATTACTAATATTGTGAGTTCAGCTCTACATTATGGAAATTCTCCATTAGACAAAAACTTTACTGTTAAAGAAATATCCGTACCTACATCTGTTAAATTTCAAGAGAAATTCCATTCAATTACTTTGGAATGGAGAAAAAATTCTCTCAAATTTTTTCTTAATGATGAAAATGAACCTTACTTATCCTTGGAACCAAGCTCTACAGGCATAAGTAACTTTAATTACCCCTTCAATGAATCTTTTTACCTAATTATAAATTTGGCTATTGGAGGAGAATTCGATAACAATTTAATTGATCCTTCCGCAATGTGTTTCAATAGAGAGTGTTCAAATCATGATGATCCTAATTCAAGAAGGTTTATAATTGATTGGATAGAGTACGCCAAGCTTGATTAATGCATAAACACTATTAATTTAGCTCAGCTAAGTGTTTATTAAATGGAGTAAAAATGAAATCATCAAAACAAATAAAATCTAACGTTTCTAGTGAAGGCCTATTAACTATTTCAATAGATGAGGTAGAAGTTCCTGAACCTAAAGATGGTGAAGTTATAATCAAAGTACAAGCTACACCAATTAATCCCTCAGACGTAGGGTTACTTGTTGGGCCAGCTGATGTTTCATCACTTAAAGTTATAGAACCAGGGTCTAAAGTTGAGATGCAAATACCAGAAGGTCTTATCAGGTCTGTATCAGCTAGATTTGATCAAAACCTACCAGTTGGTAATGAAGGTGCAGGTATTGTAGAGGCTGCTGGAAAAGGTGCAGAACATTTAATTGGCAAGACAGTGGGTGTCGCTGGTGGAGCTATGTATTCAGAATACAGATGCTTACCCTCTATGAGTTGTTTGGAAATGAATGAAGGCACTACTCCTGAACAAGCAGCATCATGTTTCGTAAATCCTTTAACAGCACTTGGGATGGTGGAAACAATGAGGATGGAAAACCACCAAGGACTTGTACATACAGCTGCTGCATCTAATTTAGGACAAATGCTTATTAAGATTTGCTCTGACGAAGAAGTACCTTTAGTAAATGTAGTTAGAAAAGAAGAGCATGTAGACCTCTTAAAATCCTTAGGAGCTAAATATGTCTGTAATTCTAGTGCGGACACTTTTATGGAAGATCTGGTTGATGCACTAGTAGAAACTGGGTCAACATTAGGTTTTGATGCTACAGGTGGAGGAAAACTTGCAGGTCTAATACTCACCGCCATGGAAATAGCAGCTAATAAAACTGCAACAGAATACAGCAGATACGGATCAGATAAATTTAAACAAGTTTATATATATGGCGGACTAGATAGAAACCCCACTACACTAACAAGATCTTTTGGTTTTTCTTGGGGTCTTGGAGGTTGGTTACTGACTCCATTCATAGGAAGGGTTGGCCAGGAACGATTTGGAGAATTAAGGAAAAAGGTTGCAGATGAGATAGATTCAACTTTTAAAAGCGGATATTCAAATGTAATCTCTTTGGAAGATGCCTTGGAAGAAAATAATATTCTCGCGTACACAAAACAAGCCACAGGAAAGAAATATCTTATAAAACCAGATGCTTAATAAATGCCTAAAGAGTTAACTCAAGACTGGCTTGATTGGATCTTTGAAAATATTCAAAGAGGCTGTGATCGTAAGGAATTATTAGATATTCTTTTAAAGGAAGGCTTTGATCCTCAACTTTGTAAAATTGCTCTTGGTTATGAATTATCAAAGAATGAGATAAAAAATAAACAAGAAAAAGTATTCTTAAATCCCAAAAATTTTTCTATCTCTGCAGATCAAATTAGAGATGTTTCTGCTGAAATTTATGAGATAGAGGGATTTTTGAATGATGATGAATGTAATCTTTTAATTAATAAAATTAAAAGTAAGCTAAGGCCATCCACAATAGCCACTTCAGGTATTTATGATGATTCATTTAGAACAAGCAGTACGTGTGATTTAGGCAATCTAGAGGATCTATTTATGCAAGAGATAGATAGAAGGTTGTGTAATTTTATTGGCATAGATTCTTCTTTTGGAGAAATAGTGCAAGGTCAACACTACCTAGAAAATCAAGAATTTAAGGCCCACACTGATTATTTTGAAGGCACTCAATTACTTGAACACGATGGTGGTAGAGGTCAAAGAACCTATACATTCATGATATACCTTAATGACGTCATTGAAGGCGGAGAAACAGAATTTCCTAAATTAAATAAATCCTTTATACCCAAAAAAGGTACCGCTTTAATATGGAATAATTTGAATGAAGATGGAAGTCTAAACAGCAATACCATTCATCAAGCCCACCCTGTCTTAAAAGGAGAGAAAACGGTTATTACTAAATGGTTTAGACAGGCAAGTTTAACTCTCGATGATAAAACGGATGATTTAAATAAACATATTCAGACTTACACTGATGAAGGATTTAAAAAAGAACAATTAGATGCAGATCTATTTAATGAGATAAAAGAGTATCTTGCTCTGCATAAAGATGATTTCTACGATGAATTTGTAGAAGGAAACTTTATCCAATCGGATAAAGTAGATGTACCAAGTAGATTATTTGAATTAAGTGATGAGTTAAAAAATAAAATTCATAATTCCTTACAAAAACCAATGGAAGCATGGAGCAAGACGAAATTAGAGCCAACTTTTGTATATGGTATTCGGGACTACAAAAAAGGAGCTGTATTAATTCCACACAGAGATCGAAATGAAACTCACATCATTAGTGCCATTATCAATATCGACAAAAAAGTCGAAAAAGATTGGCCCTTAGAAATTGATGATCACTTTTACAGAAGACATGAAGTATTTTTAGAGCCTGGAGAGGTACTGTTTTATGAAAGTGCTAGGCTTTTACATGGAAGACCAGCCCCATTAAAAGGTGAGAGTTATTCAAATATATTTTGTCACTATATGCCTAAGCATTAAATCACCTATCTTTGCTTGTTCTAATTACAGTTAAAGCTAAAAAATATGTATTTGATGCGGCCCATAATAAATATGAAAGGGTAATTAAATTTTTACTGGATTGAGGGAAGTAAAGTAACACAATAGTGGCTAGCATCCATAAAAGCAGTATGAATAAAGAGGTCTTTCTGAGTTGTACAACTCGAAATGGGTGAAGATATTTAAGGGGTATAAATGTCAGAACCGCAAAAATAAGGATTAAGTAGAAATTAGTGAGTGCCGAAGTATTAAGAAGATAGAAATATAGAATAACAACGTTCCAAAGGGCGGGAAAGCCGGAAAAATAAAAATCACTGGTTTTTACTGTGTTGTTTGCAAAGGTGTAACAAGACACTATAAGAACAATAGAAGCCGAGAGAAGCTCAAGTCCTTCAGGCACAAACCCACACCAGTAAATTACAAAAGAAGGAATAAAAGTATAGTTTAAAAAATCTATTATATTATCTAAGATTTCTCCATTAATATTAGGAGTGTGTACTTTGACATTAGCAGCCCTTGCAAGTGTTCCATCTATTCCGTCTACAAATAACGCTAATGCAAGAAAAAAGAAAACAGCTGGTATATTCTGATCAATCGCAAAAATTAACGCTAAAAAACTAAATACGACACCTGAGATTGTAAAAAGATGAACCAGGTAGGATAAGCTGACTTTAACCAAGAGGATGTGAATTACTTAAGTTTCTCTAACATTTCTCCCATCATTTGATGGAGAGTATTAACCGCCTGCAGTGGTCTCACTAAAACTTTAAATTCCGTGATTTTATCCTCTTCATTCCAAGTAATAAGATCTATACCGTTAACATAGATTCCATTCATCTCTGTTTCAAACTCTAGACATGCTTGATTTTCATATACTATTTCTTTTATATATTTAAATTTTGAAGATTTGGTTGCAGGTTTTCCTTCTTTACTTTTACTGCTAAATACCCCCGAAGCTGCTGTTAAATATAATTTTGTTATATCTTTGCCTTTTTGTGGTGTGTAAACAACCGGTGAATAAAAGATAACATTATCGTCCAAAAGATCATCTAAAAGGTCTAAAGCGTTTGAGTTGCCGCCTTTCATTATTTCATGCCATTTTTCTAATGCACTCATAGTGTTTCCTTGTTATTAAATTTATTATTTTTTTGGCGGGGCTGGCAGGATTCGAACCTGCTACCTTCTAGTTCGTAGCCAGACACTCTATCCAAATGAGCTACAGCCCCATGAATAGATTATAACTCTTTACCTTATAAGTTCGTTAGATCGTTTTAATCTTCTTTGACTATTCGATCGTAAACTTCTTCTCTGTGAATCTTAACTTCTTGTGGAGCCGTAATTCCAATTCTTACTTGGCCTCCCCTTATATCTAAAACAGTGATTTTAATGTCATCACCTATAAACATTGATTCTTCAGCTTTCCTGCTTAGTACCAACATAAACCCTCCCCAGTAATTTATGTAATTCTAATACACCTTATCAATTAAAATTAACCTTGGGAAGATAATGATGGAGACAATTTGTCCTAAATTATTTCTTGAAGCTGATCCAACGAAGCTATCATTCCAGCTCGTATTGCGTCAGCAAACTCAGGAGGATCAATTTCTGTGGACCATTGGAATAATGTTTCTTTGTCCTGTTTTATAAGCTTAATCTTTGCTAAGTGGTGATTTATAGGAGCCATCGTCTCAATTGCAGAATAAGTAAGTTCCATTTCACTATCATTACAGTCGATTATTCTCTCTACTAACTTACCCATACCAGACATCTTAAAGGTACGTTCGTCGCCATTCACTTCAATACTTTCAACACCAGGAACCCAATCACACCTGGAAATATCACCAATAATTTCCCATATTCGTTCTGGTTCGACTGTATAAATTCTAGTTTCTTCTATCTTTTTCATTATGTTGATTACTAACTATTTTTTGCTGCGTCTGGTGCCTCTATGTCACTAGGCACAAAGAAATCAGGAGCCAATTGATCAAAAGGTACTTCTGCATATTGAGAAAAATCAGTTACTCCATTTTCTGCTAATAAATTGTCGTCTATACAAAAGTTTCCTGTAAATTCTTTAGAGTCTTTAGTTAAGATAACATATGCTGCATCGCCCATAATTTCTGGTGTCCTTGAAATATTCATTACTTCGTCTCCCCCTAATGCATTTTTTATTGCAGCTGTTGCAATTGCTGTTCTGGGCCATAGTGCATTTACGGCAACTCCTTCTCCTTTGAACTCCTCAGCCATACCTAGTACACAAAGACTCATGCCAAACTTAGCAATAGTGTAAGCAACATGAGGGCCAAACCATTTAGGGTCCATGTCTAAAGGGGGTGATAAGTTAAGAATATGTGGATTGTCTGATTTAATTAAATGAGGTAAACATACTTTACTTACAAGAAATGTACCTCTTGCATTGATCTGGTTCATCAGATCATATCTCTTCATATCAGTTTGAAGAGTTCCTGTTAACTGAATAGCTGATGCGTTATTTATACAAATATCAATACCTCCAAACTCCTCAACACCTTTATTAACAGCATTTCTAACATTTTCTTCATCACGAATGTCGCAAACAACTGGAAGAGCTTTTCCTCCTGCTTCAATTATTTCATCTGCAGCTGTATAAATAGTTCCAGGTAGCTTTGGATGTGGATCCGCAGTTTTGGCTGCCAAAATTATATTTGCACCATCTTGTGCTGCTCTTTTTGCTATGGCAAGACCAATTCCACGACTCGCACCTGAAACAAATAATGTTTTATTATTAAGGTTATTCATATCTTTCTCCTTTAATTTGGCAATATTCCTAATTTTTTTTCACAAAATGAAATTATCTGACCGGCAATATCCATTTCTAATGTCTTCTCTATTCCCTGAATGCCAGGCGAACTATTCACTTCAAGGACTAATGGTCCTCTCTTACTTCTAAGTATATCAACTCCAGCTACTGATAACCCAATAGCTTTGGCCGCTCTTATAGCGATACCTCTTTCCTTGGCTGTAATAGTAGTACTTTCAGCAACTCCCCCTTGATGCAGGTTTGATCTAAAATCGTTTTCTTTATTAGATCTCAATATATAACCAACTACTTTTCCATCTATTACAAGACATCTAAGATCCTCTCCTTTCGACTCTTCTATATATTCTTGAACCAAGAAGTTAGCTTGCAATCCTCTAAATGCATTAATTACAGTTTCGGCAGCCTTCTTGGTTTCTGCAAGGATTACTCCTTTTCCTTGTGAAGACTCCAATAATTTAATAACCAAGGGCATGGTACCAACAGTGTTTATGACCCCTGTAGTATCTTTGGGTGATGAAGCAAAGCCGGTAACCGGCATATTGATATTTGCTGAAGCAAGTAATTGATGTGCTAATAGCTTATCTCTTGAGTTTGCTATAGCCTGAGGATCATTTAAAGGAATTGCACCAGTCAACTGAAACTGTCTTGTTACTGCCAATCCATATGAAGTTATAGAGGCTCCAATTCTAGGAATAACAATATCATATTTAGGTAAAGGACTAGAATCGTAATAGATTTCTGGATTGCCCGTATCTACATCTAAATAACAACGAGTAGAATTAATTGGTTCAACCTGATGGCCTCTTTGTTGGCCGGCTATAACGATTCTTTTTGAAGTGTAATTGTTAGGTTCTCGAGTTAATAGGGCTATCCTCAAAGCTCGTCTAGATTTTAGAACTCTTTTCTTTCTTGTAGAGTATGGATTCTTTGATTGAGGTTGCCCGTTTAAGAAGCTTTCATTTGGGTAAACTGTCATTTCAGGGCCTATAGCACTTCTACCTAATAGCATGCGGTATTGCATAGTGTGTCTATCTGTCAGGGAAGTCTCTATCTGCCAAGTAGTCCCAGAAATTTCAATATCAGTTTTAATGAAATATCTCTTTTCTGATTCACCATTAGAGCTAGTTACTTTTCTCCTTCCTGTTAATGGTGCAGAGCATGAAACAGTGAAATTGGGTTTTTCAGGTAATGGAGATATTTCAAATCTTACAAATTTTTTCTTTTTAACTTTAAAAACTTCAATATGCTTGGCATGCAGGACAGAGGTTTGAGCTCCAGTATCTACCTTAGCTTTTATGTAGGGAAGGTTTATGGCAGGTAAACTTACCCACTCTTCCCATCCTAAATCTATGTTTGCATTCATATTCTTTTTTATGGCGGAGAGAGAGGGATTCGAACCCTCGAAGGCTTTAACACCTTACACGCTTTCCAAGCGTGCGCATTCGACCACTCTGCCATCTCTCCTGTCGGAGCGCAGTCTACTATAAAAATTTTAACAAAGAAGACTTTATAGAAAATATTTTAACTAGAACTATTCAAAAAAAACCCCGCTTTGGCGGGGTTTTTTAATTTCTTAGAAATTTAATCCAAAACGCATTCCGTATCTCTCTGGCTCTCTAGCTGCCAATGGTCTTGTTAAACCAACAGCTGAAGAATTTTGACCTACAGAAAGTAAGTTTTGTTCATCTCCAACATTTTGACCGTAAATCTGAACATACCAGCTATTATCAAGCGGTGCTAAAGTGACTTGTAGATTTAACTCTGTCCAAGATGGAATTTCATCATAATCAAGATTAAAGATTCTTGTATACCTTGAAGCTTGATGATAAACATCCGCCCTATAAGTAATGTTTAAGTCATTATAGGTATGTTGATATTGTGCTCCTACACTTAAAGTGTATTCGGGATGTGTTAAAGAATTACCAGAAAGGTCTGTCTCTTGACCTTCTCCCCAAACACTATTTAGATCATATCCTAACGATTGTATCATTGCGGCATAACCAGCCCTATCTGCCAAAGATGGTAGATGTCCCTCAGCTGGGAAAATTCCTAATGAAGGCAATAGATAACTAACAGGTGTTAACTCTCCATATGTCCTGTCACCATGAAATTCTGCTGGTATTAGTGCAGCCTGAAGAGGTGTTCCGGCAAAAGTACCACCCAGCCAAGCGCTATAAACAGCCGCAGCGACATCTTTTCTAACAACCATTATTTCTGACTCTGTGTCCTTCATCATATGCCAGTTACTATTAGCTGTAGTCATTTGAAGATCAGCATTGTAAATATCTATTTGGGCGCTATCTTGGATTTCTGAATCCTGATAACTAACAGCCGCATTAAGAGAGAGACCCGGTAAAAATTCGGGAGCCCATAAAATATCAGCTTCAAGGCCAAAAGTTTCAACATCAATACCTTCAGTAAGGGAGACTTTGTTAACCACCCTTGTAGTATGGAACCCCTCAATATCGTAATAGTACAAAGAGGCATTTAGACGTATATTCTGATCAGGAAAATCTGTTTTAATACCAGTCTCGTAAGCTGTTATTTCAGTTTCAGGATAGGAGGTTGGTGTGTCTGGAAATAATATTGGATCAATAGCTCCATTAAAACCACCCACTTTCACACCGGTAGATACACTTCCATAAACCATCGTGTCTTCATCAACAAAGTAATCAACTACAAACCTTCCTGTTGTATTTGAAACATCCATTTCTGGAAGAACCCCTGTAGCGGCTATATAGGCTTCACCATAACCTGGAAATGCTCCTGCCAATGGCGTGAAACCTGTACCAAGACCACCCATTCCAACAATATTGATAAAAGGTTGCCTCGAATAAGATTCTTTATAGTCATCAGAGGTTCTAAAACCCAATGTAAATCTTAGATCTTCAGTAGCTTGAATATAAAGCTCACCAAAGAAAGACTCAGAATCAGTGACCATCTTTTCATCAGTTCTATAAAAAGGAGGATATAACTGTAACCCTCCTCCGCCTACTAACGCTAAAGCATCCAATCCTGTTGCTGGTACATCATAAGTTCTTATTCCATTAGATTTTGTATCTATAGCTCCCAGCATAAAGTTATACGTACCGTCAAAAGAAGAAGTGACTCTTATCTCCACATTCTCCATCTCTGTGGTAAATAGAATATTGTCATACCCGGTAGGATAAGTTAGGTTGGCCTGAACACAACCTCCATAGATACCAGCGGTAAAATCTTCTAAGTTACAGTTAGGTCCATAACCTGACATAGGTACAACTCCACCTGGAAATGCTGCTGTATCATTAAATCTTAATGTTTGCATTTCTTCAGAAACAAAAGCACTTTGTCTGTTATATATTCTTTCTTTCTCTGATGCAGAAATATTAAAAGAAAGTGACTCTGTAATATCTCCATCAATAAGGAGTTGATTTGTATGCTGATCTACCTTGTAAAAAGGCTCTGCTCCTAAACTCACTTCCCAATATCCTTGTGGCGCACCAGACATATCGGTTGTAGGTGTAAAATCAATAAGACCATAAGCTACCATGATATTTTCTACATAGGTTCCCATTGGATGGGTTAGTTCATACACATCTTTTACTCCAATCGTACAACCTACAACTAATGAGGTGTCTCTTTGGCACTGAGTGTTGTTAAAAAGATTTCTAGAAGAATCTTCGTCGTAGCTTTCGTGAACTAAAGTTGCACTAAATCTATCATTCTCATATCTTAATGACGCTCTTTTGGATTCAGAATCTCTTCCATCGATATCATCATCCAATCTTTTCGAATAGATATTTTGAACATATCCATCTCTTTTATTACTAGAAAAGGCCAATCTTAAAGCCAATGTATCCTCTATGATGGGAAGATTAGCATGAGCCTTTACGTTAGTTCCGTCATATTCATAAACATCAAAATCGACACTAGAACTCCACTCAGTAGTATCAGGCTTGGCGGTAATTAAATTTATGACTCCGCCGATAGAGTTTTTACCAAAAAGTGTTCCTTGAGGGCCCCTAAGAACCTCTACACGCTCCATATCAAAAAAGTTGCCGTCTTGCATGGTTGTTCTTCCCATTGGAAGATCATTCATGTGTATCTCAACTCCACTATCCGAAGTAGCCCCAACAGCAAAATTTCTTAAACCCCTTATAGCAAAAGATCCACCTGAATCTGTAGGACTAAATTGCAAACCTGGGACTACAAGCTGCAGATCACTTCCTCCCTCTATTTGTTGTGTTTCTAGACCTTCAGAATCGAAAGCCGATACTGCGATAGGAACGTCTTGTAAGCTTTGCTCTTGTCTCTGTGCCGTTACGACAACCTCGTCAAATACAGATTCGTCTGACTCATCTGTGAAAATGGGGAATGATATTACTGAAATAAGCAATATTTGGATAAGATTTCTCATGCTACCCTCCTTAGTAAAATAATGATGTCTTAATACTGCCGATCTTACTTGATTTCTATTTAAAGATTAAGCTTTATTGAAATTAATAATGAGGTGGCTTTTCTTCACTATCTTGGATTTCACTGCCTTTTAATAAAAGATCTAGTGCAGAGGTTAATTGGTGGTTCAAGGCGGTAATTTCCTGTTGTTGTTTTCTAACTTCAGAACTAAGTCTTTCAATAGCATCTTCTTGAAAGGCATTTTTGGCCTCTAATTCATTTATTCTTTTCTCAAGGTTAGTGTCCATAATCTACAAGGCATTTATTAATGGGAAGTTCATAAATCTAAGATAAATCTAAGATAAATATAATATCTATCATTGTCTCTCTTCTCTAGACATATTTATTTCTAAACCGGCTGTAGTCCTGACTGGATTAATTTCGATTCCACCTCTTCTTAGAAAATTTGCTCTAACAGACAATTTATCCAATCGACACCTTTTATTAATATCAACAAAAATTCTTTCAACACACTCCTCATGAAAGCCTTGATGATTTCTATAGGATAAGAGGTATCGTAGCAACCCCAAATGATTTATTGCAATACCTGAATATGAGATATAAATTGTAGCCCAATCTGGTTGGGCAGTTACAGGACATAAACTCCTAAATAGACCGCAAGAGAGATCTTCACTTGCTTCCTTTTCTTCTGGCTCTATAACCAAGGAATTAGGATAAGAGTCAATTTTTTCTATAGCCAAGGAATCCAATGAAAGATGAGTATCTTCTATTGCTCTAGGTGAGCTCACCAAATCAACTTCCACTTCTGTTTTTAGAGTATTCTCTAGATCTGATCGAATCAAACTACTCACTTCGTCAATGGTACTAAATTTCTTATTATTTAGAGAATAAAGGTAGAGTTTAAGTGATTTAGATTCAACGAAATACTTAGAATCACTGCTATAAGCTATATTGAGGATTCTATTTTGAGGAATTCCTCTTAAATTGAGCCACGAAGCCTCATAAGAAGTCCAATAATCCTTACCATGCATTGTAGAAGAAAATTCTTGAAGGCCAGATCTAACTCTTGAATCTAATCTACTTAAAGGTGTTAATAAAGAAGAGTCATATTCTGTTGGTATATGACTATTTTTTCCTAAGAGGGAATCTTTCATTCGTTATGATCTTATTCCTCGCCCTTTATCTAAAGACCATAAACAGATTGCAGTTAAAAGAATAATAAATCCAACTATCATGAATAATGCTGAGTTTATTGAAAAGCCAAGTGACTCTAAATCAGAAGAGCCTAGAATAGAATATCTAAAAGCATTAATCATATAGAGAATGGGGTTGGCCAAAGAAACAGTCTGCCAAAAGGTTGGTAAGAGCTGAATCGAATAAAAAACACCTCCTAGATAGATCAAAGGTTGCATGATAAATGTTGGAACAATTGAAATATCATCAAATGATTCTGCAAATAACGCATTTAAAAAACCTCCTAAAGAAAATAAAACAGAGGTTGAAATAACAACAAATATACTTAAGGTCCAATTAACCACTGAAAGATCATAGAACCATAAAGACACAAAAGTCACTATTGCTCCAACCAGTAAACCTCTGGCAACTCCACCCAAGACCCATCCTAAAAGGATTAAATAATGCGGCAATGGCGTGATCAATAATTCTTCGATACTTCTTGCAAATTTCTGTCCAAAAAAAGATGAAACTACATTTGAATAAGAATTACTTATAACAGACATCATAATCAATCCGGGGATCATAAATTGCATATAATCAAATCCTCCCATCTGCCCTATTCTCTTGCCTATAAGTGTTCCGAAAATAACAAAATAAAGCATTATCATTATTGCAGGAGGTATTAAGGTTTGAGTCCATATCCTCATAAATCTGTGAATTTCCTTATATAGGATAGTAAGTAAAGCCCTGTACTGTTCTAAAGGAGTCATTCTTTATCTTCTGTTAAAACTGAATCAACAAGACCCAAGAATAGCTCTTCTAATCTGCCCGTCTCATTTCTCATACTAGAAATCTCTATCCCAGAACTGGAAAGTATTTGAAAGACTGAATTTAGTCCTTGACCCTTACCAACTGTTACTTTGAGTTTTTGAGGGTTTTCCAAAACCATTTCAAAATCTAAAGACTTCGGTAGAGAAGATATAGGTTTAGAAAGATCAAATACAAAGGTTTCAACTTCAAGACGAGTTAGTAATTCTTGCATACTTGTATTTTCAACTATCTCGCCAGAATCAATAATTGCAATATTTCTGCACAGTCTTTCTGCCTCTTCAAGATAATGAGTAGTTAAAATGATAGTTGTCCCATTGTTATTTATTTCAGTTAAGAAATCCCAAAGAGATCTTCTAAGCTCAATATCAACTCCTGCAGTTGGCTCATCTAATATCAATAAATCAGGGTTATTAACTAATGCCTTTGCAACCATAACTCGGCGTTTCATGCCTCCAGATAATTTACGCGCCTGCTCATCTCTTTTATCCCATATATCTAATTTTCTCATATAGTGCTTGGCATTATCACGAGCCTCTTTAAAACTAAGACCATAATATCCAGCTTGGTTTCTAATGATGTCACCAACTTTTTCGAATTGATTAAAGTTAACTTCTTGACCAACTACACCTAACTTTTTCTTAGCTAAGGAATGATTTTCATCTATATCTATATCAAGTATTTTTACCTGACCAGAAGTTTTTGTAACTAGAGAACTTATAATACCTATAGTTGTAGATTTACCTGCTCCATTAGGTCCTAATAATGCAAAAAAATCTCCTTGTTCAACGTCTAAATCAATCCCCTTTAAGGCCTGCAAACCTCCTGCATATTCTTTCTTAAGATTTGAGATTGAGAGAGCTTTCATGAGTTTACTTACTCAAAAAAGCCATACTGTCTTCGAGACCCCTAATGGTTAGAGGAAACATATTATCTTCAACGAGACTCCTCGTCAGCTCAACAGAAGCGCTGTATTCCCAGTGCTCTTGAGGTACAGGATTTAGCCAAACTAGTTTGTCATAAATCCCAACCATTCGTTTCATCCATAATGCTCCAGCTTCTTCATTCCAGTGTTCAATACTGCCACCTGGATTAGTTATCTCGTATGGAGCCATGGTTGCATCACCTACAAAGATTATTTTATAGTCAGCTGAGTACTTATGGATTATGTCTTCAGTAAAAACTCTTTCATTTTGCCTTCTTCTATTATCTTTCCATACAGTCTCATAAATAAAATTATGAAAGTAAAAATATTCAAGATTCTTAAATTCAGTCTTAGCAGCTGAGAATAATTCTTCACAAATTTTAATATGCGGATCCATCGAGCCACCAACATCAAATAGAACTAAAACTTTTACAGCATTTCTTTTTTCTGGTCTAAATCTAACATCTAAGAGGCCCGCTTTTTTAGCAGTTGAACTAATAGTATTATCTAGATCAAATTCTTCATTAGCGCTATCCCGTATTAGTTTTCTTAGTCTTCTTAATGCAACCTTCATATTTCTAGTACCAAGCTCAACATCATCATCAAGATTTTTAAAGTCCCTAGCTTCCCATACTTTAGCTGCTTTACCTTTGCCGCCTTCTCCACCTACTCTTATACCCTCTGGATTTTCACCAGAATTACCAAAAGGAGAAGTGCCTCCTGTACCTATTTGCTTACTCCCTCCCTCGTGCCTCTCTTCCTGTTCTTCTAGTTTCTTTTTGAATGCCTCAAGAAGTTTTTCTAAGCCTCCTAGAGATTCAATTTCTTTCAACTCTTCTTCGGTGAGATGTTTTTCGAATTCAGCTTTTAACCATTCATCAGGTATCAGCATTTCCAAAATATCATCGATACTCTCAATGCCCTTGAAGTAGATATCAAAAGCTCTATCAAACTTATCGTAGTGTTTTTCATCTTTAACAAGAATAGCTCTACTTAAAAAGTAGAACTGTTCCATGTCAGCAAAAGCAAGTCTTTTGTCTACAGCCGCTATTAGATCTAACAGCTCCCTCAAAGAACAAGGAATGCCTGTAGCTCTTAATGTATTAAAAAGAGATATGAACATTGATTAATTTGTATTACCTTCTCGCCTTGCCATGAATGCCAACCTTTCTAAAAGCTGAACATCTTGCTCATTCTTAACGAGAGCACCATATAGAGGTGGTATAGCTTTAGACGGATCTCTATTTTTAAAGATTTCATCAGGAATATCATCAGCCATGAGAAGCTTTAACCAGTCAATTAACTCAGAAGTAGAAGGTTTTTTCTTCATACCCGGAACTTTTCTTATATCAAAAAATATTTCCAGGGCATCCTTAACTAAATTCTTTTTAACCTTAGGATGATGCACCTTAACAATTTGCTCCATGGTGGTTCTATCTGGAAAATTAATATAATGGAAGAAGCATCTTCTTAAAAAAGCATCAGGAAGTTCTTTTTCATTATTACTTGTAATAATTACCAAAGGTCTTTGAACGGCTTTAATTGTTTCTTTGGTTTCATACACATAAAATTCCATACGATCAATTTCTTGCAGTAGGTCATTTGGAAATTCAATATCTGCTTTATCTATTTCATCAACAAGCAGAACTGCTCTTTCATCTGATGTGAATGCCTCCCACATCTTTCCTTTTTGTATGTAGTTGGATATATCTTTAACTCTTTCATCCCCTAATTGAGAATCTCTAAGTCTTGTAACAGCATCATACTCATAAAGACCTTGTCTTGCTTTTGTTGTGGATTTGATATGCCATTCTATAAGAGGCATATTAAGTGATTCAGCTACTTGCTCAGCTAGCATAGTTTTACCTGTTCCTGGTTCACCTTTAATTAATAGAGGCTTCTCAAGTTCTATAGCGGCATTTACGGCCATACTAAGGTCTTCAGTTGATATATAAGAATCAGTCCCTTTAAATTTCATAATATTTCCTTTTTAAATGTAGCGTGACTTTATCATACACGCTAAAAAAATCACTACGTTACTAGCAAAGCTACTTTAGTCTTCTATCTAACGAATAGACGTATGAGCTAAGCACGTGAGGTATCTATTTTCTTCAGGGGAAGAAAAAGCTTAATTTTCAGATTTTATTTTTCTTGCGCTGATCAGTAAAAGCACCGAAGCAACAATCTCAAAAATTATAGCTGAGGTGAGATACTCTGTTCCGTGGAATGTACCTGCTGAAATTCTGAATATAGCAGCCGAACCCAGCAAAGAAATAGTTGTATAGAGCCACAGATGTTCATTTCTATAGGCCCCAATAATTGCCATTAAACCTGCTGTAAAAAAGAAAGAAGTAAAATCACCTATTTGTGTATTTCCACCCTCTCCTTCTAGTAGGGACATAGATAATCCTGCCGCTGCTGAAGACGGGTCAAATAACCAATTTAATGCCTGTAAGAGCATTAACACTCCAATAATTCCCGATATTAATCTAGCCCACATAACTTTCTCCTTATTTATTTGTAACTCTTACTAATTTTCCTTTAGGTCCATCAGTTGCCAAAATCAAACTTCCATCAGGCGACGTTGCAATATCTCTTATCCTGCCTAAATCGCTAAATAGTATTTCTTCTTTTGTAATTTTGGATCCTAATATTTCTAAACGCCTTACATCTCCAGGTACCAAAGCTGATATGAATAAACTATTTGTCCACTCAGGAAATTTATTACCTTCGTAATATGTCATACCTGAAGGGGCAATAGATGGAACCCAGTACTTGATGGGCTGTTCCATGCCTTCTTTTTCTGTGAAAGGAGAGATGGTAGCTCCACTGTAGTCCTTGCCATAAGTTATAGCAGGCCAGCCGTAATTTTTAGAAGGTTCAGCTATATTTAACTCGTCTCCACCCATTGGTCCATGTTCATTTTCATACACGACGCCGTTTACAACTGAAATACCTTGGAGATTCCTATGACCATAAGACCAAATTTCTGGTTTTGCTTGGTCTATTGAGACAAAAGGGTTATCTGCAGGAACACTTCCGTCTGTATTTATCCTTATTATTTTTCCGTAGTGATTATCTAAATATTGAGCTTCTTCTCTATAGTTAAAACCATCACCAGAAGTAATTAACAAAGTACCATCATCTAAAAAAGCCATTCGAGCTCCGTAGTGAGCAGCAGTTTTCCTAGATGGAGAAGCTTTAAAAATGGTTTTAACATCTTCTAAAGATTTTGAAGTTAGAGTTGAACTAATCACTTCCAGAGTATTAGTCTTTCTTCCTTCATCAGGAGAAGAAAAGGATATATATATTTTATTATTAGAGTCGAAATTAGGATCTAAAATTATCCCAGATAAACCACCTTGACCTGCAAAAAGTACCTCAGGTACACCTTTAATTGGTTCAGGATTTAAAACTCCATCTTCTATGACTCTTAATTGCCCTGATAATTCTGTAAACAAAATATTATCATTATCTATGACAGCTATACCCCAAGGATGACTAAGATTATCAGCAATTACTTCGTACTCATATTCTTGTTGTTCAGTATAAACAGAAAATGAAAAAAGAATTGATATTAATGAATAAAGTATTTTTCTGATCATGACGCCCTCTGTCTATCTAAAGTTTTTCCAAAATAATAACCACTTAGTAGCCCAAAAGAAGTTAGTACAAATTTACCAAAGATACTTCTACCACCAGCAAGAATATCTAGGTTGTAAAAGGCTAATGGCATTAGAAGTACTATAGCTAAAATAGCAGTTGCTCCTGCAAATGCATAAGCATATGTTCTCGAAATATTTACCCAAACAAGAATAATTCTAGTCACTAGATAAGCAATTAAAAACCCAATAGCAATAAGAGCTATTAGCGGTACTGCACCTGATAAGTTCATGGCGAATAAATTACTTACGTAGGTTGAGATAAATATACCTATAGACACAGGCATATCAACAGAAATTAACCAAAATATATTACTCATTGTTTCTTGTAAGATCACAAGACAAGTAGCTATTATTATGCTCAAAATAAGGTTGAAAGAATTAATGATCATTATCACTCCTCAGTTGCTTGCATAAGGCTAGCTAACATTTCTCTATTTTGTTTTTCTCTATCTTCCATTCTTTGAATTGTATCATCATCGATATTTATAGAAGTAAGTACTTCGCGATTATCATGACCAAGTATAGGAGCAAGAGATCTTGGAAACGAACCTTGCCCCTTTAGGCTGGCAGGTGGCTTTGGCATTCTCATAACTCCCAATTCCGGGTGATTAATTTCAACAATAGAGCCTTGTTCAATAACTTGAGGATCCTTATACACCTCATTCAATTCATTACAAATTGAAGCTGAAATACCTTCAAGGTCCATTTTATTTTCTAATTCTTTACAAGATAATAGGCTTGTGACTTTATTAATCTCTGCAGTCAACTCTTCTTTGTTAATTATCCTTGAGACTAGATTATTATATTTCTCATCTAAATGAAGCGAGAGGTCGAAAACATTACAAAATTTACTAAAGACTTCATCATTAGCGATAATTATTAAAACAACTCCTCCATCTTTAGTTTCGTAAACCTCAAATAAATCAGCTAGTTCACCCAAATTAATACCTCCCTCATCAAAGGTATGATTCATCATCAAATCTGGCCAATTGTAATAGAGAGCAGACTCCATCATTGATATAGGAAGGTATTGACCTCCTTCTCCTTTAGCTTTCTGATACAAAGCAGCAGAAATAGCTTGAGCACTAGTCAGCCCGGTTACTTTATCGTAAATAATAGTTCTTATAAGCTCGGGAGATTTAATATTTTGGGCATGTGGTATTCCTACAGTACCTTGTATTAAAGGATCGTATACTTTTTTTTCTTTGTAAGGTCCAGATTGGCCATAACCAGAAATAGAGCAATAAATTAAATCTGGGTTTATTTGAGAGAGAGACTCATAATCTATTCCTAATTTTTTAACTATACCAGGTCTATAGTTTTCAATTAAAACATCAGTTGTAGAAACTAACTCTTTTAGAACACTAAGATCTTCTTCATTCTTAAAGTCTAAACAAATACATTTTTTATTTCGATTAAGAGTAGAAAACATGGCACCCATGCCATCTTTTGTTGTCCCCATAAATCTTGCAAGATCCCCTATTCCCGGGGGCTCTACCTTAATTACTTCAGCACCTTGATCAGCAAGCATCATACCTGCGAACGGTCCAGATACTGTCGAGGTCAATTCTAAAACTCTTATACCCTCATATGGTCCACTCATTTCTCCCCCTCTAAAATATAGTGTTTTATAATAGTCATCATCATGCCACTTATTCAAGAACAATTTTTCGATATTGGAGCCAACCTAACCCATAAGTCTTTTGATAAAGACTTGGAACTTGTTCTTTCTGAAGCAGATGAATTGGGTGTAAAGCGATTATCTATTACAGGTAGTTGTTTAGAAGACAGCAGAAAAGCTTACGAATTAACTAATAAATTTGCTAAGAGTTGTGTTTCAACAGCAGGTATACATCCTCACAATGCAAAAGAATATTCAATAGAGGTATTCTCAGAAATAAAAGAACTATTGGGAGAGGATAGCGTGAAATGCATAGGCGAAACTGGATTAGATTTTAATAGAAATTTTTCGACTCCAGATGAACAAATAAGAAGTTTTGAAGCGCACATAGAATTAGCTATTGATATAAATAAACCTTTGTTTCTTCATGAGAGAGACGCTCACAATAAATTTTTAGAAATAACATCCACATACATAAAAGATATGCCCAAGAGTGTAGTCCATTGTTTTACTGGTGATATAAAGTCATTAATAAAATACTTAGATATGGGTTTTTATATTGGAATTACAGGTTGGTTGTGTGATGAACGAAGAGGTAAACACCTAGAAGAATTAGTACCCCTTATACCTTTAGAAAAATTGATGATAGAAACAGATGCTCCCTACTTGTTACCAAGAGATATGGGAATAGATAATTCTTCAAGAAATGAACCAAAATATCTACAACATATAGCTAAGAAAGTTGCGAGCTTAAGAGAAGAAAGTAATGATTTAGTTTATTCTTCTATGTATATGAATTCATTAGATTTCTTTGATATTTCTATCTAAAATTTCTAATATATCCTTACTTTCAAAGGGCCAACATAATTCTTTTTCTTGAAGCAGGACTACTGGAATCTTGTCCCAATATTTATCTAAATAAAGTCTTTTTGAGTATATATCTAATTCTTCTAGTTTAAGTTGTCCTATATCTATCTCGGCAAATAGTGACTTTGCTTTATCACACAAAGGACAGTCTTTCCCTGTTAAAAGTATTAACTTATTCAAACTACTGAACCAGAAGCTAGCAATCTCTCGGACTCCTCATCATCAAGGCCTAGTGAGTCTAATATTTCTTTTGAATGTTCTCCAGCAATGGCAGGAGGTAAAAGCACCTCATTCTGCGTCCTGTCAAATCTAGGTGCAGGTGCTGGTTGAGTAACTCCTTCTAATTCAATAAAAGTTTTTCTTGCCACATTATGAGGGTGTTGCGGAGCTTCACTCATATCTAATACAGGAGCAAAACATACATCGCTTCCTTCCATTAGATCACACCATTCTTGCCTTGTTTTATTTAAAAATACTTTTTGAATTAGTTCTTTTTTATGTCCCCAAGTATCTCTTTTCATTTGATCTCCAAAATCATCTCTCGACAGATCTGCTTTTTCACAAAGAAGTTCATAGAATTGAGGTTCAATAGAGCCTATGGATATAAATTTTCCATCCTTACATTCATAAGTGTCATAGAAATGAGCTGCACCATCTAATAGGTTGGTTTGTCTTTCTAGGTTCCAGAAACCTGATTGATGCATGGAATACATCATAGTCATTAATAAAGAGGATCCATCAGTCATGGCTGCATCAATGACCTGCCCCTTACCTGAATTTTTTGTTTCCAATAATGCTGCGACAATACCCAGTGCGAGAAGCATGCCTCCTCCTCCGAAATCTCCTATTAGATTTAATGGAGGGACAGGCGACGAATCATTCCTTCCTATCGCCGCTAAAGCACCTGATAAAGATATATAGTTGATATCGTGACCAGCTGCATTTGCTAAAGGTCCGGTTTGACCCCATCCAGTCATTCTTCCATATACAATCTTTTCATTTCTCTTTTGACACACATCTGGACCCAATCCTAGCCTTTCCATTACACCTGGCCTAAAACCCTCGAATACTGCGTCGGAATTTTCAATTAATTTCAGAACTATCTCTACTCCATCTTCTGATTTCAGATCTACAGCTATAGATTTCTTTCCCCTATTAGCAGGTTCTTCCCTCGAGCCTGTTCCAGCGGCTGAAGCTCTGTCTACACGAATAACTTCAGCACCGAGATCAGCTAAAATCATTCCGCAAAATGGACCTGGTCCTATTCCGGCCATCTCAATTATCTTTAATCCTTGTAAGGGTCCCATACTAATCTCCTATAATTTTTTCTTTTCCTAACGGTTTAAAATAAAGAATTAATTGTGGTAACAATGTTAGAGCACCTAATAATGCCATAACCATGGCTAATGATACAAAAAATCCAAAATAAACACTTGGATTGAAATTAGATGTAGCAAATACCAAGAAGCCCAGAATTATTGTAAGCGATGTATAAAACATTGCCCTTCCAATTGTTCGATGACTGTTCTTCATAGACTCTTTATAAATTCCAGTATTATTAAATTCCTTCTTAAATCTATGGATATAATGAATCGTGTTATCTACCGCCATTCCTACACTAATAGCTGCGACAGTAATTGTCATAATATCAAGTGGAATAGCAAATAATCCCATAGTTCCTAGAACAACGGTTGCCGCTAAAAGGTTAGGTATTATGCCAATGATTGATAAATACAAGGAGCGAAAGAGTATCAAAAACATGAAGAAAATAATGGTAAAGACTATAAGTATAGTACCTATTTGTGAGTCAAATAAACTTTGAAGCATATTGTTATATAAAACAGCCAAACCGGTAAGCCTAAATTGATCCTTATCAAGTTTGTATTCGGTCTGAAGAGTTTTAGAAATTTTAGTTAAAAGTTCATTTCTATTAAGCCCTTTCGCCGATTCTATAACTCTAGCTGATATTCTGACTTGATTCTCATCATCACTTATATAGGAGCTTAATAAGTTGTCTTTTATGTCTTCCGGCAACATATTTTTTACCAGAGCTAAATCTAATTCAGATAAAGGTTCGCCATCTTTTAGTTCTCTTGCAACTTTTATTCCGCTTGCAACAGATAAAACTTTCCCTATTTCTGGAAGGGAGTCTACATAATCATGAATTTCTTCTAGTTGATCTAAAGAAATAGTATTCCACCAATAACCATTATTAAGCTCATCATCTTCGAAACCAAAATCATCATCAAAATTATCTTCTTCTGTATTCTGATCCCAACCTATGGGAGCATTAATAACGATTTCTAAAGGGGCTGTTCCGCCTAGTTTAGTATCCAGTAGTTCCATGCCTTTATAGATCTCAGTACTAGGTTTGAAATAGTCTATGAATCTATTTTCAACAGTTAACTGGTTAACTCCATATAAAGAAATGGAAAAAAGAAATAAGGCTACAATAATTATGTAATTACCAAATCTTTCTGTTAGAGATGAGAATACTACGGTAACACCTTTACTAAAATCTTTTGACTCTTTTCCTTGATCTGATGTGAATAGCAGCATAAATACTGGAAATAAAATGAAAGAAAAAATGAAAGCAAAGAATATTCCAGCTACCATCATTTTACCAAAGTCTATAACAGGTTTTATCTCACTGACTCCCAGTGAAGCAAAAGCAATAATTGTAGTTAGCGCTGTGTAGAAACATGGTTTTAACATCTGCTCAATTGTAAGAGAAACAAGTTCTGTTTTATTTAAAGAAGGATTTAACTCAAATAATTCTTGATATCTAACTATCAAATGTATGGTAAGGGAAATAGAGATTATCAATAATAAAGAAATAAAATTAGATGAGACTACTGTTACCCTCCAGTCCATCCAGCCTAAAAATCCTATAACAAAAAGAGCTATTAGAGCACTAGACACTAATGGCATAGCTACCCAACGTACTTTCTTAAAGATTATACTTAAAGTAAGAACGAACATAATTAAAACGCCTAGGGCAAAATATTGAAGATCGCTTTTAATGAAGCTAATCATGTCTGAAGCAATCATTGCTGTTCCGCCTAAAAATAGATCACCACTATCATCAAAGCTACTCATAGCTGCTCTTGTGGTCTGTATCAAAGCATCCCTTTCTAAAGACAACTTAGTATTGAGTATTTTGATTTCTATATTTATTTCTTCTAAAGCTAAATCATGAATGGATGGCGTGTAGATATTTGAATTAATTAATTCAAGAATTTCATAACGCTTGTTGATTGCTAATTCGTATTCTTTATTATTTTCTAACAACAACTGAAGAGCTGTGTAACGTGCATCTGAATCTGTAAGAAGCTCTGTGTAAAGCGGACTATTTTTAAATTCCATCCTAGCGAGATCTTTATCTGCCTCATCGCTTTCTATAGTTCGTAAGTTATCAGCTAATTCACTCATGCCCATTTTTGGACTGAAGAGTAGAGGTGCATCCAGATAACTTAGAACTGATTCGACTCCATCAATTTGCTCAAAAGCACTTACCATTTCTCTAACTTTAGAAATAGTCTGTTCAGTAAATAAGTCTTCTTTTGGCTTAAAAATGATAATTAAAAAATCAGATGAAGAGTAATCGGCACTTACTTCTCGGTAGTATTTGAGATCATCATCACTTTCAAGAACTAATGAATCAGATGAGGCATCTAATTTAAAATTAGCCAGATTAGAGATTGAAAAAATTAAAGCCAAGGAAAAAACAGACAAAAATATCTTTGGAGAGGATGTAATATAATTAGAGAATATTTTTGACATGTCTATAGTTTATTTTGTTTAGCATTAGCCCCCATATGGACATGCCCCCTTTCTTCAGCTAATTCTATTTGTAACTGTCTTTGGGCAAATCTCTCCTTATCTTTCTCTGAGGAAATATTAAAACACTTATGACAGGACACACCCTTCCTGTAGTGTTCTGATTGGAGATCTGATTCAGTTAAGGGCCTCCTGCATCCAAAACATTGGTAATATTCACCAGGTTGAAGTTCTTTGTCTACAGTCACTCTCTCATCAAATACAAAACATTCTCCTTCCCATAAATTATCTTCTCCTGCGTCCTTTAAATATCTTAAGATACCTCCATCAAGTTGATATACCTCATCGAAGCCCTTATCTATCATGTAAGAAGATGCGATTTCACATCGTATACCACCAGTACAGAACATAGCTATTTTCTTATCTTTATTTGCCAATAATTCCTTATCAACAAATCTTGGAAATTCAGTTAAATTAGCCATATTCGGTATCAAAGAGTTTTTGAAGGTTCCAATTTCAGTTTCGTAGTTATTTCTTACATCAAGGACAATAGTATTAGGATCTGAAATTAGCTTATTCCAATCAGAATGGTCTAAATGGGTTCCCCTAGATTCAACGGGATCAAAATCCCCTTTGAGAGGAAGCAATCTCTCTCTGCACTTGATTTTTAGTCTCTTAAATGGAGGTTTCTGTGATACAGACCATGTTTGATCTTTCATCTGTAAACTAAATTTTTTGTGTAATAAAGCAATTAATTCTATTAATGCTTTCTTAGATCCAGATAATGTTGTGTTAATACCTTGGGGTGTAGAGAAAAAAGTACCAACAATTTTGTTTTTCTTACAAAAGCGCTCAGCTGTTCTTCCAACCTTTTTATGATCACCTATTCTTTCAATGGCATAAAAGGTGACGACATGATTTTCTGTCATTTTAGGTAAGTTAACTTTCTTTTTTACTTCCGCCCAAGCAGTCAGGTGAAGGTTCTGCTTGCTTATTCTTTTCTAGCCATTCACTTTCCGTAAATGTATGAAGTGATAGAGCGTGAATGGGGCCAGATATTTCTTCCTGAATTTCAGCATATATTAGTTGATGCCTCTTGACCAAGTTAAGACCTTCAAAAAGCTTAGAGATAGCTACTATCCGGACGTGAGATTCTCTACCTGGTTCAACATTATGAAGATAACTTTCATCTATAACTTCTAAATGTGTAGGATCTATTGCTTCTTTTAATTTTTTCTCAATTGATGTGATTGCACTCATAATCGAATTTTAAATGCTTTCAAGCCTTAAGAGAAATTTTTTAATATCTAATCCACCTGTAAAGCCCCCTAAGCTTGATTTTCCTTTAACACGATGGCAAGGAATAATTAGTGGTAGAGGGTTTTTTCCACAAGCAGTTCCTACTGCTCTGAAAGCCTTTGGTTTGCCAGCTTTTATAGCTAGGTCTGAGTATGAAATCGTTGATCCATATGAAATCTTGAGCATTTCTTCATATACGCTTGATCTAAAAGGACTAGATATAAGTCTGTATTGAATTTCAAACCTCTTTCTACCTTCATAAAAGTATTCATTTAATTGTTTAACAACTTCCTTAAATTCTTTAGGTTTATTCACAACTTCTAGATGCTTAAAGGTAGTATCAACGAAAGATATGCTTAATAAGTTATCGCGTTGCTTTAATAAGCCTATTTCTCCAAATGGAGATTTATAAATACATGTCGAAAGCACTAAGTATCTTTCCAGATTTTAGTGTCAGGGTTTGCAGCGTTTTGCTCATGTTCACCTCTGGTTAGAGTGTATCCAGAAACTAAAGATAAAGCTGCGCCGTAAGCAATGATACAGATAGGAACATACCATAATGCAAGATTAGCCAATACATCAGTAGGAACCTGTCCATTGAGTTGTTCCCGAATTACTGAGCTTTCAGGAAAAGAGATGAGTGAAAGAATTATTCCAGCAAAAGTTAATCCAAAACCACTTACAGCCTTGTCTGCAAAACTTCTGGCTGAAAACAGCATTCCTTCTTCTCTTCTACCAGTTTTTAATTGAATTTCTTCAACAAGATCCATAAGCATAGAAGCAAGGGTTGCAAAAACTATAATAGCTGCAGAAACATTAATTACTACGTGCACGCACAAAGTTGGTAAAAGATAAGGGCTTCCATTTACTGGGAATAAAGAGGTACCAAATACTAGATCAGAATATCGTAGTGCAAACGGTAAAGCTGCAAATATTATTTGAAATGACCATATGTACATCACTGTATTTTTCTTTCCAAATCTATCAGTAAAGAAAGGAGCAGCAAAAATAGCTATTATTGGTGCAAGGTATAGACATAACCCTCTAGTGAGCATTTCATCTAAATTTAAACCCCAAAAATAACTATCAAAATAAACTGCAAAGGCAGCTTCGATTCCACCTGCCAGGGCAGCTAATAAGCCAGAGAAGAAAAGAAACATATATGAGCTATTTGAAAGTAAAGTCTCTTTCACTTCTTTTAAAACTTTTGAAAAAGATGAATTCTTTCTTTCTGGAGGCTCTATCAAGTCAGGAATATGTTTATGAGTACCTAGTGCAGTAACAATTATTCCGATAAAAATTAATATGGCTGCGACTAAGCCATACTCAGACCAAGCATCGGGATTGAATCTTCCATCCGTATAAGTCTCTGTGACATTAGAAGGACCAAACCAGAACCAAACTAAGTTATAAGTGGTCAAACCACCAAACCAACCAAAGAAATATCTGAAAGACATTAAAGAAGTTCTTTCAACATAGCTATCAGTAAGTTCTGGACCTAAAGAGACCGAAGGTACCTCATAAAAGGTAATGAAGACTCTAATAACAATGGCACAAAATAATAGATAACTAAATAACTCCCAATCTGTGAGTGAGTCTGGGGGAGTCCATAAAAAATAGTATGTAATGGCTACAGGCAGAGCTGCTGCATACATAAATGGATGTCTTCTTCCCCACTTAGATCTAGTCCTATCAGAAAAATATCCCACTAGAGGATCTGTAATGGCGTCAGCTATGAGAACTAAATTTAAAGCAAGTCCAGCCATCCATGCTGGTAATCCTAAAACAGAGCTGTATACAAAAAGTACGAAATAACTAAAGCCATTATTCTTAATACCAAAAGAGATAGAACCAAAGCCGTAATAGAATTTGGTTTTTAAATCTAGTTTATATTGTTGAATCTTCTCTTCCATGAATTAGTAACCTATGTTCTTGTAAAATTAAGATAGATGGGTGAAGACCAAGCCCTTTCTTCGGAGAGTGTTAAGCAGTCATCATCTTTATCAGTTCTCGAATCACCATAACAGATATTAACCTTTATGCACTCTCCTTTTTCATTGTACGTGCATCTTAAATTACCACCATTAACGACTGGTGAAGGTTCCTGGATAGCTCTTACGTAATATATTGAATCTCTAGAAAGCTCTTCGTATTCCTCATCTATAAATTCTATTTCACAACCTTCCTGACTGGGTTTGCAATCAAAGGTTTTCCAAGTATCTTGTATCAATCCCTTAATACTCTCTTCAGCTGAATTCTGAGGGGTAATTTTTATAACTTCTATTCTAGATATATGCTTTCTTGTATCTGAAGGGTTATAACATTCATTTTTACAAATTCTTTCGATCTCATCTTGAGTGATATTAGTAGATGAATAATCTGGGCAACCTGGTTTTTGTTCAAAGGCTCCAACAGCTTTAACACGGAAAGTAGGATTATTAATCTTATTAACTGTACTGCCCATAGAAGAAATAACATCGTCATCGACTAAATCAAACCATAATAAAATCCTATCTCCGCTTGTTCCATAGGTTTCTTTGTTGCTTAAACCTTCCCATATAGAATTTCTATCCCTCCCATTTGCATGAACAGCCGCTAACCCTCCTGTAGTAAAAAAGGAAGCTTCTCTTTCAGCTTCAAAAGCTCCAAACCCAGCCCTTAAGCCTAATAATGGCTGATTTCTTAGATCAATAGATCTATCGGCAACCTCAGCAACAGGATAAAGAATCTCACCTATGTATTCATGGCTAGGCCCATTGGCTTCGGTGGTCACAAATCTATCTATTTCTTTGTAACCAGTTCCCGGCCTAGCTCTATGATTGTCACTAGAAGCTATGAATCCAAAATTAAAACGAACCGGATCATCTTGATCAAAGTTAGATATTGCCAGTCCATACTGAGCAGATCCTCCAGGTCTGTAGTTAAAAGAAGGAAGGTAACAATCTTTACACTGACCGGAATCAAGCCAATCTTCAATTGTTACTCCAGGAATTGTTAAATGTCCGGCAACTCCCATCGCAGAATAATTATCTCTAGCCTCTTCTGCTCTTAAGCTACACTCAGTTACAGAAAAACCATTATTGAGACATCTTTCCTCAATAATTTGCCCTGCCCTCCAACAGCTTGGTAAATAATCCTTAGTTGGTTCTGGACATAGCAACTCGCCATTTGTATCTTCAGTTATAGCCCTCCATGGTCTATATTCTTCTGAATTTCCATGTCCCGACATTACTTCAAATAGAATTTGAAGATTTTCATCATTGAAACCAGACTCCAATTGCTTATCTAAAGCTGAACCTGGAGGTGTATAAAAACCCCAAGTATTTCCATGCGGAATAACAATAGTTGGATAATTTAAATCTCTAAGCTTTGAAAATAAATCTTCAGGCGTATCTGCAAATTCATAACAGTCGTCGCCTAGTTGACTCGAAGGTATTCCTTCAGGACAGGTTTTGGCATTGCCCAACTCTTCAGCAAAAGCTATAAAATTAAAATATCTATGTCTATTTTCGAAATCTAATAAGGCGACAGGCCTCATTTGTTTTGATTGATCTGGAATAGTTGCTCTCATGCCATTTGTTGCTATACC
>SGZM01000005.1 GCA_004214065.1 Gammaproteobacteria bacterium | reverse complement strand
AAAACAAATGGCGGCCACTTTTATGGAAAGAGGAATAAATATTGTCTCAAATGGAACAGAGAACCATATGTTTTTGGTCGATCTTGTTGAAAAGGGACTAACAGGCAAAGATGCTGATGCAGCTTTAGGTGAGTCCAATATTACTGTTAATAAAAATGCTGTTCCTAATGATCCCCAATCACCTTTTGTTACCAGTGGCCTTAGGATTGGAACACCAGCTGCCACAACAAGAGGCTTCAAAGAAGAAGAAATGACGCAAGTTGCAACTTGGATTTGTGATGTTCTAGATGATATAAACAACGAACAAACCAAAAAAGAAGTAAAAGAAAAAGTTATTGATCTTTGTTCTAAATTTCCAGTATATTCAGGCTAATTTATGCATTGTCCTTATTGCGGGTTCTCAGATACGAAAGTTATTGATTCGAGATTAATAGCTGAGGGTCAGCAAATAAGAAGAAGACGTGAATGCCCTGCTTGTAATGAAAGATTTACAACTTTTGAAACGGCTGAACTTCTGATGCCAAGGGTTATTAAGCAAAAAAATAATTCTAGAGAACCGTTTGACGAACACAAACTGCGAGAAGGCCTGTATAGATCATTAGAAAAAAGACCTGTCGGTGAAGAGGAAATAGAAACTCTCATAGAAGATATAAAGAAAGATATTAGATCTTCAGGAGAAAGAGAAATACCTTCGAGACTTATAGGAGAAGTTGTTATGCAAAATCTTAGAAAAATAGATGAAGTGGCTTTTATTAGATTTGCTTCTGTTTATAGACGATTTGAAGACATTAATGAATTTTCTGAAGAAGTTGAGAAGTTAACAAGCGATTAATTATGACCTCTCCTTCAGAGCACATGCTTGAAGCTCTATCTCTAGCTAAAAAAGGACTTTTAACAACAAGACCAAACCCAATGGTGGGTTGTGTTATTACTCTAGATAATAAAATAATAGGCAGAGGATGGCACAAGACAGCTGGAGAAGGACATGCCGAAGTAAAGGCCATCCAGGACGTCTATGAGAATTTAGGTCCGGAAGCAGAATCTGCACTTACTAGATCAGAAATGTTTGTAACATTAGAGCCCTGTTCTACAACAGGCAAAACGCCGCCTTGTTCAGAGGCCATTAAAAAACATGGTATTAAGAAAGTTTACATCGCATCAGAAGATAATTCTCAGGATGGATTTGCAAAGAAAGAAAAGGCTATCGAAATAGTAGAAGGACTTTTAGAAAAAGAAGCGCGAGAGCTCAACAGAGGTTTTTTTTCTAGGATAGAAAAAAACAGGCCCTTCATAACAGCTAAGATGGCAACAGGACTGGATGGCGGAATAGCTTTAGCTTCAGGTGAAAGTAAATGGATCACATCAGAAATATCTAGAAAAGATGTGCATAAACTTAGAGCTACAAATGAAGCCATTCTGACAGGCACCGGCACAATCCTTAAAGATAATCCTACCCTAACATCTAGAGATTCAGAATATGATATGAATGAAGTTATGCAGCCTCTTAGAGTTGTAATAGATAGACATCACTCTCTAACTGGAAAGGAAAATATTTTTTCTTCAGAAGCGAAAACACTAATATTCACAGCTCAAGGTTCAAAGATAAAGTCTAACAATGCCGAGATTTGTCTCATGTCTAAACAGGAATTAAATAATTTAAATTTAATTATGGAATATCTGGCAAATGAAAAATCTATCAACACGATGTTGGTCGAATCTGGTTCTGAAATTTATGATGCTCTTCTTGCTAATAAATTAATTGACGAATTTATTCTCTATCAAGCACCTAAATTATTAGGTAAAGGAAGAAAAACCTTTTCTAAATTCGGTGAGGATAATCAAAAACTGAGTACAATAGACTTTGAAATCAATACGATTACCAATTTAGGTCAAGACAAAAAGATCATCTTGACCCCAAACTATAAGTAATGGAATTAAATAGCATTCAAGAAATAATTGAAGACATATCTCAAGGAAAGATGGTTATCCTCATGGATGATGAGGATAGAGAGAATGAAGGTGATTTGGTCCTCGCAGCAGAAAAGGTTGATCCTGACGCTGTAAACTTTATGGCAACACACGCTAGAGGGTTAATTTGTTTAGCAATTAATGAAGACCGTTGTAAGAGACTTGGTTTAGAACAGATGGTTAAGCATAACGGGACGGAACTTGGCACTGCTTTTACTACTTCCATTGAAGCTGCGGTGGGTGTTACTACAGGCATATCAGCAGCTGATCGTGCAACTACTATTCAGGCAGCAGTTCATAAAACAGCAAAAGCTGAAGATATAGTTCAACCAGGTCATGTTTTCCCTATCAAAGCCCAAGAAGGTGGCGTTCTAACTAGAGCTGGACATACTGAAGCTGGAACTGATCTAGCCAAACTTGCGGGTTTAGATCCTTCTGCTGTAATTGTAGAAATAATGAATGATGATGGGACAATGGCAAGAAGAGGAGATTTGGAGCTCTTTGCAAAAAAACATGATCTTAAAATTGGAACAATTGCAGATCTTATTCACTATAGAAATATAAGTGAAAAGAGTATTAATCTGTTAGATAAGACTAGTATTGAATCAGAGTATGGAGAATTTATTTTGCATGCTTACGAAGACACTATAAATGGAGATGTACATATAGCTCTTATAAAAGGTGATATCGATAGTCAGGATGAGGTATTGGTAAGAGTTTCTCAGAATAATACTCTACAAGATGTTATGGGAATTAATCAGTTTGGAAGTAGACTCTCTTTTTCTCAGGCTATGAAAAAAATAGATGAAGAGGATCAAGGTGTTTTGCTCTTATTATCCCACTCAGAAACTTCACAAGAAATTTTATCCAATATTTCCTTCCTTAAAGGGCAAAAGAATCCAATAAGTAATGATAGTCCAGATTCTAGAATCGTGGGTGTGGGGGCACAAATACTCAAAGACCTCGGGATAACTAAAATTAGATTATTAGGTGCTTCAGCTAAATATCCTCTGGCTGGTTTTGATCTAGAGATTACTGAATTCATCAATTAAATTCATGAAAGGGCTAGAAATTAAAGAGATATCTGATAAAGCTAAAAAAGCAACCTACGGGATTGTTTTTACATCATGGAATGCGGTTATAGTTCAAGATCTTTTAGAGGAAACTCAGAAAGAACTTCTTAGCCAAGGAGTAGAGGAAAAAAATATAATTATAAAAGAAGTACCTGGTGCATTTGAATTACCTCTAGCCACTCAGTCTATTGCGGAAAATGAATCAGTCTCTTCGGTTATTTCTTTAGGTGCAATTATTCAGGGAGATACACCTCATTTTGATTTTATTTCTAATGCCTGTATTGAGGGACTGCAAACTGTAGCTTTAAAAACTAATGTACCAATTATTTGCGGGGTTCTGACCACAAATACCATTGAACAAGCTATAGAAAGATCTAATCCAGATAAAATGAATAAAGGAAAAGAGTTTGCTCTAAGTGCAATGAATATGGTCAGTGTGCTTGATTGATTAATGAAATCAAAAAAAGACACATCTCCTGTTAGATCTAGAGATAAAGTTCTTCAGAGCCTTTATGAAATAGAGATCTCGGGTTCGGATGTAAGAGATATACTCAAAGACTTATCTCTTCAAAGTAAATACCCACACTTTAAAGATTTACTTAATGGAGTTATATCTTCTAAAGAAGCTATTGACGAAACTCTTTCTAACTTTATGGAAAGAAGCCTTCCTTCTTTAGATCCTATTGAAAGAAATACATTGAGACTTGCCGCATATGAAATGCTTTTTACAGACACAGATGCGCCTATCATTATCAATGAAAGTATAAGGTTAACTAAAAAATATGGTTCTGTAGATGGCCATAAGTACGTTAATGCTGTACTGGATAAGATGTATAAATCTAATTTCCAGAAAATTTAACAAAAATGGGGGAAGACCAAGCTCGCTCTTCATTTTCAGATAAACAATCCCCCTCGCCTTGACCTTCTACATCTCCACAAAGATTTACTTTAGTGCATTTTCCTGAATCATCTCTATCACATGCTAAATTCGCAGCACCTATTGCTAGAGAAGGCTCTTGAATGGCCCTTACGTAATAGATAACCTCTCTATTTGCTTCTAGATATTTGGTATCTTCAAACTTTACTTCGCAACCTTCTTGGGAAGGTTCACATGGCAATACCAGCCAAGGATCTTCAATTAATTTTTCAATAGGTTCATTTGGATAGCTTTGAGGTCTTATTCTGACTACTTCTATCCTTGTAATATTATTTCTTTCATCAATTGGATTGAAGCATTCTCCATTACAAATTTGATGAATCAGATCCAGATTATTCTTATCCGTGATATTGCATCCAGGTATTTGCTTTTGAGAACCCAATGCTCTGACTTGAAACTGAGGATTATCAGGCATAATAAACTCACTTCCCATAGGTTTTATTTCTCCCGACGGATGATTTATTAAATCAAACCACAATAAAATCCTTTCGCCGCTCGTAGCATAAACCTCTCGATTATTTAAGGATTTCCACAATTCATCTCTATTTTTCTTTGAAACGTGACTAGCAATTAATCCGCCCGTATATAAGAAAGAAGCTACCCTTTCGCCTTGGCTTGGTTTTGTCCTATCTAACATTTGCTCAAGATTAATCTCTTGAGAGCTAGGAATAGCATATTCTTTAGATGATTTAGGTGGATTAAGTATGGGGCTGGATGATTTATATCTGGAGTCTGTATTTAGCACTCTGTTAACTTCTTTATATCCAGTGCCCGGCCTTGAAGAGTGATTATCACTTGAACCAATAAAACCAAATCTAAAAGGTTTAGAATTCCTGTCAGTAAAGTTTCTTAAAGCTAAAGCATACTGGACCGAAGATCTTGGTCTATATTCAAAAGCTGGCAGATAACAGTCTTTACACTGTCCACTCTCTAACCATTCATGTGGCATTTGGTTAGGTATCGTAAGTAAGCCAAAGGGATTAGATTGAGTAAAATTATGTCGTGCCTCTTTAGCCTTCATATTACATACTTCTTCACTTCCTGCTGAAACCCTGCACCGTTCTTTAATAATTTCTCCAGCCTGAAAACAATCAGGGATATAATTTTCTGTGGGGGATGGGCAAACATATTCTCCATTAATTTCTCTAAAAGCCTCCCAAGCACGATATTCCTCAGAATTTCCATGACCAGAAAATATTTCTACTAAGTTTTGATATTTTTCATTGTGTTCTGAACTGTTTAATTGGTTTCGCCAACTTGCCATTGGAGGTGAAGTATTTCCCCAGGCTGAACCATGAGGAATAACCAACGAATCCATGCCCCACTCATCTAACTTTCTATATAAGTCTGAAGGCTTTTCAGCCCTTTCAAGACAGTCTAAAGGTAGTTCGGTGACGTGTTTATTTTCGTCACAGTATTCTAAGTTTCGAAGAATTAATTGTCTTTGTCTGTAATTGAAATAACTAGACATGTTTTCATAGTCATACAAAAGAGCTCCATACAAAGCATATATTGGAGCATCAACTATACTTTTAAAAAATTTATGGTCGGGTGCACCTATAGGACGGGCTGGAAGACTCCCCTGTAGTGGTTTTAAGATAACATTCTTATGCCCATAATGTTCTTCGGGATTTAAACTTGTCTGAGTCCACTCCCAGCCAGCTAAAGGAATTATTTCCTCCTCATCTTTCTCTTCCGAAACTAAAGAACAATTTCTTAGTGACTCTATAGTCTCGTCCCATTCTCTTTTGGTTAGGAATTCTGCGTGGTCAGTAACGGAAAAAAAATCTAGATTGGCACAGAATCTAGCAAAATTACAGGCGTCAGCGACAGGATGAGCGCCTTCACCTTCTAAGATTGGTAGATTACCAACAAAAGCATCGAGAGAGTAAGTGGTATGAACATGAAGGTCTCCAAATAAGATTTTCTTGTCTGAAGAGCTTTCAACAACAGAATTATAGTAGGGTGCTTGAATTAGCTCTATTTTTCCTAAATCCTGATGCTTTCCAAAGAAGTCGAAAAAGAGAGCTAAAAATAGTACAACAAAAGGGAATAAGAAGATTAAAAAAACTTTAAATGCTATTTGTAAATAGCGTGTCATAAAAAAATTAGGATTCTTTGTTTATCCGAGTAAGAAATCTATTATCTAAATCTTCTGAGAGAACAAAATATTTTTCTCTTTTACTTTTTTTGCTATCTAAATTGACTTGAAAGATATCTCCATTTTTAAAGCTTTCTGTGATTTTGAAAGTATCTCCTCTCCTAATTTTGTAAAGGTCTCTTTGGTCAATAGCTGCATAGTCTATAAAATCATTTAAAGAAAAGGCAAAGTCTCTTGCAGTATCGAGTCTTGTTGCATCAGCTCTATAAAAATAAAGAGTTATAGCTTCAAATTTTCTTGCCTCAAAGGTGTCACCCTCTTGAAAAACCTTCTCATCAGACAAAAGGAGATTGGAAGCGGTTAAAGCTAATGCAATAAAATATTTCATATCAAATTTTTTCTCTAATTATAGTATCTTCTCTTTTTGGGCCAGTTGAAATCATGATAACAGGAACCCCTGCAATTTCTTCGATTTTTTCTATAAACGATTTAGCATTTTCATTTAACTCATTAAAGGAAGTCTTGCCTGAGGTGGGGTCAGTCCATCCGTCTAACTCTATATAAACTGGCTCGACTTCTTCAAGATCCATAGTTTCAATAAGAGATCCAGATGTATGTTGACTTTTATATTCAGTAGAAATCTTTATCTTCTCCAGTCCATCTAGAACATCTATCTTTGTTAAACAAAGACCATCTACACCGCTAACCTTAACCATATTAGAAAGTAGAAAACCATCTAACCAGCCACACCTTCTAGGTCTACCAGTTGTTGCTCCAACTTCTCCACCTTTTTCAGCGAGGTAGGTTCCTGTTTCATCAAATAATTCAGTTGGAAAAGGTCCCTCTCCAACTCTCGTCGTATAAGCTTTTGTAATACCTATAGTGTAATCAATATCAGACGGACTTATACCCGTACCTGCAGAGACTCCACCAATTAGATTACTTGAAGTAACAAATGGATAAGTGCCCAAACTAACATCTAACAAAGCCCCTTGTGCTCCTTCGAAAAGGATCTTTTTGTTATTGTTTTGTAATTCTCTAATTTCTTCTATTACATTACCTACGTAGGGCTTTAGTAGCTCTGCATGTTCCAAATTAATCTCATAAAGTTCATTTAAATCTATCTCTGGGGCTCCGAAGGAGTATTTAAAGATTGAGTTATAAAATTCTAAAGATTGTTCTAATTTATCTCTGAGCTTTTCTTCATTATAAAGATCAGCAATTCGAATAGATCTTCTTCCAACTTTATCTTCGTAGGAGGTACCGATACCTCTACCAGTTGTTCCAATTTTAGTTAAATTATTAGACTGCTCTCTAAGTTGATCAAGCTGGATATGGTAAGGCTGTATAAGACTGCAAGCCGGACTTATAACTAATCTATTTTCTATACTACCAAGAACTTCCTTTGCTTCCGCAATTTCGGAGAAGAGAGCTTCAAGACTTACGACAACCCCTCTTCCGACATAGCACTTGATATTTTCGTGGCAAATCGCTGAAGGGAGAAGATGAAATACTATTTTCTTGCCATTAACAATTAATGTATGACCCGCATTATGTCCACCTTGGTATCTTACGGCGGCATCAAGATCGTTTGCCAGGTTATCTACAACCTTGCCCTTTCCTTCATCCCCCCACTGGAGGCCTAATAAAGAAATATTTTGTTTCATTATTTATTTCCTATAAGTTAGATACTGCTATTAAATCCAGATCAAAACCTACTGCAGGTCTGTCTTCATCTGAAGACTTTCTAAGGCCATCATACCTACCGCCTTTAGCTAATACATACCCAGCAGAACTTGTGTAGGCTGAGAAAACAATTCCATTATGATATTTAAAACCCTGGATCTCTCCAAGATCAATATGTAATTTTAAATTTCTTTTTGCCTCAATCTCTGAAACTATGAATTCTAGGTTGTCCATATACTCTTGAGTAGTATCTATGAAAGAATAACTATTTTTTGCTGTATCTAGAATCTCTTTATGACCATACATATCACACAGATCTATTAAAGAATTCTTTTGCTTATGAGATTCAGGAATCAGTGTTTGTAAATCAGATTTAGACTTTTTTGAAATCGCTGATTCAATATTAGCGAATACCTCGGTCCCTAGGTCTTTAAAAGGTTCTAGAACAGAGGCAGTGAATCCTGCATGACCCAAACTCAAGGTAGTATCATCTATTCCGGCAATCTTCAGGCTTTCTAACATTAGATTGATACTCTCTAACTCAGATTCTCTAGAAGAGTCTCCAAATATTTCTGCACCTACTTGTATCGTCGTTCTAGATCTTAGAACTTTGGAAGTCTTGCTCTTTACAACTTCTCCGGCATAACACAACCTAACCACTTGATCGGATTGAATTCTATAAGCATCAATCCTTGATGCTTGCTCTGATATATCAGGTCTTATTGAAAGATTTTTTCCGGTTAGATTGTCTTTAAAGCTAAAAGCATGAGATTGAATTTCATCATGAGCTTCTCCTCCAATAGTTTCAGATAATTCCAATAGAGGAGGAATAATAAATTCATATCCTGAGGAGGTGTACTTATCTACTAACTCCCTTCTTAACCTTTCTACCTCAATTGCTTTTGGTGGAAGCAGCTCGTCTACGCCATCAGGTAAGCTCCAGCGTATTTTGGAACTCATTTATTAATCTTTAGCTTTAGAGTCGTCCAGATATTTAAAGAAATCACTATCAGGATTAATTAATAAAATATCTGACTTACTCCCGAAAGTAGATTGATAAGCTTTCAAGCTTCTAGTGAAGTCATAAAACTCCGGATCTTTTGAGTAAGCATCAGCATAAGTAGAGGTTGCAATAGCATCTCCATTACCCTTGATTTCTTCTGCTTGTCTATAAGCATCAGCCAGAATAATAGTCTTTTCTTTATCTGCCGTAGCTCTTATCTTTTCTGCGACTTCGTTTCCCTGAGCCCTTAGCTCTTTAGCCAGTCGCTCTCTTTCAGTTCTCATTCTGTTATATACGGAATCACTAACTTCAGGTGGAAGATCGATTTTCTTTACTCTTAAATCTATTACCTCTACACCAAGCTCGTCTAGAGCTATCGAGTTTAACTGAAGAGTTAATTTGTCCATCAACTCATCCCTTTCTCCAGAGACAACTTCATTAACCGTACGGCTACCAAATTCATTCCTCAAACCTGCATCAACCCTTTGGATAAGTAATCTTCTTAGCCTTTCCTCATCACCACCTGTGGTTGTATAGTATTTCTCAACATCACTAACCCTCCATTTAACAAAGGAATCAACTGTAAGCGCCTTCTTCTCTGACGTTAAATAACTTTGAGGGGCAGCGTCTAATGTAAGGATCCTGGCATCAAATTTTGTTACTGAATTAACAATGGGAATTTTGAAATGTAATCCTGGCTCAACATCGGCCTCTACTACAGCACCAAATTCTAATTTGACTGCTCTTTCAGTTTCTTTGACTACATATACAGATTGGCTTATGGCAATCACTGTAACTACCAAAACCGGAATAATTAATGTCCTAAGTGCTTTCATTATCTTCTTTCCTCTTGTCTATTTCTTCTTCTGATTTCTTCAATAACCTGATTGGTAAGGTCGCTTATTGAAGCATTTCCTGATGAGTTTGACGGTATATTTAAGTTATCAACGCCTCTTGCAGATTCCGCAATCTTATCGAGAGGTAGATAAAGGATATTATTTCCACCCTCTACATCAATCATAACTTTTGTACTGTTCGACATTACGCCTTGGATCGAATCTAGATAAAGACGATTACGAGTTACGTCAGGAGCTTTCTGATATTCAGCCAACAATAAGTTGAAACGTGTTGCATCTCCCTGAGCCTCTGAAACAACTTGCTCTTTATATGCTTCCGCATCTTGCAACATTCTTTGTGCCTGACCTCTTGCTTCAGGCACTAAACCATTTGCATAAGTCTCAGCTTCATTTCTTGCACGAACTTCATCTTCTCTCGCTTTAATAACGTCGTCGAACGCTTCTTGAACCTGTCTGGGAGGAGAAGAATCTTCAATATTTACAATGACAACCTCAAGTCCAGTATTATATTTGTTCAAATATCTTTGGAGCCTAGTTTTAACTTCTTGAGCTATCAACTCACGACCAGTAGTCAAAGCATCATCCATAATCGAACCGCCTACTACATGCCTTAAAGCACTCTCAGTTGCCTGAACCAAGCTTGCATCTGCATCTCTTATATCAAGGACATATTTCTTTGGATCTGCTATTTGATATTGAACAGAGACCGTTACATCCACGATATTCTCATCTTTAGTTAACATAAGGGCATCATGTCTATGTGGCCTGACTCGAACTACATCAACTACACTTACTGAGTCTACAATTGGAGGATTCCATCTTAATCCTGGGCCTTTTATTTCAGAGAATTCTCCAAAACGAAGCACTACGGATCTCTCAGCTTCCTCAACCTGATATATTCCAGCTCCTATATAGACAAGAGCTAAAACAAAGAATACTAAAGATGCAGATTTCTTGGTAAAACCGCCTCCAGCTGATGAGCCTCCAGAAGAGCCTCCACCAAAAATTGAATCTACTCTTTCTTTTACTTTCTTAATTACTTCATCGATCTCAGGAGGAGTGTCATTCCTTCCCCACGGATCTTTATTATCGTTTCCATTCCAAGACATTTATATTGCTTCCTGTGTTTGTTTATTACTGATTAAGGTGAAACCTTCAACATCTAATAACTTTATGAGGTCATTTTGATAACTTTCAAGGTGCAATTCTATCAGACCTTCTTCAGATATTCTCTCTTCTAAGACTCCTCCTGTTGAATATAGTTCAGCTCTGAGCCAACCTAAGTCTGAGCTTAAGCTAATCCAGTTAGAATTAATTTTTCCTTTCAGATTAAAATTTATGGCTTCAAATAAGCTATCAAATCCTTCATGAGTAATAGAAGAAAGCCAAATTTGATTATGACTATTTTTTGAATGATCCTCTAAATCTAGGATGTCTAATTTATCACATTTATTGTTTACCCGGATGCATGGTTTTTCTGATAAACCTAAATCTTTAAGGATCTTATCCACTTCATTGACCTTAAACCTATGATCTTTGTCGGAGATATCTACAACATGCAAGAGAAGATCTGCAGAACTTAGATCATCTAAAGTTGCTTTAAAGGATTCAACAAGCTGTGTAGGTAAGTTAGAAATAAACCCAACTGTATCTGAGAATAAAACATTCCTAAGTTGAGGCATATCATTCCTTCTAGTGACTGAATCCAGTGTTGCAAAGGGCTTGTCTGCTGCGTAAAGGTTATTTTGAGTCAGGTAATTAAATAAAGTAGTTTTTCCTGCATTGGTGTAACCAACAAGGGCAACTACTTGCTCTTTCCCCTTTCTTCTTGCGTAGCGATTTACTTCTTTCTGATTATGGGCTCTATCTAATCTCTTTTTTAGATTCTTAATTCTGTGACCTATAAGTCTCCTATCTGTCTCTAATTGCGTCTCTCCTGGACCTCTGAGACCAATACCGCCCTTTTGTCTCTCTAAATGACTCCAACCTCTAACCAGTCTTGTAGATAAATGAGTGAGTTGAGCTAATTCAACCTGAAGCTTACCAATATGACTGCTAGCCCTTGTTGCAAATATATCTAGTATTAATGAAGTTCGGTCTAGAACTCTTGTCCCTAAGAATTTTTCTAAATTTCTCTCTTGAGAGGGAGTTAAATCATTATTAAATATAACGAGATGTGCCTTATGAGATCTGACCAATTCTTTGATCTCTTCTAATTTGCCTTGTTTAATAAAAAAGTTAGGAGAAGGTCTGTCAATTTTTCCAGAAACTTCTGCCATAACCTCTGTGCCAGAAGATAAACATAACTCTTTGAATTCTTGGAGTGCTTCTAACTGCAGATCTTTACTTAAAGAAAACCTATCAATATGAACAATTATTGATAACGGAAGTATTTCTTCTCTTTGCATTAGTTTTATTCAATTATTCTTTTTACCGAAGTTGAAAGTTCAGCATTTTTTTCTAAAATTATTAAATCTTTCCAGCTATTAATCCAAGTCATTTGTCTTTTAGCAAGCTGTCTCGTAGCATTAATTCCCTTTTCAATCATATCATCAAGATCAATATCTCCTTCTAAAAAATCACAAACTTGTCTGTAACCTACACTTTTCATTGATTGTGAGTTTCTTGATATATTTTTATGATCTAGAATTTTTTCTACCTCTTCTATAAGGCCTTTTTCGATCATATCTTTAAATCTATTTGCAACCACCTCACGATGCATTGCTTTGTCTGTTGGCTTAATCGCAATTTGCTTAAGATTAGATGAACTAATTAATTTATCTATTTCTTTTTTTTGTTGAGCTTGCAATTGAGAAAACTGCTTACCGGTTTCTTTAAAGACCTCTATAGCTCTTTTAATTCTTTGAGAATCATTTTCATGAATTTTTAAAGAAGCCTCTGTATCTATTTCTTGTAAATATTGATGCATCTCTATTGAGCCCTTCTCTTCAAACTCTTTCTGCACTTTATGCCTTGTTTCTTGGCTTACAGAGGGTAATCTTGAGAGCCCATTTACAAGATGGTGAAAATACATCATTGATCCTCCAACCAAAACTGGAATCTTATCTCCATCAAAAGCTTTTTTTATGCATGCTAAGCAGTCATTTTGAAATTTAGCGGTCGAATAATTTTCAGAACACTCGATAATATCAATCATTTCATGTGGAAAGGTTTTGAGAACTTCTTTGGAGGGTTTACCACTTCCAATATCTAAATTTTTATAAATCTGTACTGAATCTACGCTAATGATTTCTATCGGAATCTGTTCATACAAATCCATAGCCAAATCTGTTTTACCTACTCCTGTAGGTCCCATTATTGATAGAATTAACTGGCTTTTCACACTACGTATAATAATGGATTTAGAGAGAAAAAAACCGGCTATAAGGCCGGTTTTTTTATAAGATTAATTACTTAGATTAAGTCGTAACTTCTTTCTTCATGTTCTACTACATCAAGGCCTTCATACTCTTCTTCCTCTGTGACTCTTAGTGGAGTAAAAGAACCAATTAATTTTAATATGGCCCAAGAAGCAACAGCTGTCCATGCTCCTATTACGACTATACCTTTCATCTGAATCAAAAATTGCTCCATTGGAACCCAAGATTCACCTGCACTAGACCCTAAAAACCCACCTTGTACGCCTAAAAAACTAACCATGATTATACCGATAATGCCTCCAACGCCATGAACTGGAAAAACATCTAATGAGTCATCTATTCCAAAAACTCCTTTAACTGCTTGAGTTGCATAAAAACATATAGAACCTGCCATTAAACCAATTAGAAGAGCACCTTCTGGACCAACACTTCCAGCTGCAGGTGTAATAGTAGCTAAGCCAGCTACCATTCCTGTTGCAATTCCTACAATTGTTGGTTTGCCACCTTTGAGCCATTCTATGGCCATCCATGTCAAAGCTCCTGTTGCGGCGCTAATATGAGTTACAAGCATCGCCATGCCAGCCAAGCCATCTGCAGCCCAAGAGCTACCAGCATTGAAACCAAACCATCCAACCCAAAGCATTGCTGCACCAGTAACTACCATTGTGCGGTTGTGAGGCGGCATAGCAGTCGAAGGAAATCCTTTCCTGGGACCTAGCATAATAGCAATAACTAAAGCTCCTACTCCACAAGTTAGGTGAACTACTAATCCTCCAGCAAAATCTTTTACATCGCCTAGATAACCACCGCCCCATATCATATGGCAAGCTGGAATATAAACTGCCGTAAACCAAAGAAGGGAGAAAAGACACATAGCACCAAACTTCATCCTTTCTGCGAAAGCTCCTACAACCAAAGCAGGAGTTATTATTGCAAAAGTCATTTGGAAAATAACAAATAATGAATGTGGCATTGTTGTTCCTGGTGCCAAAGTATCACGACCTATACCGCTTAAGAAGAAGGCACTAGTTCCACCAATAAAGGCATTACCTTCTGTAAAGGCAAGACTATATCCGTAAACTACCCAAGCAACAGAGACGATACAAGCTATTGCAAAACACTGCATCAATACCGAAATTGCGTTCTTACTTCTCACTAGCCCAGCATAGAAGAGTGACAATCCAGGCAGAGTCATAAACAACACCAAGGCTGTGGAAGTTAGTATCCAAGCTGTGTCGCCTGAATTTAATTCATCGGCCGATATGCCAATAGAAAATGAAGCTATTGAAAGAAGTAGTATTTTTTTTATCATTATCTCACCTAAATTTTACAAGGCATCTTCGTTAAGTTCTCCAGTTCTAATGCGGACAACTTGTTCTAAAGAAGATACAAATATTTTTCCATCTCCTATTTTTCCAGTGTTAGAAACTTGCGATATGGCATCAATAACCTTATCGGCATTATCTTCACTTACGGCTACTTCAATTTTTGTCTTAGGAAGAAAATCAACGACATATTCAGAACCTCTGTATAGTTCTGTGTGTCCTTTTTGTCTGCCAAAACCTTTAACATCTGTAATAGTAAGACCCGTAACCCCAACTTCTGACAAAGCCTCTCTAACTTCATCTAGTTTGTAGGGTTTGATTATTGCTGTAATTAATTTCATCAAAAATACTCCTAAATAATTGGTCTACTAACTATAGATTGAATTCACTGTTATTAAAATAGAAAACAATTCTTTAAGTTATATGCAATCTTTATACCAATTAGTGTTATATAGTGAATTATAGGGTTTTACAGGGTTTCTATTGTGATAGAGATAGCAATAAGCAATAAAATGGTGCAGTCTATGGAAGACTGCACCAAAAAGTGTCTTTACTTAATATTATCCTTGAGGGGATCTAAAAGGATATGTATCAAACAGAAACATATCATCTCCACAATCAGGTTGTGGACCTTCAGGGACAGGAGCAGTATCCGCAAATAAAGCAGCACCTAATTGTCTAGAATCTTCTGATTCCCAAAAATGATGAAAAGCATAATCATAAGAGCCGGTTGAGGTTCCTGGTATAGGTGTCTCAAAGTCAGGCTCGTGAATAGTATAAAAATATGGCGATGCTGTACCAGCTGCTTCTTGAGCTGCATCTAACCAGCCATTATAAGCATCTAGACTTGCCAAGAGTTCGTTCGATCCAAAAGATTCGTTATAACTACAAAAAGCAAACCCAGCTACACCTCCTGGTTCACTATCCTGAGCTCCAGCAGCTCTAAAAGAACTTACGTTAAAAGCGTAATTAAGCTCTTCTCCATTATCAGATGCTCCGCAAGCGAGTATGGAGCTTGTCTTCTCAGTCCAATCTTCCGCAGGCCCTGCAAGCCATTCATCCCATCCTTTTTTGCTTTGTGCTTTTGATTCCCAAACTAGAACCCACATCCCGTCATATAAGTCTGTTTCCGTCCTTGGTACTAGTCCAACAGACATTGGAACTGCTGTGTCTAATCCATCAAGAATTTCATTCCATTCAGAAATCATACTTGTAAAAGCCTCTTGTGACATATCTGGTCCGTTTTTACACCAGAGATATTCAACATATGCAGTATTGTCATCATTTTCATATATCGACTCTTTCTCTACCGAGCCTGAGCACGAAACTACAAAAATTGATAATAAGAATATGATGGAAAAATTATTTCTATGCATTACACCTCTCCTCTTTTTATTATTGTATTGAAACTTTAGATTCCTCAATAAAACTTAGAATATCTTCTGCTTTATATAGAATCTTTCCTTCTATTTTATAATAGCATGGTCCTTTTTCTTCTCTGCGCCATGCCTCTAATGTTCTTTCACTGCACATAAGTATTTGTGCAGCTTCTTTAGGTTTAATAAGTTTTATGTCCATAATCAAATTGAGTTAACTTCCTTGTTAATGTGTAAATCCATTTACGCTCAAAAAATAAATAGGTGACCCGGTTAAGGGCCACCTAATTTTATTATGCAAAAGAATTGACATAATCTAGCGCAGCATTACTTGAAATCTGGGTAGGCTTCTACTCCAATTTCTGCTTTATCTAAACCTATTTCTTCGTCTTCATCAGATGCTCTAATTCCTACTACAGAATCTAAGATCTTTAGAACGATGAAGCTGGTTACGAATACCCATGCAAATATTATCAAGGCGCCTAGGAATTGAGTTCCAAAAGCTCCAGCTCCTGATAATGGAGTTGCCATAATTCCCCAGATACCTACTGTACCGTGAGCTGATATAGCACCAACTGGATCATCAATCTTCAGTTTTGTATCTAGGATAATGACTGAGAAATAGACGATGACACCACCAATGAGACCGATTAAAGTTGCTAAACCTCCCGTAGGGGTATCTGGAGCAGCCGTTATAGCCACTAACCCGGCAATCGCACCATTTATAGCCATGGTTACATCAGCCTTCCCACTAAAGATTTTACTAGCAAATAAAGCACCTAGGACACCTCCAGCAGCGGACATATTTGTATTTAGAAATACTTGACCAACAGCTATAGCGTCAGCTGCAGTATTAATGGCAAGCTGAGAACCGCCATTAAAACCAAACCAACCTAACCAAAGCACTAAAGCACCTAAGGCTGCTATGGGTATATTAGATCCAGGTATAGCATATACGGATCCATTCTCTCCATATTTTCCTTTCCTAGCTCCTAGTATAAATACGGCGGCTAAAGCGGCTGCAGCTCCACATAGATGCACAACACCCGACCCGGCAAAATCTGTATAGCCTAGAGCATCCAGTCCACCGCCACCCCATTTCCAGTATCCTTGAACTGGATAAATGAAACCGGTTAAGACAACTGCAAATGCAAAGAAAGGTAATAATTTCATTCTTTCTGCCACTGCACCCGAAACGATAGACATTGCAGTCGCAACGAATACTACTTGGAAGAAGAAATCTGACCCTTCTGAATACGATCCATAGGACATATCTTGGTCACCCATTCCAAGTCCCAAATATGACAAGCTAAATCCTGGTACCCATGCTGAAACTGCTGAGTCTCCTGGATACATGATAAAGAAGCCACATACCAAATACATTACACAAGCTATAGAAAATAGTCCTAAATTCTTAGTTACTATCTCTGCAGCATTCTTTGAACGAACCAATCCAGCTTCTAACATAGTAAATCCTGCAGCCATCCACATGACTAAAGCTCCACTCATTAGAAGGTAGAAGGTATTAAGCGCAAATTCTAGTTCTGTCATTTTATCTCCTTAAATTTATAGCGCGTCTTCGTTTAGATCTCCGGTCCTAATACGGACCAGTTGATTAAGATCTACAACAAAAATCTTTCCATCACCTATTTTGTTTGAATTAGCAGAAGTACTAATAGCTTCTACAACCTCGTCAGCTTTCTCATCAGATACCGCAATTTCGATCTTTGTTTTTGGTAACAAATCGACCTCATATTCAGATCCTCTGTATAGCTCTGTATGGCCTTTTTGTCTGCCATAACCTTTTACATCCGTGACAGTCAGTCCAGTAACACCTACACTTAAGAGTGCTTCCCTGACTTCATCAAGTTTAAAAGGTTTAATAACTGCTGTTATTAACTTCATTATTTTCTCCTTTAATTTTTTAGAAAAATACAGAAGAATATATGCAATCTCAGTGCCAATACTAAAATAGGTAAAATTAGAGGATTTTGTACCGAGATGTTCTAAGACTGTGCTTGGATAGCAAAAATGGCTCTAGAATCGGGCAATATTTTTTAATCAGCGAGAGGATTGCTTAGGTAGTTGAGGATAATATCTAAAGCTCCTCTGTTTTTATTAAAAACCTCTAGAGCTGCCCTGCCTTTAGACTCTAATAATTTAGGATCATTTATTATTTTAAGGAATTTTTTTGACAACTCATCTGAGTTAAGAACGATTTCCAAAGCACCACTGGCTTTAAGTTGTTCAGATATGTCTGAAAAATTTCTAAGGCTAGGTCCCGAAAGTAAGGCCATGCTTTGAGCAGAAGGTTCAAGGAGATTTTGTCCACCGTGATCTATTAAACTTCCGCCTACAAAAGCAATATCTGCCAGCGAATAAAGGAAGTTAAGCTCGCCAATTGTGTCCCCAAAAAGAACGTGAATATCCTTACCTACCTCAGTTTTTTTAGATCTGGCAGCAAGTGCCAAACCAGAGACCTTGATTAGATTTTTTACTCTACCAAATCTCTCAAAGTGTCTAGGCACTAGAATGAGCAATGCGTCTGGTAGTGCTTTTAATATATCCTTGAAGGCATTTAATATAATCTCTTCTTCGCCTTCATGAGTGCTCGAAGCTATCAAAGTTGGCCTGAAATTCCCACTTATAGACCAGTTTTTCCTTATGGATTGAGAGATCTCATCAAGTTCATCTGGAACAGCCTGATCAAACTTTAAATTGCCGCATAAATTGATTTTTTTGTTTGGTGACAACTCTTGAAAACGATTCTTATCTGACTCGAATTGGGCCAAAATAATATCTATAGAATCTATTGCAGGCCGAATCAAAGAAGAATACTTTATATAATTATTTTTAGACTTTTCAGAGAGCCTTGCATTTACCAAGGCAGTATATATATCCTTTTCTTTACAACTATTAATGATATTAGGCCAAATTTCAGTTTCAATTAATATCAGCATCTTAGGCTTCCATCTTTCAAGAAATAGAGTGACAAAAAAAGGTATATCAACTGGTATGTATTGATGTTTGACTTTCCCGCCTAATCTCTCAATAAGTAATTTAGATCCTGTCGGCGTAGTAGTGGTTACTAAGATTTCAGAATTGGGATAGTCTTCAAGTAGTTTCCTCAATAAGGACATGGAGGCATTCACTTCTCCAACAGAAACAGCGTGAATCCAAATAATTGATTTACCTTCAGAAGGCCCATGTGAGCTTAAACCTAACCTTTCTCCCCATCTAAATAAATATTCCTTATTCTTTAAGCCCTTCCAACATAATCTTAAAAAATAGGCTGGCAATAATAAAGAAATTACAGCTGTATACAGGTTTCTGGCCATATGCGTATGCTAACATAGCCATTATTCCTAAATTAAATTAAAAATTGTGATAGTAGTAACCGGCAGTAATGGATTTATAGGATCAAACTTAATCAAGGGTCTGAATAGACTTGGCTATAAGGATATTATTGCCGTCGATGACCATGCTAATGCAGAACTGAAAGAAAATATTGCACATTGTGAGATTGAAAACTATCTTGAAATAGATGAATTTCTTAAGGAAGTTCAGAAAAATAGTTTTGATGGAATCAATCTTAAGGCGATTTTCCATCAAGGTGCTTGTTCTAATACCATGGAATGGGATTCAGAATATTTATATAGAAATAATCTGCTGTATTCAAAAGAACTGTTAAATCTCTCCAAGAGGTCAAATACGCCTCTTATCTATGCTTCTTCGGCGTCCGTATATGGGAATGGCAAAGTATTTGGAGAAGAAATTAAGAATGAAAACCCAATAAACCTTTATGCGTATTCTAAATTTAAATTTGATCAACTAGTTCGAGAGGATTTAAAAGAAAATACAACTCAGATTGTAGGGTTAAGATATTTCAATGTTTATGGTCCTCAAGAACAACATAAAAGCAATATGGCAAGTGTTGCCTACCATCTGCATAATCAATTAAAGCTTAATGATGAGATAAAACTTTTTGAAGGGACAGATGGTTATGAGGACGGTGAGCAGCGAAGAGATTTTATCTTCGTAGAAGATGTAGTGAAAGTAAATCTATGGTTTCTAGAAAATACAGAAATCTCTGGAATATTTAATGTTGGTACGGGTCGAAGCCAAACATTCAATGACGTCGCTAATGCTGTAATAGATTGGAATAAAAAAGGTAAAATAAAATATATTCCCTTTCCAGACAAACTAAAAGGAGCCTATCAAAGCTTTACGGAAGCAAATATTTCAAAATTAAGAGAAGCAGGTTATAAAGAAGAATTTCTTAATGTCCAAGAAGGCGTAAAACGCTATTTAGATACACTAGAAGGTTGGCCGAAGAATGAACCGTAGTAAATCTTTATTACAAAATAAAAATCCAAAATTGTCGACAGCCCTTTTTTCTTTAAAAGGCATGTTCACTTGGCTAGGGCTAGCATTACTCAGAGTTTTATCTTTCCTGCCTTATGAAATGCTAATGAGACTTGGCACCACTACTGGAAACCTAATTTATAAAGTCAGCCCTCATCGAAAAGAAATAAGTAAAATCAATATAGAAAGATGCCTTCACCTTGAAAGTAAAGAACTAGATAAACTGGTTAAGTTAAATTTTCAGGCTGTAGGGAGAGGTATATTTGAGATGGCAATTGGTTGGTGGGGATCTGATAAAAAAGTAAAAAAATTAGAAACACAATTTATCAATAAACATCTATTAGAGAATCCAACAACGGGAGTTCTTGTTCTCATAAAACACTCTACACACTTAGAACTTGATTTAAGACTCTTGAGTCAATTCTTTGACCTAAGTGGTATGTACAAATTACAGACAAATGAAGTTATAAACTACGTAATGATCAAGGCTAGAAATAATTACATAAAAGGATCATTAACCAATAAAGAAGCCATGAAGGCTATAAGATGGATAAAATCAGGAGAAATATTTCTATATGCTGCAGATCAAGATTACGGTTCTAAAGTGTCTAAAATGATTCCTTTCTTTGACCATGACGCAGCCACTGTTACCTTCCCTGCCTTCCTTTCTGGTAAGAACATCAAAATAGTAGTTGCGGATATATCTAAAATTGAAAATGTTTACGAAATTGAATTTCAAGAATTACAAAGCCTAGAAGATGAAGAAAAGTTTCTAGCTAATATGAACAAACTTTATGAAAAATTCATTCGAAAGGAGCCTGAAGGTTACCTATGGATGCATAGACGTTTTAAGTCAGGGACTGAACAATCAATATACCCAAAATGGTCGGGTAGAGAGAAAAGACGAGAGAAGAGAAGAGAGAAGAGAAAATTAGATTAAAGCGTTTTTGCAATAATTTTTGTTGTAGATAAACCTTCTACAAGAGGAACAGTAACAACCTTACCACCGGATTTAGTTACCTCTTTATAACCCACTATATCTTTAATCTTGTAGTCTCCGCCTTTAACTAAAACATCAGGTTTTAAGGCTTTTATAAGTCTAATGGGAGTTAAATCTCCAAAGACAACAACTCTGTCTACGCACTTTAAGGATGCTAGGACCTTTGCTCTATGATTGAGAGTATTTAGAGGTCTATTTTTACCTTTTAACTTTTTTACTGATTGATCTGAATTGAGACCTATAATTAATTTATCACCTAAGTCTTTTGCAGCCTCTAGATACTCTACATGTCCTGCATGCAAGATATCAAAACACCCATTTGTAAAAACAATTTTTTTATTTCGATTATGAATATCTTGCGAATAAGACTGAGCTTCTTCTAAAGTCATATATGGTTCCGCTTGATTCAGTACCGGACTAATCTCAACTTGACTTACACTTGCTGTTCCCGACTTTCCTACAACTATGCCTGCGGCAATATTGGCTAATTTTATTGATTCCGAAAGACTAAAGCCTCCTGCTATTCCTGCAGCTATACTCGCTATAACAGTATCGCCAGCTCCCGAAACATCAAATACATCTTTTGCTTCTGTTGGAAAATCTTGTCTCTTAACTTTCCCATTTATACTCTCTAGCAAAGTCATACCTTCTGAGCCTCTCGTTATCAAGAGTGAAGTTAATTGCAAAGATTTAATGAGCTCTTTTCCTTTTCTCGTAACGTCTGCTTCATCTTTAGTCTTTCCTACAACTCTCTCAAACTCATGGAAATTTGGAGTGATGATATTTGCAGATTTATATTTGGAGAAATCATCTCCTTTTGGATCCACCAAAATTATCTTTTTAAATTTCTTTGCCTCTTTTATAAGGCTAGGTATGTCTCTTAAAGTTCCTTTGTCATAATCTGATATTATCAATACCTGATTCTTTTTTAATTTTATATGCTTTTTATAGACGGCTAGGCTTGATTTCCAATCTGCCTCAGAGAATTCTTCTTCATTATCTATTCGGATTAGCTGTTGCTGCCCTGCTAATAATCTTAGTTTAGAAATAGTAGGATTATTAGATCTAGTTAAAGCGCTTTTAATATTATTTTTTTGAAGTAACTCCTTTATCTGGATCGATGAATCATCTCTTCCGGTAACACCGATTAATGTTGTGTTAGAGCCTAAACTTGATAAATTAAGTGCAACATTTGCTGCACCACCAAGCCGAATCTCTTCTTTTGAAGGCTTGAGAACGGGTACCGGTGCTTCCGGAGAAACTCTATCAACATTTCCAGATATATATCTATCTAAAATAATGTCCCCAAAAACAAGAACATTTCCTTTCGATAACATTTTAAGATTCATACTTACAATAATTATATACCTTGAGATCGTTATACCGATCTATATTATTAAATTAAGCATTAATGATGAAGGGTATATTATTTTTTTAAACCATGGCAATTAAGCTACCAATAGACATAAATAAAGTAAAAGGTTTCCTGGATCCAATAGAAGGAGAAGCCCTTTATTCCTATGCAAAAAAATATACAAAACAGGGTGATGCACTAGAAATAGGAAGTTATTGCGGTAAATCTGCAGTTTATATAGGCTCGGCCGTCAAAGAAAATAAACAAAAACTATACTCGATAGACCATCATAAAGGGTCTGAAGAGCAACAACCTGGAGAAGAGTTTTTTGATCCAGATTTATTAAATAAAGAAGGCAATGGAATCGATACACTTCCCTATTTCTTGAATACTATAAATTCATCTAAGCTTAAAAAGATAGTAATACCAGTTATTTCATCATCAGAAGAAGCCTATAAAGATTTAAAAATTAATTTTAGTATGATCTTTATAGATGGTGGACATAGCGAAGAAGCTGCTCAAAATGATTATAGATTGTGGTCAAGAAGATTAAATCCCGGAGGGTTACTAGCTATACATGATGTTTTTCCAAATCCAAAAGATGGGGGCAGACCTCCTTTTAATATTTATTTAAAAGCTATTGAAAGTGGTCATTTTGAAGAAATAGAAATGATTAAATCTTTAAGCCTATTAAGAAAAAAAAAGTAATACTTTTAAATCCAAGTTTTAGAAAATAATTCTGATCCAGGTGTAAATTTATAAAGAGCATCTGCAGCCAACAAAATGGCTCCTGCTGTCCAAGTTGGCTTTTCTACAGGCCAAAACTTTTTATCGGGGTATACGTATCCAGTCCAATATAATCCGTCTTTTTCGTCACGCCATTGATGTAAGGAATTGAAAAGAGTCTCAGCCTCATTATAAAGTCCAATCTTTACAAGAGCAGTTACGAGTTCAGAGCTTTCTGCAACTGTAACCCAAGGCTCTTCTTTAACACACTTACATCCCATGTCCTTGACTATAAATTCTGCCCATTTTGAATTTATTTCTTCGATGCTCTTCTTTTTGTCATAAATACCGCACAAAATTGGATAATACCAATCCATACTATATCGTGATTTACTTTCCCAACTTCTGTCGTATCTCTGAGGATTATTATTAATAGACATTTTTAGTTTATTCATCGAGACAAGAATACTCTCTATGGGTTTATCAAAAATATCAAAAGTTGCTGCTGCGCATTCTAAACTCTTATAAATAGAACTACTGCCGGTAATTAAAGAATCATCTAAAATTTCTTTTCCTTCTTCAGAGGCCCAATATATATCGCCGCCTTCTGTTTGCATTGATAGCACGAAATCTAGTGCTTTAGCTAAAGTAGGCAACATGGTTTCTACAAAATCTTTATCTTCAAATATTAAATAGTAATGCCATAATCCGGTTGCTATATATGCAGAAAAATTTGTTTCTCTTCTTTTGGTCGCAGGAATAGAGTTCAAATATTCCGCATACCAAGACCCGTCACTAAGCTGATTGTCTCTTAACCAGATAAAAGCTTTTTCACTTTCTTCTTTTTTTCTTCCTATAGAGAGCCCCATTGCTGCTTCTATATGATCCCAAGGATCTAGTTTCTTTTCAAACTCCCATGGAATAGAACCGTCCATATTTTGAACAGATAAAATATAGTCTATTGAGTTTCTGTAAAACTCCAAGTTTGAACTTTTCATTTAGTTGGGTTTCCTAAAATACATTACAAGACTTTTTCCTATCAATGGTTGAAGAATCGCTTCTAATATTTTAGTGAGCAGTGGTTTTTTCATTAAATCCCAAACTAACAGTTTATGGTAGAGTCTGACTAAGGACGAAGTTTCTTTCGTAGTCCAGAATAGACATTGAAGCCACCAATAGGGTGAGTGTAAACCATGTGCCCAATGAAAAGATTGGTATTCGAGTCCCCTGTTAACAGCCAAATCCTTTAATTGTTTATGCTTGAAGATCCTCACATGACCTCCAGGAGTTTCTGAATATTCTTTACTTAATTTCCAGCAAATTAACTCAGGTAAATATCTAGGAACACTCAGCGCCATTACTCCGCCTGGCTTTAAAACTCTTACTAGCTCTTGAATAGATTCTTCAGGTGACTCTACATGCTCTAAAACTTCACTACACATGACTGCATCAAGAGAATCACTTTCCAGAGGAATATCATTGATATTACCAACACCAAAAGTGCAAAAAGTACTGATATCTGAAAGGTTAAAATCATTTAATCTGGATTTTGCAATCTCTAAGTCTCGAATAGACAAATCCAAACCAATGACATTTGCAGAGGTTTCCAGTAGAGCTCCTATAGAATGTCTTCCTTCACCACAACCCATATCCAATAGGAGCTGATTACTTTTAAGATTAAGTTTTTTATACTTTATTGTGTTCATTGTTAAAAGATTCTATTACTTCTTGAAATGACAATTCGTAAGAACTTGCTGCAATCTTCCAATCAAACTTTGTTTCCATTCTCAGCCTTCCTTTTACAGAAAGCTCTTTCCTCTTCTCATGGTCATTAAATAGGCTTATCACTGCCTTTTCTATTTCGTCTTTAGAAGAAGGTAGTATCTCTAAAGCACAGTCACCTACAACTTCTTTTAATCCACCTGAATGAGTACTGATCAATGGAACTCCGCAAGCCATAGCCTCTCCAGCACCAAAACCAAAACCTTCGTATAGTGACGGAATAACAGCTATTTCGGATGCATGATATAAATCAACAATTTCTTTCTCACTGATCCCTGACTTAAAGCTTATTATATCTTTTAAATCCAAATTACCTATAAGCTCACTAACTTCGCTATTCGAAGGAGATTTACCTATTACTGTTAATGTAGTTTTAGGGAAAGATCTCAAAATTTCTGGGAGAGCCTGTATTAAATATTTTAAGCCTTTTAAGGGAATATCGGCACTTGCTGTGGTTATTATTCTGTTTGATTTAACTAAACTTGAAGGCCCGGGTATGAACTTATTAATATCAATTCCGTTTAGTATTACTTCAATCTTATTATCTTCGACCAGAAACTCTTTAACTATATCTTCTTTAGAAGGACCGCTTACACAGATAATCTTATTTAATTTAGGAGCTACCCTCATTTGCATTGGAAGAAAATTATGCCACCTGATCGAGGAAAGTTTTTCTTTCCAGTTAGAAGCATTTTCCATCTCAAGTTTATGATCCTTAGTGATTGGATGATGAATAGTGACTGCAAGAGGTAACATATCTTGAATATTTAAAAGAGAACTGCATAAGGATTGATTATCTAAAATAATATCGAAATCCTTTTTATTATTTTTTAAATATTTATAAACTCTCTTGCCATAAGTATAAGGTTCTGGGAAACCGCCAGTCATAACAGTTACCCACTCATATAAATCTAGGGGTTTTAACAGTAATCCCAGGTTAAATAACTTCATCCTATTTTCAGTCTCAAACATGCCTAAACTGGGGATCTGAATTAATTGAATTGAATCATCAAGCTCAGGATAGGGTGGACCGGATAGTACAGAAACTTCATGTCCCAGTTCATTCAATGCCTTGCTCAAGTGTTTGATATAAATACCCTGGCCTCCAGAATAAGGATGACTTCGATAACTTAATAATCCAATTTTCAAATTAACTTCCTTGTAACCTTTTAGATAATTTTAAATATACTTTGCTGTTGCTTTTTAAGCTCCTTAAGATTCTTATCTTATCCTTAGAAATAGCTCTGTTATGAAAAAAAAATGAATATTTTCTTCTAGAAGAATCAAGATCGAAAGTTACTAACCCTTTCTCATTCAAGAAAAAATTTGAAGTTTTTGCATCCCCATGACAGAACTTTATCCAGCTCATCCGTTTAAAAAATGCATCTATGCTAGAAACTATTAAATCTGCATGAATATTATCGACAATGGCATCATCCAGTCTTTTTCCCTCAATCTCTTCAGTTATTAAAAATGATACTCGAGAACCCAAAATACCTTTTCCTTCATATAGTGATATCGGATGAGCAGTTTTTATTCCAGCTGCGTTAAGCCAGTGAATCGATAACCATGAATTATAAGCTCGTGTTTTCTTAAATAATCTAGACAGACCATGAAAGACATTTTTTATTCTATATTTCTTTATAAAGAAATATCTATTCTCTATCTTAACTTTTACTATTAGGTGTCCTTTTTCATTTTTAATCACCTCACCTTTACGTATTAATAAATCTTCGTCTTGAAAAAATTGAATAAAATCATTTGGATCAAGATTTTTTTCTAAAAACCATTTTCCAGATTCAGTCACATGCTTAGTAAATATGCTTTCTTCAGAAAACGATGAAGACTTAATTGAAACCTCCTTTAGAATGGGTTTCAAATACATGGAAAATGCCCTATTTAATATTTTCCTTATCATAGCGTGATGATTGGTAAACAAGTCTCTAAGAGAGCAGTTGAAGTAAGCCATCAAAAATCTATAAAAATCTCTTTCTGTAAAGTTGAACTGAATAGCAGAATGAAAAAAACCGCCGAGATCTTTCACAGTCCATCTAAAAGGCACTGAAGATCGTATTTGTGCTCTATGCAAATCTATTAAATAGATTTCAATATCATCAAAATCAATTTCTTTCTTTATATGCAAATGACAAAGGTATAAATCTCTATGGTTTAAACCGCTTAAATGCATTCTGCGAATCAAAATGGCTGCTGCTTCTATTAAATTACTCTTTTGCTTATAGGTAAGGTTTTTATGAAGGTCTTGTAAAAAAAAATCTTCAAGTGATAAGGTTCCATATAACTCTTCAGTGATAAGGAAAGAAGAAGATTTAGCAGGATTTAAACCTTTCTTACCAAATCCTTTTATCTTTGGACAATTGATGTTGGTTTTGGTTAAGTGATTTAAAGCATCGTATTCTCTTTGAGCCCCTATAACAGGTGTCTTTATTTGTATAAGATTTTTTATAATCTCCTTCCATCCAACTGGGCCATGAAATTTAATGAAGTAGCTTTTATCCTGAATTTTAAATTGTTTTGTAATTCTATTTTCATATTCTCTAAAAACTTTCCCATTTATATTTTGTGCAACAGAGAAGGTATCTTCAGATCTGAAAACTTGTCTTAGATCATTATCTAAAAAGTACGGATTTTCCATCAAAATGCTTCTTCTATAAAATTTGCAATGAAATTGAATCTGGAATAAAAATAATCATTGTTAGCTAAGGGTTTTATTGCCTCCTTAACTAAAGTTAGTTTTTCATTAGATAGGCTTTCTTCTAAAAGGTAATTAAACTTCTCTTGATTGAATTCTCCATCAACAACTATCCCCGAGTTATATTTCAAAACTTCAGCTGAAAAACCTACTTCACTAGAGACCAAAGAAGGCAGTCCGGAAACTAAAGCTTCAATTATTATATTTCCAGCAGCCTCTTCTCTTGCAGGATGAACTAAGAGATGAGATGACTTCATAAAAGAGGAAACGTCCTTTCTTGGACCTAAAAAGATAATCCTATTACTTAGAGACAGTTCCTTAATGGCTTTTTCGTATGGACCTTTATGGTCATCTCCAAGAACTAAAAGTGTTGCCGAAATATTTTGTTTTAATAAATGACTTATACCTATTATTGCTCTATCTAAGCCCTTTCGAGAAAAGTCTGACCCCACAAAGAGAATAATTTTTTCATTTGCAGGTAGGTTGAGAAGCTTTGCAATATCAATAAATTCTTGCTGATTCCAATCTCTCTCTATTCCTGGAGGAATTAAAGTTAATCTCTCTTGTTGAGTGGAATATACATCTTGGAAATCTTGGGCTTGAATTTCATTTAAAAGAAGGATTTTAGAGTTAGAATCTCTTGAAAATACTTCCCTTTCAAATTCCATAGACTGTCGGTGTCTTCTTGTAAATTTTTGTAAAGGGTTTTTTTTAAGTGACTGCTTTGCGAAGCAAGTATCAGCAGCAAAATATAAATCGAGACCAGGCATCTTGTTAAAACCAAATACAATATCAGGAAGGAAGTCTTTAACCGATTTAAGAGCCTTAACCACATAAGTTTTGTTTTTAGAGTAGTTTGAGAATCCTTTTTCACCTAGTTGAACTACATCTAAATTTTTGGGAATATCGCCTTCCCAGCTTCTTGTATAGACTTTAACTTCATGCCCTCTTCCAAGTAATTCTTTAGTGATTCCTAAAAAGTCTTTTTGCAATCCACCATAAGGAAAATATCTATATAAGAGCAACGCTAACTTTTTTTTCATAAAAGATTTAAAGTATCTCCAAAGCACGTAATACTTCTGAAGGTTGAATAGACAATAAAGAATGATGATAGCCTTCGATAGTATCCCCTTTTCTTATTTTTTCGTAGCCCTCGACTTTTCTTAAAATTATCTTCTTATCTATCAAAGGGGGGGTGTATTCCGGAGAAGAAGGCCCATAGAGAGCAACTAAGGGAGTTTTAACAGCTGCTGCAATATGCATTAAACCTGAATCATTTGTCACAACTCTTTTGCAGTAAGCTAATAAATCGACAACATCTAATAAAGAGGTCAAACCAATTAGGTTAATAAATTTATCTTCATTTACTAAGTTGTTAGCGGTTTCAAGTCTCTTTCCTGTTAGTGAGTCATTTTTAGATCCAAAACAAATAACATTCCATCCTTTGTTAACATATTCCCTTGCTACTTTAGAAAAGTACTCAGCTGGCCATTGTTTTGAGGGGCCAAACTCTGCTCCAGGACAAATTGCTAGACAAGGCAAATCAGAATTTAAGTTTAGTTTATTCAACTGTTCTTTTTGATTATCTATATCAATATCTAGACGAGGGAAAGATAAGCTTTCAAAAGAATAATTGTGTTTTTGAATAGACAATGCAGCGAATTTTTCAACCATCAAATGATTAGATTCTTTTTTGAGATACCTAATATCATTCAACAAACCAAATCTCATTTCGCCCAGCCATCCAGTACGAATAGGTATATTGGCAAAAAAAGGAATCAATGAAGATTTCAAGGAATTTGTAAGTATGATCGACCTGTCATAAAGAGATGTTCTTAAATTTTTACCAAATTTATACCTGGATAAAGGCTTAATATCTCCATGCAGGTATGGAGAGGCAATAGTTTTTGAGACTTCAGGCATTCTTTTCATCAAGGGTAATGACCACTGGGGAGAAATTACATCAATAATGCAGTTGGGCTCTTCATCTTTAAGTCTCCTATAGAGAGTTTGACCCATAACAGAATCACCAACCCATGATGGTCCAATGATTAAAATTCTCATGATCTTTATTTGATATAGGTATGCCAGGAAGAATTTAATTCCCTAACTCCTCTAACTTGATCAAAATAAGTGCTTTGCAACTTTTCAGTTATCGGGCCTCTTGACCCCGAACCAATAGAATCACCGTCTAGCGAATTTATTGGGACCACTTCTGCAGCAGTTCCTGAAAAAAAAGATTCATCAGCCTCTAAGACATCTTCAACAGTAAGTTTCTTGATTTCATAGTTAATGCCTAGTTCTTCAGCTAAATCTAAAATTGTTCTTCTAGTAATCCCATCTAAACATGAATCTAAGTCCGGTGAATAAAGTACGCCATTTTTTACTATAAAGAAATTTTCGCCACTTCCCTCTGCAACATAACCATCTGCATCAAGCATTAGTGCTTCGTCGAATCCGTTTTCAAGAGCTTCATTTAGTGCAACTATTGAGTGAACATAATTTCCATTAACTTTCGCATTAGAAACAGGGTTTTTGACTTGTCTTTTATAAGAAGATAGTTTTACTTTTATTCCTTTTTCTCTAGCTTCAGGTTCCATATATGAAGGCCATTCCCAGGCAGCTACCATAGTATGAACCTTCAAATTATCAGCTCTAAGACCCATTCCTTCAGATCCATAAAAGCACATAGGTCTGATATAGGCCTCCCTTAGATCATTCACTTTTATTACATTCTCATGAGCTTTATTGATTAGATCCTTTGAATATGGAATATTCATATTAACTGTAGCGGCAGATTTATATAGTCTATCCGTATGGTCATGAAGTCTAAATATTGAAGGCCCTCTTTGAGTTTCATAGGCCCTGACACCTTCAAAAACACCAAGACCATAGTGAAGAGTATGAGTTAATAAATGAGTATTAGCTTCTTGCCAATCTATCATTTCACCATCAAACCAGATTTCGCCGCTTATTTTTGAAAGATCCAAAACAAATTCCTATAATTTTTCTTATATTCTATCGATATAAATTATTTTATATAGACCAAATAGATTAGTCAGCAGATATAATCTATTTGTGAAACTTAATGAACATATTTTTAGAGCAAATGACATAAGAGGTGTGGCTTACGAAGATCTGAATCAAGAAGTTGTTATAAATCTTGGAAAAGCCTTGGGCTCTGAAGCCCAAGACAGAGGTCTTAGCGAATTTATTATTGGACGTGATGGAAGACTCTCTAGTCCCGATATATTTGAATGGCTTTCTTCTGGGGTTATATCAAGCGGATGTAATGTTATTGATATTGGAATAGTTACCAGTCCCATGTTCTATCATTCAACATTTTCTCTGAGTTCATCTAGCGGAGTGGTCATAACCGGAAGTCACAATCCAGGAGAATACAATGGTTTTAAAATTGTTTTTCAAAATAACTCTACTTCCAGTGAAGAAATAACCTTTTTAAAAAACAGAGTAATAAATAGAGACTTTAGGAGCGGTAATGGACTGTTAAAAAGCGAAAATATTGAAGAAAGTTATATCAACAGAATAGTAGACAGTATAAATATTGAAAAAAAATTAGACATCTCTATAGATTGTGGAAATGGTGCTGCAGGCATTGTTGCAAAAAAAGTTTACGAAAGATTAGGATGTAATGTTATTGAGCTATATGGTGAAGTTGATGGCTCCTTTCCAAATCATCATCCTGATCCTTCCAAGATAGAAAATATGCAAGACTTAATTAATAGTGTAGATATCAACAACTCTTCAATTGGTCTAGCTTTTGATGGAGATGCAGATAGATTAGGGGTTATCTCTCCAGAAGGTGAGATGATATATCCTGACCGTCAAATGATCTTATTTGCAAAACAAGTAATTCAAAACAACCCCAATTCAAAAATAGTATTCGATGTTAAGTGCTCTAAATTACTATCAGATGCAATAATAAATTTAGGTGGGGAACCACTTATATGCAAAACAGGTCATACGTTCATAAAGCAGAAGATAAGAGAGACTGACGCGCAACTAGGAGGAGAAATGAGTGGTCATATCTTCTTTAATGATAGGTGGCCTGGATTTGATGATGGAATATATGCTGGAGCAAGAATGCTAGAAATAATAGCCGTCTCTGAGGAAAAGAATATTTTTTATAATGTTCCAAACCTAGTCTCAACTCCTGAAATAAATATTCCTGTATCAGATGACAAAAAGTTTGAGATAGTGGAGAAATTTATTGAGAATTCACATTTTGATGATGCCCTTATAATTGATATTGATGGTATCAGGGTAGAATTTGAAAGAGGATGGGGCCTGTTGAGGGCATCTAATACATCTCCGGTTTTAGTGCTTAGATTTGAAGCAGAAACAGAAAATGATTTAGAAGATATAAAAAATTTGTTTAATCAAAATATAAAAAGTATAGACCCTGAACTCAATATTTTTTAATCATGTCTATAACTAGAAAACAAGCCGAAAATATAGCCTCCGTTTTAAGTGAGGGCCTTCCTTATATACAGAAATTTAAAGATAAAATAATTGTTGTTAAGTATGGAGGGGCGGCTATGACGGAAGAACCTCTCAAAGAAAGCTTCACAAGAGACATCGCTCTGATGAGATTGGTGGGTATGAAACCTGTGATTGTCCATGGCGGAGGTCCTCAGATTGGAAAGGAACTTTTGAAAGCTGGAGTCGAATCTGAATTTATTGGAGGGCTTAGAGTAACTACGAGTCAGGCAATGAATGTTGTGAAAAAAGTTCTTGGTACTCAGATAAACAATGAAATTGTTAGATTAATTAAGCGATTTGGCGGTAGTGCTATTTCTTTCAATCACAATAAGTATCAGATCATAAAAGCATCAAAAAAAATCAGTGAAAAAGGTTTAGATTTAGGTCATGTTGGGCAAGTAGACAAAATAATTACTGGGGAACTTAAAAAAAGAATTGATAAAGGCTTTATTCCGGTCATCGCCCCAATAGGTAAATCTAAAAATAACGGCTACCTCAATATCAATGCTGATGTCGTGGCTGGAGAAATTGCACAATCTCTCAAAGCAGAAAAACTCATCTTACTTACGGATGTAAAAGGAATTGGTGATTCAGAAAATAATCTTATTTCAAAAATCTCTCTAAGAAATGGTCAAAGAATTCTTAAAGAAGAGTTCATTACGGGCGGTATGACTCCTAAGTTAACAGCTGCTTTAGATGCAAAAAAAAGAGGTGTGAAATCTTGTCATATTATTGATGGTCGGGTGCCTCATGCAGTACTGTTAGAGGTCCTTACTGAGGAAGGTGTAGGAACTATGATAAGCTAATTCTAAAATATGAATCAATTGAAACCACGCCAATTAGATATCATGCAAAGCCTGGCCAAAATGCTAGGTGAGAAGGGTCCAGTGAAGATTACAACTTCTCTACTTGCAAATGAATGCGGTATTACTGAAGCCGCTATATACAGACACTTTCCAAGTAAAAAGAAAATATATTCTGGATTAGTGGACTTCTGTGAACAAAATATTTTTGATTTAATTTCTAATATAAATTCTTCAGATGGCAACGAACTTGAGAAAGTAAAAAAAATACTAATACTGCTTGTAACTTTCAGTGAAAAGAATCCTGGCTTGGCAAGGTTACTGACTAGAGAAGCTTTCTCTGTAGATGAAACAAGCCTTGATCAAAGAATTGGACAGATGATGTCTAAAGTTGAATTGCTAATAAAACAAAATCTCCAAAAATATGAACAAGAAACCAAAAATAAATTGGGTTTACCGACTGCTACAGCTGCAAACTTATTGTTAGCTTGCTCTGAAGGGATTATTCAACAGTTTGTAAGATCAGGTTTTCAAGACTCTCCCTCAAAGAGGATAAATGATCAATTTGAATTTCTCATTTCATCATTAGATTCTAATTAGGTATATTCTCTTCTAAAAAATATTCAAATATCGGCTCAATAGTGGTTTGATTTGCTAGCTTACCCGAATCTTTATCAATTTTTATAATAGATAACCCTTTAGGAGGAAGTGTTATTGATATAGGAATTTGATCAAGAAGATCAGCCTTATAATCAAGCCAAATAGGCAAAGCTGTAGATGAACCAAACTCCCGATCACCTAAACTCTTCGGCTGATCAAAACCAACCCAGACCGAAGTAACAATATTTTCATTGTATCCAGTAAACCATGTACTCTCGGCATCATTGGTTGTTCCTGTTTTGCCTGCAAAATCATTTCTTTCTAATTCTAAAACCTTTCTGGCAGTGCCTCTCACCGCAGCTTCTTTTAAAATATCAGTAATCAAGAAAGCTATTCTAGGATCTATGACTTGTTCGGGTTCTTTTAACTTCTTTTGAAAGAGGATCACTCCCGACCTATCAATAATTTTAGATATTAAGTATGGCTCAATCTTCTTTCCTCCATTTGCAAATACTGAATAAGCAGCTGCATTACTCAATGGGTTAAGAGAGGCAGTTCCAAGAGACAATGAAAGATCCGCAGGAAGTCTTTGCCTATCAAATCCAAACTTTTCTGTATAAGACCGAACCCTTTCAACACCTAATTCCCTTAAAAGTCTTACCGAGACTAAATTTCTACTTTGCAGTAGTCCTTCTCTTAGTCTAGTGAGTCCGTAAAATTTTCCGCTAGCATTTCTAGGTCTCCATTTTTCTTCCAAAGCCTTATCTTCAAAAACAATAGGAGCATCATTTATGAGCGATGCCGGTGTATAGCCATCAGAAAAGGCAGCTGCATAAAGAAAAGGTTTAAAATTAGATCCAAGCAGAGGAGAAGATTGCTCAACTCTATTGAATTTACTCAAAAAGAAATCATAACCGCCTACTAAAGCAATAATGGAGCCCGACTTCGGGTCTAAAGAAATCAAAGCACTCTGCGCTTCAGGGATCTGCGTAAGAGAAAGAGTTTGAGTAAATTCATCTTGTTTCAACCAGACCAAATCTCCTAGAACCAAGATATCTTCATATGCTCTTGGTTTTGTCCCTCTTCTATTTTCCGAAATGTAAGGCCTTGCCCAGCTTAATTCTTCAGCCCAACTAATTGTGGTTATCTCTCCAGATTTTGTCAGAATTTCAAGAGAAGTTTTATTATTTATAACGACTCCCATGAATCGGCCTTTGTTTTCTGTTACCCCTTCTAAAATATCAAATACTGAAAGTAATCCAGAATCTTCAGCTCCATTGATAGATTCCACGCTTAAAGTATTCTCTATCTCAGCAAGCTGTTCTTCTCTTGAAGACTCTAAAAACTTCTCTGGAAAAAGATCAGAAATGTTATCTGGCTTTCTAAAACCATGCCTTTTGTCATATGTTTCTAACCCTCTTTCAACTGCTTTAGAAGCATGATTCTGAAATTTAGAGTCTATGGTTGTGAATACTTCCAAACCTTCCGAATAAGCCTTAAGGCCATATTCTTGAATCATATAACGCCTAACTTCTTCCGCAACATATGGGGCTTCAACTTCAGAAACTAAACCGTAATAATTTGCCGTTATAGGAGCCTCAATAGCTAGTTGAAATTGCTCTGGATGAATAAACTCTAATTCTAGCATTCTCTTAAGAATCCAATTTCTCCTAATAAGCGCCCTTTTTGGATTTACTAACGGATTTATGGTGGATGGGGCTTTAGGCAGAGCCGCGATCATTGCCCACTGAGCTAGATCTAATTTAGACAAAGGCTTGCCATAATAAACTTCGCTAGCTGCAGCTATTCCATAAGCTCTGTTACCAAAAAATATTCTATTAACATAGAACTCAAATATTTCTTCCTTGGAATAGGTTTCTTCTAATCTGTAAGCCAAAAAGATATCTTTTACTTTCCTGAAAAGACTAACATCTCTGCTTGTTAAATAATTTCCAGCAACCTGCATGGTAATAGTACTTCCCCCACCTTGAACCTTCCCAGAAACTACTAACCTGTATAATGATCGAATAAGACCCGAGTAACTAACTCCCGAATGAGAGAAAAAATTATCATCTTCCGCTGCTAGTACGGCATTTATATAGTGATTTGGAATATCATTAAAACTTAATGCTGTTCTTCTTTTCTCTCCAAATTCTCCGATCAACTTTCCATCAGATGAAAAGATTTTGAGAGGTATTTGAAGTTCAATATCCTTTATAGTTTCTTCATTAGGAAGCTTGCTATCAATATACAAATTCAAACTAGACAAGCCCATAATAACTAAGCACGCAGAAACCAGAATGAATTTTCCTAAATAGCTGTTATAAATGTAAATGCAATATGTTTTTAATTTAAGCAACATGTAGGAGTTATAATAACCCAATGAGGCTAATAATTATCGGGCCTATGGCTTCTGGTAAATCAGTTGTTGGGAAAAAACTCTCCAAAAGAATGGGTCTAGATTTCTTTGACACAGATAAACAAATTGAAAAAAAAGCTGGTGTAAGTATTTCCTGGATATTTGATGTTGAAGGCGAAAAAAAATTCAGAGAAAGAGAGTTTGAAGAGCTAAGCAATATAATTAATTACGAAGATTCGGTCATTTCAACAGGCGGTGGCATAATCTTGAGAGAACAAAATAGAAATTTATTAAAAAAAGGTACATGTATTTATCTCGAAACAAGCATTCAAACTCAATTAGAGAGGACTATGAATGATAAAGAAAGGCCTCTCTTAGAAGGTGTTGACGATAAAGAGGAAACGTTGAGAGAAATTGCAAAATTTCGTAATCCTATATATGAAAGTTGTAGCGATATTATAATAAAGGAAAGTAATAACCCAAATGAGGTCGTAGATTCAATCATCCTTAATCTAGAAAAAAGAAAATGAAAGAAATAAAGATAACTACTGACTCTAGGATTTATTCAGTTTTAGTTGGTAAGGATATTCTTAAGGAATCTAATTTTAAAGAATTTTCCAATAGAGAGATTCTATTAGTTATTGATTCAAATATTAAGGGCTCTGTTAAGGAAAAAGTTAGAACAAATCTTCAACCTATATCATCAAAATTTTCAGAAATAATAATTGAAGCAAATGAAGAGAATAAGTCAGCCTCTACCCTATCTCTTATACATGACATACTTATAGAAAATAGTTACAGCAGGGACTGCGTACTTTTTGCACTGGGCGGAGGCATAACATGTGACATGACAGGTTTTGCAGCTGCTACCTACCAGAGGGGAGTAGATTTTGTTCTCATACCTTCAACTTTACTAGCACAAGTAGATGCTTCTGTTGGTGGAAAAACAGCAATTAACCATCCTAAAGGAAAGAATATGATAGGTGCATTTCATCAGCCTGCAAAAGTACTAACTGACACACAATTACTCACAAGCTTAGATCAAAGTCATTTAAGAGAAGGTATGGCAGAGATAATTAAACACTCTTTAATAAAAGATGAAGGCTTCTTTAATTGGCTAGAAGAAAATATAGAAGATCTTTTAGCAGGAGAAGATACAAAACTTTTAGATGCTATAGCGAAATCTATTGAAATAAAGGCAGAGGTTGTAGCACAAGACGAAACTGAACAAGGAGTTAGAAAATGGCTTAATATGGGCCATACATTTGGACATGCAATAGAGGTTTATGGCAAATTCCAAGAATTTACTCATGGTGAAGCTGTTGCTTTGGGGATAATTATGGCAGCCAACCTATCACAATCAGTACTGCACCTTGACGAAGAAGAGAGCGAGAGAATAAAGAGCCTTATGTCTTCTATTCTCACAGATTCCCTATTGCAAAATAAATTTGAGGCAAGCGCATTATTAAAATTGATGTCAGTCGACAAGAAAAAGAAAGGTGATAAGCTCAATTTCATTCTTCTAGATGCTATTGGGAGTACAAAAATTGTCTCGGATATAAAAGAATCTGATATTTTACAATCAATTAAATTGATATAGTCAATCTTCCCAGATTGCCCAACAAAAGGTACAATCTTGCACCTGCGCAATTCTCTAACTTACTTTTTACGGCAAATTAGTTAGCTGAGAGTTAACAACCCACAACATATGAATAATTTTAAACTTAAAGATAAGTACAGGTTTGGTTTCCCCAAAAAAAAGGGGTTATATGATCCTCAATTTGAAAAAGACTCTTGTGGAGTTGGGTTGGTTGCAAATATTAAAGGCATTCCATCTAGACAGATAATGGATGATGCTTTCCTTGTTAACTCTAAAATGGATCACAGAGGTGGCTGTGGATTTGAAGAAAATACTGGAGATGGAGCTGGAATTTTAATAGCCTTACCTGATAGCTTCTTCAGGTCTGAAGCTGACAAGATTGGAATAGACCTCCCTGAAACTGGTCACTATGCAGTAGGTAACGTGTTTTTGCCTGTCGACACTAACGAAAGAGACTTTTGTATCACCGAAACAGAATCGATAATAAGCCAGGAGAATCAACACTGTCTGGGATGGAGAGACGTTCCAGTTGATCCAGAAGGAGCAGATGTAGGCCCTGCTTCTAGAGGAGCTCAACCAGTCATCAAACAATTATTTATCAAATCTCAAGAAGGAATAAGTAAAGATGAATTTGATAGGAAACTATACATAATTAGAAAGCAAATAAGTCATGTGATTAGAAGTAATGATCAGTTAAAAGAAGCAAAACTTTATTACATATGCAGCCTGTCAACTTCAGTAATAGTTTATAAAGGAATGCTTACTCCCTCTCAATTATTTCCTTTTTATCCCGATCTTGAGAATAAAGACTTCGAAACACATCTTGCTATGGTTCATTCAAGATTCAGTACCAATACATTTCCGTCTTGGGATCGAGCACAACCGAATAGATATATGTGTCATAACGGAGAAATTAATACTCTCAAAGGCAATATGAATGCCATGAAAGCACGTCAAGGGACTGTGCATAGTGATCTATTCGGTAAAGATATAGAGAAACTATTCCCAATTACTGAATTAGACTGTACTGACTCGGGTAGCTTCGATAATGTTCTCGAATTTTTATTACTTTCAGGAAGAAGCCTACAAGAGTCAGTTATGATGATGATCCCAGAAGCCTGGCAATCTGATGTAAATATGTCAGATAAGAAGAAAGCGTTTTATCAATACAGCTCTTCTATGATTGAACCATGGGATGGTCCTGCATCCATAGTTTTTACAGACGGAAAGAAAGTTGGAGCTGTCTTAGATAGGAATGGTCTTAGACCAAGTAGATTTTATTTGACTGATGATGACAAGGTCATAATGGCGTCAGAGGTAGGAGTGCTTCCAATAGATCCTGAAAAAGTAATTAAAAAAGGAAGATTACAGCCCGGAAAGATGTTTTTAATTGACTTTGAAAAAGGCGAAATGATACCTGATGAAACGATTAAAACTGATATAGCAAATCAACATGATTATGCAGAATGGAATAAATCAATAGTCAACCTAGAAGATCTCAAGAGTAATAACCATAAAGATGAAATAAATGAAAATCTTATTTCAAGGATGAGAGCATTCGGTTATACAACTGAAACCATGCAATTCATGCTTTTACCTCTTGTCTCAGAATTGAGGGACCCTCTAGGCTCTATGGGTAATGATGCAGCTCTGGCATGCCTATCAGACAAGCCAAGGCTCTTATTTGATTACTTTAAGCAACTATTTGCCCAAGTAACTAATCCTGCTATCGATTCGATAAGAGAAGAAGTAATTATGTCCTTAGAGTGCTTAATAGGTCCCGAGGGAAATCTTCTTGAGAACAATAGAGATAATGTTAAAAGACTCAGAGTTAAGAATCCTATACTTTCCAATCGAGACTTAAGTTCTATCAAAGACCTTTCTCAAGGAAATTGGAAGACAAAAACCATAGATTTAACCTATTCAAAGAATGATGGTTTAACGGGTATGTTGACTAGGCTAGAGGAAATTTGCCAGGAAGCTGAAGAAGCTATTGAAGACGAATACACTTTTATTGTCTTATCTGACAAAGAAATTTCAAGTTCGAAAATCTCTCTTAGCTCTCTGTTATCCTGCTCAACAATTCATCATTACCTAATAGAAAGGCAACTCAGGACCAAGATAGGCATCATCCTTGAAACGGGCGAAGCTAGAGAGGTTCATCATCATTGCTTGTTATTTGGATATGGAGCAGATGCCATTAATCCTTACCTGGCTTTTGAATCAATCTTCCAGTCTGTAGAAGATGGCTCTCTTCAAGATGAATCCTTGAAAGAAAACGATCAGATCATAGAAGCTTATAAAAAGGGAACAAAAAAAGGCATCCTTAAAGTGATGGCAAAAATGGGCATATCAACCTTACATTCTTACAAGGGCGCTAGGATATTTGAAGCTGTGGGTCTATCTGATGAGATAATTGAAAGATCCTTTCCTGGAACAGCAAGCAGAGTTGGCGGCATAAGTTTTGAAGCATTATTTGATGAGCAAAAAAGAAGACATGATCTTGGATATCCTAAAGAAGAAATTAATGTCACTACCCTTCCAAATCCTGGAGATTTTCATTGGAGAAATGGTGGTGATGCACATATGTGGGATCCCAAAACTATTTCTTCTTTGCAACTAGCAGCAAGAACTAATAACGAAGATGCTTATTGGGATTTTGCTAAACACGCAAATGAAGTCTCAACCAAACAAAGCTCTCTAAGAGGTCTCTTGAAATTCAAAAGCCCCTTGAATCCAATCAGTATAGAAGAAGTAGAAAGTGAAAAAGAAATTGTAAAAAGATTTGCTACTGGAGCTATGAGCTTAGGATCTATCTCAACTGAATCGCATGAATCCTTAGCAATTGCCATGAATGAATTAGGTGGAAAATCTAATACTGGTGAGGGCGGAGAAGATCCTATCAGGTTCAAACCTGATGGATCAGGTATTTCAAAAAGATCGGCAATAAAACAAGTAGCCTCTGGACGGTTTGGTGTAACAATGCGATATCTTACTAATTCCGATGAGCTACAGATCAAAATATCTCAAGGTGCAAAACCTGGTGAAGGTGGTGAACTTCCTGGAAAAAAAGTTGATGACTATATTGCAAAGATAAGACACTCAACACCCGGAGTTGGATTAATAAGCCCTCCTCCTCATCATGATATTTACTCAATAGAAGATATTGCTCAACTCATACATGACCTAAAAAATGCTAATAGAGAGTCAAGAATAAGCGTTAAATTAGTATCTGAAGTTGGAGTTGGGACTATAGCTGCTGGAGTTGTTAAAGCCAAAACAGATCACTTGGTTATAGCTGGTCATGATGGTGGAACAGGCGCCTCGCCACTCACTTCAATAAAACATGCAGGACTTCCATGGGAATTAGGAGTTGCAGAAACGCATCAAACCCTAGTTATGAATAATTTACGTTCTAGAGTCGTACTTCAAACAGATGGTCAGATAAAAACTGGCAGGGATGTAGCTATAGCAGCACTTTTGGGTGCAGAAGAATTTGGATTTGCTACTGCTCCATTAGTTACCTTAGGTTGTATTATGATGAGAAAATGTCATCTCAATACATGTCCTGTTGGTATTGCAACTCAAGATAAAGAATTAAGAAAAAAATTTAAGGGCAAACCAGAGCATGTGGTTAATTATCTATTCATGGTAGCGAAAGATCTACGGATGATAATGGCAGAATTAGGTTTCAAAACTATCAATGAAATGATTGGTAGAGTCGATTGCTTAGAAACAGATATAGCCGTTGATCATTGGAAAAGAAACGGCTTAGATTTCTCTGGTATCCTTCAACCAGCAGAAAAAATCTTTGATAATACAGAAGTCTATAATACCCAGACACAAGATCATGGACTAGATAAAGCACTAGACAATGCTCTTATCGAAGAGTGCAAAAATGCTATCCATAAGGGTGAGAAAGTTTCTTTTGAAAGTCATATTGTTAATACAAATAGAACTGTTGGAACAATGCTTTCTAATGAAATAGCTAAAGTGTGGGAAGCTAATGATTTACCTGAGGATACTATAGAAATTAACTTCAAAGGCTCTGCAGGACAAAGTTTTGCTTCATGGCTAGTTAAAGGTATCACTTTTAAACTTGAAGGGGATGCTAATGATTTTGTAGGCAAGGGTCTTTCAGGAGGAAAACTAGTAATCTATCCACCTAAAAATAGTCAATTCAAAGCTGAAGAAAATATTTTGTTAGGAAATGTTGCATTATATGGAGCCACCGAAGGTGAAGCTTACTTTAGAGGAATAGCAGCAGAAAGGTTCTGTGTAAGAAATAGTGGTGCCTCTGTAGTGGTTGAAGGTATAGGGGATCATGGTTGTGAATATATGACTGGAGGCAAGGCAGTTATTTTAGGACCAACTGGAAGAAATTTTGGAGCTGGAATGAGCGGAGGTATTGCATATATTTATAATGATAAAGGTAACTTTGAAGAAAACTGCAATAGTGAAACCTTTGAGCTTGAAACCCTCCTAGATGAAGACCTAAATGACTTGAAAGACTTAATTACTAGACATAGCGATTACACTGATTCAGCTGTTGCAAAGGAAATTTTAGACAATTGGGAAACTGAATCTCAAAAATTTGTAAAAGTTATGCCAACGGACTATAAACGAGTACTCAATGAAATGAACAAAACAAAACAACAAGGAAATGGGTAAAACTACAGGGTTTAAAGAATTTTCTAGGGCTGTTGAACCATACCGTCCTGCGAAAGAAAGAGTTTTAGATTTTAAAGAAATCTATACAGATCATGATGATGAGAAACTTGCAGTTCAAGGAGCGCGATGCATGGATTGTGGAGTGCCTTTCTGCCAATCAGGTGAAGGATGTCCAGTATATAACCTTATTCCTGAATGGAATGACCTTGTCTACCAGAACAAATGGGAAGAAGCTTTTGATAAGTTAATGTTGACGAATAATTTTCCTGAAGTCACTGGGAGAGTCTGTCCAGCAGTTTGTGAAGGGGCCTGTGTGCTTGGTATTACTGAGAGTCCAGTAGCTATTAAAAATCTTGAGTTTGCAATTGCCGATAAAGGCTTTCAAAACGGATGGTTGAAACCTCAAATTCCTTCAACTAGAACAGGGAAATCTGTTGCTATTGTTGGTTCAGGACCTGCAGGTCTTTCTGCAGCTCAGCAGCTCAACAGTGTTGGTCATAAAATAAAGGTCTACGAAAGGGCTGATCGAATTGGCGGGCTCATGATGTACGGAATTCCTAATATGAAACTAGATAAGTCCATAATAGAGCAGAGAGTTGAAGTTATGGAAACTGAAGGTATTGAATTTTTTACTAATGCAGACGTTGGGGGACAAGGCGAGTCTGCTGTGAGTATTCAAGAATTGGACAGTGCTAATGACATTGTTCTACTAACAACAGGAGCAACCAAACCAAGAGATTTACCCATACCACACAGAGAAGGTGTTGGCGTTCACTTTGCTATGGATTTCTTAAGAACAAATACTAAAAGTCTTCTAGATTCTGCTCATGATGACGGAAACTATATTTCGGCTAAGAATAAAAATGTAATAGTTATAGGCGGTGGAGATACAGGAACTGATTGCATTGGGACTTCGTTAAGACATGGATGTAAATCTTTAATAAATTTTGAAATCATGCCTGAGCCTCCTAAGGAGAGAGCAGATAATAATCCCTGGCCTTTGTTCCCAAGAATTTACAAAGTTGATTATGGCCATGAAGAATCTAAAGAAATTTACGGAGACGACCCAAGAGTCTACTCAATATCTGGAAAAGAGTTTTTAAGAAATGATGATGGAACTTTAAAAGGAATTAAAACTGTAGAGGTTGATAATAATTTCCAAGAGATTCCAGGTACTGAAAAGGACTGGGAAGCAGATCTCATTTTGTTAGCCATGGGTTTTCTAGGCCCTGAACATTATGCAATAGATAATCTAAATGTTGATCTTGACGAAAGATCAAATTATAAAGCTGAGCACAACATTCATCAGACTTCAAATCCAAAGGTTTTTGCTGCTGGTGATTGCAGAAGAGGTCAATCTCTTGTGGTCTGGGCCATTAACGAAGGTAGGGCTGCTGCAAGAGAAATAGATCAACACCTCATGGGTTCCACAACTCTTAAATAGATTTTAGTGCTGAGTAACTAATAAATATTACTTTTTATTCACAACCCGCATTAGACCTTCTTGAACAGCAGAAGCAACTAAAATGCCTTTTTCAGTATAGACACTTCCTCTATTAAATCCTCTGGCATTACTGGCACTTGGGCTATCAGTAGAATAAAGCATCCATTCATCTGCTCTAAAAGGCCTATGAAACCACATGGCATGATCCAAACTTGCACTCATCACATTCCCTTTAGCATAACTTAGCTTATGAGGATTCATAGAAGTACTCAGAAGACCCATATCAGAAGCATAAGCCAATATAGCCTGATGTTGCAAAATATCATCAGGTAACTTGCCAGCTGCCTTCATCCATACATGTTTGTAAGGAAGTTTATTTTTAGGTTCATCAAACATACTCTCACCCGGTAAATGTCTCATTTCTATGGGTCTTTCCCTTAGGAAGAAATCTCTATGTTTTGCAGGGATCTTGTCTATGATTTTCTTTTTAATATCTAAATCACTCATACATTCATTAGGTCCGGGAATATCATCCATATCAATTTGATGGGAAGGGCCTTTTTCTTTTTTATGAAAAGATAGAGCCATATCAAAAATTGGCTCACCTTTTTGAATAGCTATAACACGTCTTGTGGTGAAGCTGCCCCCATCCCTTGTTCTTTCAACGTCATAAATGATTGGATACTCCATATCACCCGGACGAAGAAAATAGGCATGTAAAGAGTGGGCAAACCGTTTTTCGGGTACAGTTCTAGCTGCAGCTGTTAAAGCCTGCCCTATTACTTGTCCGCCAAAAACTCGTGGGCCCCCTATATTCTCACTTTGTCCTCTAAAAAGATTTTCTTCTAACGTTTCAAGATCTAATAACTTGATTAATTTATTTAAAGCTTTCTTTTTCATATTAAGTAAATTTCTTTTCGTCCCACCACGGGTAATATTCAGGCATATCCTCTGAAACTTTATTAGGAAATTCGGGTGATCTCTTTTCAAGAAACGAGTTGACTCCCTCTTTAGCATCATCACCTCTTCCTAGTTCATATATGAACCTAGAATCAACTTTATGAGCTTCCATGGGATGATCGGCTCCCAACATTTTCCAAAGCATCTGCCTGGTTAAAGAAACTGATATCGAAGAAGTATTTTGAATTATTTCATTAGCAATAGATTTGGCCTCTTCAAGGAGTTCGTCAGGTTTATGGACTGATCTTATCAACCCACCATCTTTAGCTTCTTCGGCACTAAAAACCTTTCCAGAGTATGTCCACTCTAACGCCTTACTTATACCCACTAGACGGGGAAGAAACCAGCTTGATGCTGCTTCAGGAACTAAACCTCTTCTGGCAAACACAAAACCAAACTTTGCATCCTCACTGGCAAGTCTAATATCCATAGGTAAAGTCATTGTGACACCTACACCAACAGCAGGTCCGTTTATAGCAGCAATAATAGGTTTGGGACAGTCATATATAGATAAAGTAGTTCTACCTCCCCCATCTCTCATCCATTCAGGATCTTCTTTGTGGTCCACCTCATCACTCTTATTATTTCTTACATCTCTATTAAAAGTATTCGATCCAGAAGATAGATCGGCACCAGCGCAAAAACCCCTTCCCTCTCCAGTTACAATAATAACTCTTACATCATCATCTTTTCCTGCTAAATCAAAAGCAGATATTAATTCGTCCATCATTTGCCCTGTAAAAGCATTAAGCTTGTCTGGACGGTTTAAAGTTAAAGTTAAAATATTATTTTCTACTTCATATTTAATAGTTTCATATTTCATTGTAATTTTCCTATTCAATTAAGTGATCTATTTCATCTGCTGGAACACTATCTGCTGCCTGACCTACTTCTTTAGCCGGAACTCCAGCAACTGTTGCCCCTTCTCGCACGTTCTCTAGAACAACGCTTCCTGCTGCTATTTTAGCATTGCGGCCTATTTCTACATTACCGAGAACTGTAGATGAAGCGCTCAACAACACACCCTCCTTTACCTTGGGATGTCTATCTCCTGTTTCTTTGCCTGTTCCTCCTAAAGTAACACCCTGAAAAATTGAAACATTATCTTCTATAACAGAGGTTTCACCGATAACAACTCCAGTCCCATGATCAATCATTATCCCTTTACCTAGTTTTGCAGCAGGATGAATATCAACTCCGTAAACTTCAGATGTTCTGCTTTGAAAATAGTGAGCTAAAGTGTGTCGTGAATTTTCCCATAACCAACTTGCCACTCGATGTGATTGTAAAGATTTAAATCCCTTAAAAAATAAAAGTGGTTCAGATAAATACCGGCAAGAAGGATCCTTTTCCTTGGCAGCAAGCAAATCCGTCATTGTTCCTTCAAGAATTTCTTCACTAGAATTAATAGCATCTTTTATTACGCTCCTTAGCATCATAGGTTGTACAGAGCTACTACCCAGGTCATTTGCTATTAGATCAGCAATGGCTGCTGAAAAGGAACTATGCTCCAATATAGTCGTATGAAAGAAACTTGCCAGTACAGGCTCAGCCTTAACTCGCTTTTGTGTTTCTTCTTGAATAGTACTCCAAATGTTAGCTATCGATTCTTTATTTACCATATGCCTATTGTACTTCAGCCTAAGTATTGCTGAAACGATTCAAATCAGGATAATGGGGCGCCTTTCTTTTAAATAATTAAAAATGAACGATAAAAATGATAACGGAATACCTAGCGTAGAGATAGATGTTAGGAAGACATTTGATATAGATGTTGATATGAAGGTGATGGCTTTTAAAGAGCCTAACGAATATGTACCTACAATAGATAACTCATATAAATTTGATAAAAATACTACCTTAGCTATTCTTGCGGGCTTCTCCCATAATCGAAGAGTTATGATTCAAGGCTATCATGGTTCTGGTAAGTCGACACATATAGAACAGGTGGCCGCAAGACTTAATTGGCCATGTATACGAATTAATCTGGATAGTCATATAAGTAGGATTGATTTACTAGGCAAAGACGCTATAACCTTAAAGGATGGTAAACAAATTACTGAATTCAAAGAAGGTATTCTTCCTTGGGCGCTGCAGACTCCTACGGCATTAGTGTTTGATGAATACGATGCCGGAAGACCTGATGTAATGTTCGTGATTCAAAGAGTTCTCGAAGTAGAAGGTAAGTTAACCTTACTTGATCAAAATAAGGTTATATCTCCTCATGCTGGATTTAGACTATTTGCTACTGCAAATACTGTAGGACTAGGTGATACTTCAGGTTTGTATCATGGCACACAGCAAATAAACCAGGGTCAAATGGACAGATGGCACATTGTCTCAACTCTTAATTATTTAGACCCAGATTTAGAACTTAAAGTTGTTCTCTCAAAAGTACCGAGTTTAGATAATAAAGAAGGCCTGAATATAGCTAAAAATATGATTTCTGTAGCCAATTTATCTAGGCAAGGGTTCGCAAATGGAGATATTTCTACATTAATGTCTCCTAGAACAGTAATTAGTTGGGCAGAAAATTATCAAATTTTTAATGATCTAAATAAATCTTTTGAAATAACTTTCTTAAATAAATGTGACGAGACAGAAAGAGTTATCATCGCCGAGTATTATCAGAGGTGCTTTGATTCTGAATCTGTAGATTCTATTGCAGAAGAAATAGAAAAAGTTTAGTTAGCAAATGGCCCAAAAAAATTCGCAGCCAGAGACCATAAAAGAAGCTGTCTCAGCTGCAACAAGAGCTATTTCAGGTAATCCTGAAATTGAAATAAATTTTGGCGGTATAGGTTCCTCTCTACCTAATCCACCAAAATCTTTACAAGAATTATCATCCTATAGAGGGAAAGCAGATGCTCTAGCTTGCGTGGAGAAGTACAGAGACAAAACTATTAGAATTAATTCAGGTACCGAAAAGGTTAATTCATTAATGAGAGTCATGGAGGATGCTCGGGTAGAAATACTTGGATCATTGAACTATCCAGGAGTAGCTACAAACATCACTTCTAAATACAAAGAAAAATGTAAATTATATGAAAGTCTTGAAGATCAAGAAGATCATCTAGAGATAGCGCTAGAAACTTGGTTAAGAGATTTATGTCTTCCTGAAAATGAAACTAAAAAATCTAGTCTATTCCTGAAGCATTGGGGAAAACTTTTTGATAATCAAGAGGAAGAGTTAAAACAAAAATTAAGAGAATCTCTCGACGATCAGTCTAAGTTTCAAGAAGTTTCAGAAGATTTTTTAAAAAATCTAAATATAGATGATGAACAAAATGAATCCGAAGATAACGATTTAGAAGATGAGACTGAGCAAGAAGAAGAATCAGCCTCGGAAAACGGAGAAGACGATGAGTCTCAAGAATCAGAAAGTTCACCTGAACAAGATAATCAAGAAGGAACAGAAGAGACTGAAGGAGATTCAGGTGATGTAGATGAAGATGCAATTGTAGATGAAAATCAAGAGATTATGACCAATCAGTCATGGCTAGAATCGCTTGTAGGGCAAACTACAAACTTCACCTATAAGGTTTATACAAGAAGTTTTGATGAAGAGATTAAGGCCGAGGATTTATGTAGTCCTGAAGAGCTTCAAAGGTTAAGAAAACATCTTGATCAACTCATGGGTCCTAGTAAAGCCACAATATCAAAATTAGCTCATAGGCTGCAAAGATTCTTAATGGCTCAACAAAATAGATCCTGGGAATTTAATAAAGAAGAGGGTATGTTGGATTCTGCTCGTTTACATAAAATTATCACCGATCCTCTGACCGCTCTTACTTACAAAGTAGAGAAAGATACAGAATTTAGAGATACCAGTGTCTCTATATTAGTCGATAGCTCTGGATCCATGAGAGGAAGGTCAATGACAGTAGCTGCAATATGTGCAGATATTATCAGCACTACTCTAGAACGCTGTAATGTAAAAACCGAAGTTCTAGGTTTTACAACCAAGCAATGGAAAGGTGGAGAAAGTAGAAAAATGTGGATGGAGGATGGTAAGCCTGAAAATCCTGGAAGACTAAATGACATTAGACACATAATTTTCAAATCTGCAGATACACCTTGGAGAAGAGGCCAAAAGAACTTTGGACTTATGTTAAGAGAAGGACTGTTAAAAGAAAATGTTGATGGAGAGGCTCTAATTTGGGCCCATGATAGACTTGCCAGAAGATCAGAACAAAGAAAGATACTCATGGTTATTTCGGATGGTGCTCCAGTAGATGATAGTACTTTATCAACTAACCCAACTAACTTCTTAGACCTTCATTTAAGACAAGTAATACATTCTATTGAAACAAAATCAGATATTAATTTGATAGCCATAGGTATTGGTCATGATGTAACACGTTATTATAAAAATGCAGTTACTATTCATAGGGCAGAAGAATTAGGTGGCGCAATGCTAGAACAACTAACAGATCTGTTTAAAGTAGACTGATAAGTCTTTTACCAGCAATCATTTGTCATTAGTGCAAGAGTTCCATTTGATATTAAAATGTATAGAGATATTTAGAAGCAAATAGAGCTTAGCTTTTTTAAGTTATAAATAACTAGTTGTAGCAAATTTAAGGTAATATGTACGCAAATTAGGAATTATTCATGAAAATAAAAGTAGTAGAAAACTGTCCGACTGGTCTTACTTATTTCGATAAGGATGATCTTGAAAGTAAACTTGAACCACAAGATATTGAAGACATAGTAGAGATCTTCCAGACGCCTCTTACAGGATCTTATAATTGGGACTATACAGATGCCGATAACAGATTAAAAAAACTATATGAGCTCGGTAAAAAACTAAACTGGAATGCAACTTTAGACTTAGATTGGTCCAAAGAACCTTATTCATTAAATGACTGGGCAACTAATCCTGAAATACAACAATTGTCTGGCTTCAAACCTTATGATGACCTCTCTGAAGAGAAAAAAATTGAATGTTCATGGCACTTGTTAGCTAGTGGATTAAGCCAAATAGTACATGGTGAACAGGGAGCGCTACTGGTCGCTTCACAACTAGTATCATGCGCTCCTACTTACAATGCAAAATTATATGCAGCCTCTCAGACTTTTGATGAAGCAAGACATGTGGAAGTTTTTAATAAGTATTTACAGGAAAGAATAGGATGGAATTATCCTGTCATGCCAGGCCTAAAAGCACTCCTCGATAAGATCCTTTCAGATCCAAGGTGGGATTTAAAATTTATAGGTATGCAGATTATTATTGAAGGACTTGCCCTTGCAGCTTTTGAAAGACAAAGAGCTGCGGCTATGGATCCATTGCTGAAAGATATTTTTTACTTAGTTATTAGAGATGAAGCAAGACATGTGACTTTTGGTGTCAACTACCTAGAAGAATTTGTTGCCACCCTTTCAGATGAAGAAAAAGAAGATAGAGCTGAATTTGCTTACGAAGCCTGTGTGGTAATGAGAAATAGATTCGGTTCAGACAATGTGATGAAACACTATGGATGGAATGCCGAAGAAGCTCAAGAAGTTTTAAATCAGTCTGAGAATGCCAGGTTATTTAATAATCTACTTTTCTCAAAAATTATGCCTAATTTAAAGAGAATTGGTCTACTTACTGAAAAGACTATCGAAAAATATGAGGAAATGGATATTCTGCAGTTTCAAGATCTAGAAGACCACGGAAATATAGACTGGGATGAACTATCACAGCCTCTAGATTACTCATCTAAAACTGCCTAAAAAATATGAAAATAAAAGTTGTAGATAATCCTCCCGTAGATCCTAGAGAATTTGATCTTCCTGCAGATTTTAGTGAAGAAAATATTGAAGATGTTGTAGAAATATTTAATACACCATTAATTGGTCACTACAACTGGGATTACACTGATGCTGATACCCGCATCAAAAAGCTCTACGAATTAGGTAAAAAACTTAATTGGGATGGTTCCATTGATTTAGATTGGTCTAAGGCTATAAAAAAAGGTGAAGCTCCCGTGAAAGCTGAACTAATAGCTAGGATGGAAGGCCCTCTCGCTGCCCTACCTGAAGAAGAGCGCATAGAATACATGCGTCATGACACCGCATGGTCTTTAAGTCAATTTCTTCATGGCGAACAAGGTGCATTATTGGTTGCATCACAACTTGTCTCTTGTGCTCCAACATATCAGGCAAAATTATATGCAGCTTCTCAAACTTTTGATGAAGCGAGACATGTAGAAGTTTTCGCAAGATATTTAAAAGAGGTATCCGGAATTGAATACCCGATAAACAAGAATCTTAAATCTTTAATCGACAAAATTCTTTCAGACCCAAGATGGGATTTAAAGTTTATAGGTATGCAGATTATCATTGAAGGGCTCGCTCTTGCAGCATTTCAAACAACTAAAGAAACCTCTAACTGTGCACTTCTAAGACAGCTTGTACATTATGTGATCAGAGATGAAGCGAGACATGTTACTTTTGGAGTTAATTATTTGGAAGAATTTTTAAACACTCTCACCGAAGAAGAAGTAGAAGATAGGGCAATGTTTGCTTATGAGGCTTGCGTTGTAATGAGAGACAGAATTATAAATACTGAGTTACCTGCAAGATGGTTCAATATAAGCGAAGAAGAAATAAGAGAAATGTTGATTAGTAATGAGACTCAAGACATGTTCACAAATCTCTTATTCAGTAGAGTTATGCCTAACCTTAAGAGAATTGGGCTTCTGACTGATAAAGTGTTACCGCTTTATGAAAAGCTTAATCTAACGTCTTATATGGACGCAGATAGTGAATTTGAGATTGACTGGGCTGAACTTAACAAACCTTTAGAGTCTTCAAAAGAAATAGATCAACAATCAGATAAAGAATTGGCTGCACATGCCGCACAAGGCCTGTTTTAATCTATCCTTAATTCCATATCAATCATAAAATAAGGCTCTAAATCAGACTCCTGATGTCCCTGATTTCTAGATAATCCCATGCGTCCAAAGAAATCTAATCGATTAGTACTGAGCTCATAAATAAATTCAGAGTTTAATTCTCTGTATTTAGGTGACAAATCAAAATCCATTGTTTCAAACTGAATTTCTTTATTCTTATTCCTTCTATAAGGCAGCAATAGCTCTACTCCAGACTCTTCTACTTTCAAGGGCTGATCTATCCTAAAACCAAAATAATCATTAGCCCTTAAGAATCCTCTTTTATAGATTCCGATATTTAAAGAAGTTGAAATTAAGTTATCCATTGAAGTGATCAAGCTTTTATTTTCAAAAGATGGATTGCTCTTTCCAATAAATATAGAACCTTTAGTCTCTATAGCGCCATTGAGTCGCATCAACTCTATACCTCCAAAATAAGTTTTACTTGATTTGAGACCAAAAGCTCCTGACAAAGATGACCCTAAAAGACTCTCAGCTTCATTTGTCACTCCACCTTGAAAAGATATAGAAGTTTTATCATATCTAGATCTATATTCAGCTATTAAACCCTTTGAACCTTTTGATTTGATCAAGTAGTTATTGTTTTCTCTATGCGTTCCCGAAAATAGAGCTAAAGTTATTTCATTTTTTGAGGAGACAAGGTTTCTATATCCAAGAAAAGAGCCATTATAAGCGAGGTCTAAATAAGGAGATCCGTAATATCCTAAACTTTTATTTTGTGTAAATGTTGCCTCTGATTCGTTTCCAAAATATAAATTTGGGCTATATCCCTTTCCAACAAATAGAAGATTATTTCTTGAAATTGGATGAAGTAAAGAAAAGTAATTTAAACTCTTTTCATTATCTGCCCACAAAGAAAGTCCATATTCCTCAAAAGAAAGTCTTTCATTGATACCCAAAGTGAGTCTTGATCCTTGAGAAGTATTAATTTCTCTTCTTTTCAATTTTCTTTTTATAAAAGATTGATTAGAGGCAAGCCAATTCGGAGAGTATAGATTAGAGAATGATTTTGATCCTAGTTCTTTGCTAAAAGGTGCTCCCAATTCATCAATTACAATTAACTTTGCATTTTGCATGAAATCGCCAATACTCCCTCCAAATGCGGGGCCTAGAGAAAATATCTTAGTAGCTCCTTCTGTTAAGGTTAAATTTGTAATAGCATCCCCAAAAGTAGCTATCATAGTGGTGCCTTGAGGCTTGGTTGCTTCGTCTAAATCCATTAAGCCTTGACCATAAATATCTGCATCAGCATAAATTCCAGATTTATCAGCTGTTAAGAAAAGTCTTTGCAAAATTTCTGTATTACCTAGTTGACCATCAAAATAATCCACCAATAAAGCTAGGCCTCCTGATACATGCGGAGCTGCCATGGAAGTTCCGCTGTATTCTGCGTAATAATTATAATCTGGAGCATCTTGAGCATAAGCACTCGTTATAGACCTTCCGGGAGCAGCTATACAGTAATCTTTCGCAACTCCACATCTATTTGAAAAGCTACTTATTTCTCCATTAGCATCTACAGATACAACTGCAGCACTATTATTTCTTAACTCAGTCACTAAATAAGGCAACCCACCAAAAACTTCTGGGCTTGAATAATCTACTCCCTGATCGGCATAACCTCCTCCATTTCCTGCAGACCAGATAAATAGAGTTTTATCTGCATCTGGGGTCCCAGCCTGTGCCAGAACTTCAATTGTTTTAGGAAATGCGTACCTCAGATTTTCTTCGGTATAGTCATTTATATTGCCCTGATACCCAAAGCTTCCGTTTACTACAGTGACACCTCTTTCAACAAAATAATTTTCTAATTGAGACCAGCTATCATCTACTCCCGTATAATCAACTGTTGAATCTATTTGGGCTGGTTCGTAGTCTTCTCCTGCAGTACCTAATTTTATGGAGATAAAGAAAAGTTGAGCATCAAAAGCAACACCATGCATTCCCGAACCATCTCTCTCGCCAAGTGCGATAGCTGAAACATGAGTGCCATGCCTTTTTTCTTCTGTTGTAGGACTTCTATCTGAATAAACCAAATAACTATCAGAAGTTAATTTATTCATTCCATCTAACTCTTGATGAGAATCATCCACTCCAGAGTCCATGATTCCTATAAGTGCTCCCTGACCAGTAGCACCTCTTGCATAAGCCGATGAAGCATTTATTAGAGCTAACCCTGCTTGCTCAATGTACTCTGCAGAATTCTCATAAGTTATCTTATCCTGCTCAAATTCATTTGTAAGATTAATAGCCCCAGAGACCGGAAGGCTGCTACTAGGAGCGGGTGAAGGCGTTGGTGTAGGAGCAGGAGTGGGTGTAGGAGTGGGAGTGGGTGTAGGAGTGGGAGTGGGTGTTGAACTTCCAGTTGGATTAGTTGGAGTCGCATCACTTCCACCTCCTCCGCCGCCGCAAGAAACTAATGTAAATAAGAATATTAGAAGGACAATATAGGTTTTTTTCATGCCAAATAAAATTTCACTCCACCAATTATTATCTCTCCATCATAGATGAAACCTAGGTTACGTGCCTTATCTGTTATTGCTTTAGGTTCATCTACTTTTATACTAAATGCCGATACTCCTGCACCTCTTCCATCTAAATCTTCAACGAACCTTAACCATGTATTATCTAGTAGGATTGATCTGCTTTCTGGGTCCGCAGAGACATTTCCTAATACTTTATACCAACTCTTAAACATATCTTCAGGGTCCGAGGATTGTATCTCTACCCCATCTATAGCTTTTACATGACCTGAAATATGATTTTTCCAATCAGGGCCTGCCCATTTCCAACTTTCTTTTGGATTCATCCAATCTAGAGATAAAATTGCCCCTCCCATTTCTTTTGGATGAAGATGAATAGCCTTAGCTTCTGGCAGATCTGTTTCCCATACAACTCCTATACCATGCTCTTTAACTAATGATTTTGATAAATCAAAGTCATCTACTTGAATGATAACCATATAACCACCATCTCCGTTACGTTTCTTGATGAATCTACCGGCAGTTGTGTTCTCTTCTACTGGGCTAACTACTTCTAAAAAATCTGTTCCAATTGGAATAACCGCATTTTCTAATCCAAAATGTGATACTCCTGGATCATTAAAAGCCACTTCAAACTCAAAAAGGTTACTAAGATCCTGAACAATCGGATCACGAAGTTCTGAAACCATTACAATCTGTCTTATATCCATTTACAAACTCCCCTTATAAACATTTATAATTACCTTGCTAATAGTAACTTAATTAAAAATAAAAGCTTCATGAATATCTCAGCTGATTTTGGCATTACTGTAACTGATACAATTAGAAAGGAAGAGGACAAAATAATCCATGCAATGGATTTAAGCTCCGATGAGATAAGTCATGCTAGGGTAAGAGATCTATTTCCTAACTTCGATTTTAATTCTAACAAAGGATTTCTAGCAGTTACAGGAGGCAGGCATCTTGAACTTGGAAATACAATTGATTCCACACCCATAATCCATGTAAATGAAATTGATGCAATAGGAGAAGGTTCTATGAATCTTGCCGGACTAGATAAAGAAGAATCAGTAATAATTGTAAGTGCTGGATCAGGTACTGCATGCATTCATGCTCATAAAGGAAATTTTTTGCATTGTTCAGGGACTGGTGTAGGGGGTGGTACTGTTCTCGGTTTAAGTAAACTCTTGTTAGGAACTGATAACCCCGAGGAAATAGCATTACTAGCTGATAAAGGCAATGAAAGTGAAGTGGACTTGATACTTGAAGACGTAGTCTCGGGCCCTATAGGTCAACTCCCTCCTACAACAACTGCTGTAAATTTTGGCAAAGTTTCAAAAGTTGATGGAGAATTCTCTAAAGAGGACATAGCTGCAGGGATTGTAAATTTAGTTGGTCAAACAGCTGCTAGGATAGCTACATCGGTCGCAATGATGTTTAAAGCTGAACAAATAGTTGTAGTCGGAAGATCTCCTTCATTTAGTGGACTCAGAAATTCTCTTGAAGAAGCTGCATTAATAACTGGATTTACTCCTCATTTTCCTAAGAATGGTGAATATGCCTCAGCATTAGGTGCATTATTAGTGGCAGAAAAAAACCCTCCTAATTAAAAATTAGAAGGGTTTTAAAAAAAAGTCTGACGATGTCCTACTCTCACATGGTCGCAACCACACTACCATCGGCGCTAAGAGGTTTCACTTCTGAGTTCGAAAAGGTATCAGGTGGTTCACTCTTGCTATTGTCATCAGACAGAAACTTATAAATTCAATCTAAAATAATTTAGCTTATATCAAGAAATTACTTGATGTAATACGGTCAAGCCGATCGAGCAATTAGTACAGGTTAGCTCAATGCCTTGCAGCACTTACACACCCTGCCTATCAACGTCCTAGTCTTGAACGGCTCTTTAAGACCC
>SGZM01000042.1 GCA_004214065.1 Gammaproteobacteria bacterium | reverse complement strand
AATAGTATTGCTGACAGGGAAGGCTTTATAGCTGTTTATCCTCAGGGCACCATCGATAGCAATGGTAATACTTTTTTTAATGTAGGTTATGAATTTCATGATGACTCAACAATTAATGATGTCTCTTTCATAAGAGAATTATTAAGGTCTCTTTCTCAGGAATTCAAACTCAATAGGAAAAAAGCTTTTGCAACTGGCATGTCAAATGGTGGTGACATGAGTTATCTATTAGCCTGTACATCTTCTGATTTATTTAAAGCAGTGGCTCCTGTAGCAGGAGTGTTGATGAAAGGACTAAAAGATAATTGCAATATGACTAGTCCTGTTCCTCTTTTTGAAATCCACGGAACAGCTGACAAGATATCTTTATATGAAGGGGATCTGAATAATGAAGAGGGCTGGGGAGCCTATTATGATTTGCCTTCAACAATAGATTTTTTTGCAAAAAAGAATCTTCTAGTCAATAAATCAGTAGAACAGATCACGAATACAGAACTGGGTGCTGATTACGATATTTTCTTTGAAAGACATTGGACAGTTGGCCTGGATCAGGAAGTATGGATGTATAGGATAGAAGGAGGCCGTCATGTATGGCCCGGTATAAAATTTAATTGGTGGAGTAATCCGCTACTATGGTTCTACTTTGGGTCTGGAAATGATGATATCAATGCTTCTGAAGAAGTGTGGGCATTCTTTAAGAAATATCTTTAGTACGAAATTAGATATCCTCTTCCCAATCAAATTGAGGCAATGAATGGACGGCCTCTGATAGTTTTTGAGCCCATGTGTCAGACAGCTCTTTGAAGTAGGGAGATTTAAGCTTATATCTTCCTTGGTAGTTTAGGTGCATCTGATCTTTTTTATAGACCACAAAATCGATTGGAGGCCCTACAGTTAAATCACTTCTCATGGTTGAATCTAAAGAGAGTAAGGCTACTCTTGCAGAGTCACCAATCGGAGTGTTTTTATTGATCATCCTATCCAAGATGGGCTTACCATATTTTGTTTCACCTATTTGAAGAAAAGGACGTTCGGAAGACGCATAGATATAATTACCTTCTGGATAAATCATCAGAATATTTGGGTCTTGATTCCTTATTTGTCCACCGAGGATAAAATTAGATCCCATTAATGATGATTGACTCTGAACTTCTAGGGATTGATTAGAACTAGCAATACTTAGCTGACCTATATAGGCAGCTACAGCCTCCAAATCTTCGCAAAGATTAAGATTTATTTCTGGATTGGGAGCATTTAGGTCCTTCTCTAGTTGATGATAGACAGCCTGCGAAGTAGCTAGATTACCTGCTGTTAAGATAACGAATGCCCTATCCCCTACGTTGTAGGTGAACATTTTTGAGTAAGTATTAACGTTATCTAGTCCTGCATTAGTTCTGGAATCAGAAGCAAAAACGAGTCCTTCATTAACTTTTATAGCGAGACAATATGACATAAATTCCTAATTTTTTATGCAATCTTTATTCCAATTATATCTTCTCATTAATACTTATGTCTTGTTGATTTTGTGCCCTATAAGATGGTATGTGTTCATAATTGATTAGTCTTAATACCATTTTCTGACTACATATAGCACCAAAAAAGTGCATTATTCACCACAGAGAACCAATATTTTTTGGCTTTCTAATTGCATACTTTAATGAGTGACTATTTCTTGGAAGAATTACTCTACTTCACCTTATTTCGATGAATACCTAAATGTATCAAAGAGTTTTAGAGGTCATACAAAGAAAATAGGGAAATTTCTTGAATCTCTCAATCCTAATGATTTGTATGAAATTAATAATGCTACCGAATCAGCTATCAAATCTATGGGAATATCTTTTAGAGTTTATTCTGAAGAATACATAGAAGGTAAAGATAGATCTTGGCCATTAGATTTTATTCCAAGAATCATTAGAAAAAAGGAGTGGGAAAAAGTAGAAAGAGGTTTAAAGCAAAGAGTCAAAGCATTAAACCTGTTTATTGAAGATTGTTACAACGACCAGAATTTCCTTAAAGAAAGCGACATGGATGAATCTCTTATAACTGATTCACCTGCTTTTAAAGATTATTGTCTTGGAATGAAACTCAAACATGGCTCTTGGTCGAGTATTTGCGGTTCAGATCTTATAAAAGATGAGGATGGAAAATTTTATGTTTTAGAGGATAACCTCAGAATACCTTCTGGTGTCAGTTATATGCTTGAGAATAGAACTGTTATGAAAAGAGTTTTTCCAGACCTTTTTAAACATTATGGAGTTATGCCCGTAAGCGCTTATCCAGCTAAGCTTTATCAGACCCTTGTGTCTCTTAGTTACTCAAGAAGTCGACAACCAGAAATAGTTCTCCTCACTCCTGGTATTTATAATTCAGCTTATTACGAACATTCATATCTTGCCCAGCAAATGGGAATAGATTTAGTCCAAGGAACTGATCTGGTTGTGTTGAAAGATAACTTTGTCTATAAAAAAACTATAGAAGGTTTAGTTCGTGTCGATGTTATTTATAGACGGATTGATGATGATTTTTTAGATCCTTCAAATGGCAATAAAGATTCTGTTCTAGGAGTAGATGGATTAATTGAATCTTGGAGAAGAAAACAAGTATCAATTATCAATGCACCGGGCTGCGGAATTGCAGATGACAAAGCAGTTTATTCATTCGTTCCTGAGATGATTAGGTATTATTTACAAGAAGAGCCACTAATTAATAACCTGAAAACTTATTTAATGAGTGATAGCGAAAGTTTCTCTTTAATAAAAGAAAGGTTTAAAGAATTTGTTATAAAGCCCGTAGCCGAGTCTGGTGGTTACGGTATCGTTATTGGCAAGAATGCCTCTAATAAAGAACAAGAAGATACTTTAAAATTAATAAAAAAAGATCCACGCAATTATATTGCTCAACCACTTGCTCTTTTATCAACTACACCAACATTTGATAAAGGTTCGATTGAACCAAGACATTTAGATTTAAGGCCCTTCATTTTAACTGGTGAAAAAAGTTATGTAACAGTTGGTGGCTTAACTAGGGTCGCTTTAAAGAAAGGATCGACGGTGGTTAATTCTTCTCAAGGAGGAGGAAGCAAAGATACTTGGATAGTTGATAAATAGATATGTTAAGTAGAGATGCAGAACACCTATACTGGCTTTCTAGATATGTAGAAAGAGTTGAAAATACTGCTCGATTAATTAATGTCAATTCAGAGTTAATGTTGGATTTTCCTGGAGACAAAACTTTAGGATGGAAATCAATAATTGAAACACTTGATACTCTAGATATTTATCAAAGAAGATACATTACTTTTAAAGAATCAAACGTAATTAATTTCCTTTCCCAAGAAAAAGATAATCCTAATTCAATAAAGAATTGTCTTATCAAGGCTGCTTATAATGTAAAAGAAACTAGAGACTGTCTGCCCCAATCTTCTACTGAGCAAATTAATAATCTATTAAATGAATTTAATAAAAACATATCTAAATCTGACAGAGTAAAACCAAAAGATATGTATAGGTTAATAGAGGGATCTCAAAGATTTTTTGGGATTATTAATGATAATTTCTCTACTGGTTCAGTTTTTGAATTTATCAGGTTAGGTCGGTATATCGAAAGAGTAGATATGATTTCTAGAACTCTTGATACGTTATGTGTATCAAAGAAGAATTTCCAAACTCATGACTTCTCTACTTTAGAGTGGGCAAGTATGCTTAGGAATCTTTCTGCACAAGGAGCTTACAGAGAAGAGGCTAAAGGAGAGATAGAACGAGGTAATGTTTTGAAGTTCTTATTCAAAAACAAAGGTTTCCCTAGATCAATAAATAACTGTTTGTTGGAAATCGATAAATGTGTAGCCGTCTTGCCAAATAATCGTCTACTAAAAGAAGAAGTTATTAAAGTTATTGAAAGAATAATGTCTTCAAGAGTAGAGAATTATGACGATGATAAATTGCATGACTTTTTAAGTTATATACAAAGTAAGATTTTTAATCTAGATACTAGAATTCATAAAAGTTGGTTTCATTTGCACGGATAACTTATGTTGTTAATGAAACTAAGACTTCTCTGTTTTTTTTACCTGAGTATGGTTTTCTTCCGTGCATAACCCGATAGTTATCTATCAATACAATATCATTATCTTCCCATTCCCTCAGCAAAGTTAATGACTGAGCTAATTCAGAAATGATTTGAATACTTGATTTAGGTATTTCTTCGCCATTACCAAATTTAACAGGCGAGAGATCATTCTCTGAATTCTTTTTCCAACCTAATGAGGCTGCAAGCACCTGATTAAAAAATGATTTATTACCATCCTTTAATTCTTTAATGGCTGCAAATGGTTTAGTTGTTACCGATAAGCTATCTCCCTCAATCCAATTCCATGAATAACCAAGATCGCTAAGTCTAATTTCGGCTTCTGTTTTAGATTTAACTCCTAGAGTTTTTTGCCAACTTCTCCCTTGGCCCGAGACTAACTCATCTCCACTAGACATGATGGAGTTATAGATGACCCCATTTTTCTCAAACCTAGCTATTAAATCTGGGTCTGCTTTTAGCAGTTCTTCGAATAAATAATCTGAACGACATAAAGGCGTTTCCCCTCCATACAGAGAAGCGGATTTGCAAAAAAAGAATAAATATTTTGGATATATGGGAGTTTGTGCCATTTCATGATGAAGAAATATCTCAATTTCTTTCGGCGCTTCATTTGCGGTAAAAACTTTATCGGTTTTATTTATTCTGACCGCATTAGATAGAGATTCTTCATAAGTGAATGTATCGTATTGGAAAGCAGATACGAAAAGATCAAAATCTTCTGCACTTTCAATAGGAAGGCCGCTAAAAAGAATGGCTCCATATTCTTCAAGTTGAGATTCAATCAATATTTTATTTTCTCCTACCCAATTCTGGGTAGAGACTAGAGTAGTTAAGTCTTTATCCCTCTCTACTTCTTGTAAGAAAGCTTTTTTAGTCATAAATTGGAAAGAAGGTATTAAAGGCATCTTCACAGAAAATACCCGGATCGTTGTATCTCTTATTGATGTTGAGAGCTGATATCTTATCTATAGTGGATTGGTCTAGTTTAATTTCTGAGGCATTTAGATTTTCTTTCATACGACTTTCGTCATTACTCTTAACCACAATTGAAGTCCCTCTATTTAGAGCCCAACTTAGGATTAATTGAGCTGGAGATATATCAAGATCTCTTGCAATTGACTTTATGATTTCATTCCTTAGAAGTGATTCACTCTCTTCTGCACCACCAAGTTCTTCGTATGATATTGAACCTAAAGGCGAAAAAGCTGTTACCTCTAGGCCATAATTTTTTGCCAAACGTATAAGTTTTTCTTGTGTAAGGTAGGGATGAGATTCAATTTGAAGAATTTCAGGTTTAGTTTCACAGTAGTTCATTAAGTCATGGAGCAAACTAGAAGGGTAATTACAAATACCAATATGTTTGGTTAGGTCTTCTTCTTTTAACGATTCCATTGAACGCCAAGTATTTGATAGAGGCACTCTAGAGGGCATCATTTTAGGTTCTGCATTATCAGGATCATGAAACCATTCAGGCGGATATCTGTCATCGAAAGGAACAAACTCTAATGAAATTGGAAAGTGAATCATATAAAGATCAAGATAATCTAGCCCTAAGTCTTGTAGTGTTTTTTCTAGAGCAGGTTTAACGTGATTTGGATGGTGGTATGTATTCCATAGTTTAGAAGTTATCCATAGGTCCTCTCTTTTGCATAAACCTTGATCTATTGCTGCTTTAATCCCTTCACCCACTTCCTTTTCGTTACCATAGTCAGAAGCTGAATCTAAATGCCTGTAACCCGACTCTATGGCTTTAAAAACTGTATTTGAACAAACCTCCTGTGGTATTTTCCAAAGGCCAAAACCCACTTGGGGCATATCTTTTATCGATTTGTATGTCATATTTATTATAAGAAATTATTAAGATGAACAGGTTCTCCTGTCTCGATTGATTTTTGTGCTGCCAATCCAATAGCAATTGAATCAAATCCCTTCTGACAATCTACCAAAGGCTGATTTTTGTTTTTGA
>SGZM01000041.1 GCA_004214065.1 Gammaproteobacteria bacterium | reverse complement strand
CTAATTTGTTTGCTACCTCCATGGCTTTATCCATCAACTCTTCAGGTTCGCAGACCCAGTTAGTTAAACCAATGCTTAGAGCTTCTTCAGCCGAGACACGATCAGATAGAAAATATAGTTCTCTAGCTTTAGCTGATCCTACTAGTTGAGTCATAAAATAGGATCCTCCGTAATCTCCGGAGAATCCAACTTTTGCAAACGCAGTAGTCATGATTGCGTTACTAGACATTATTCTTAGGTCACAAGCTAAAGCGTAAGACAGACCTGCTCCAGCAGCTGCTCCTGGAAGGGCAGCAATCGTTGGTTTAGGCATCTTAAAAAGTTTCCCGGCCGTAGCTCTTTGATGGACTCTTTGTCTGTGAATAGCAGCATCAATTGTATTCTCTCCTACGGTACCATCCCCCGATGAAGCCATTCCTTTTACATCCCCTCCCGCACAGAAACCTTTTCCCGCTCCGGTCAAGACAACACATCTTATCTGTGGGTCTAGTTCTACCTCAGCAAGTACATTTCTCATGGCTTCATTCATTTCTCCAGACATAGCGTTTCTTGCCTCTGGACGATTCATGGTTAATACCGCTACGCCATTTTCTTTTTCAAAAATTAGTTGTTCTGTTCCTGTATCTATTTTTTCCATAGTCTTTCTCCCTCAACTCTATCTTTGCTATTCTATGCGCAACATGCAAGTAAAAATTAATCAATTAGGCGTACTTTTTTGTGCTCTATTCTTTCTTTCCATTGAGCCTTTAGCTGGACAAAGCAAACCATTATTGGCAAGCCCTGAAGTCGAAAACCCCAAATCAGTCCTCTTTATTGGCAATAGTTTCTTTTATTACAACAACGGAGTGCATAAACCTGTATTAGGAATGGTTAAAGCTAATGAATCTCTTGGAAAAGGGCATCGTTTCAGAAATATTACCATCAACAGCTCTTCTTTAGAGTGGCATGATGTTGAATCCTACGTTACTAATGAAAAGATTGGTTCTTTCTCAATTACTTCCAGTAATAAATACAAACGTTATGATCCTGAAAAATATGAGCTTGCCGTTTTGATGGACTGCAGTCAATGTCCAATCCACGAAGACAGGAAAGATCTATTCAATTTTTATGTGGATAAGCACAGCAAGACCTTACGAAATAACGGAGTAGAGCCCTCATTACTAATGACATGGGCATATAAAGATGTTCCCGAAATGATAGACGGACTCTCATCAGCTTACGTATCTGCAGGGAATCGAAATGAAGTAATGGTTTTTCCAGCTGGCTTAGCTTTCAAGCTAGCCCAAGATGAGGTTCCAGATATAGATCTATATACACCGGATAAAAGACATCCTAGTAAAGCAGGGACGTACCTTATGGCGGCAGTTATTTATTCTTCAATATATAATGTTACACCGATAGGTAATTCATACGATTACGGATTGGGTCAAGAAACCCAAACACGACTTCAAGAAATCGCTTGGGCTGCTTTAAATAGTTATTTAGGGAGAGAATAAAAAGAATATTATGAAAAAGATTTTTAGTTATTTGAAAAAAAATATTTTAGTTATAGCAATTTCTTTCAGTTTGGGAGGTTTTGCTGGATATAAAGTATTAGAATCTTTCGGGATAGCTTTTTTAATAAACAGCATTCCTATACCTGAGGGATCTATCGCAGATAAAGATGCCTTTCTAAAAACTCTTCCAGAAGGTAAACCCTTAGTCCAAAAGGAATTAATACCAGTTGAGAAGAAGGCTAAGAATATAATTTTATTAATTAGTGATGGAATGAGCTTAAGTCAAGTTTCTTCATATAGACTTATGAAGGGGGGGCCTAATGAAAGAATTTCTGTCGATAAGTTTCCTATCTCCGGAATAGTTCTAACCCACTCGGAAGATGCCATCGTTACTGACTCTGCCTCTTCAGCTACTGCATACAGTACAGGTAAAAAAACTAATAATGGTGCTTTGGGTCTTGATGCAGATAATAAGATCTTGGAAAACTTTACAGAAATAATTAATAGATATGGTTATGTCAGTTCTTTGATATCGACTTCTGAAATAACTCATGCTACTCCTGCTGCTTACGCCTCTCATATTGATCTGAGATGGAAGACTGATGAAATTAGTTTGCAGATGATGGACTCTGATGTGATGACAATTTTAGGAGGAGGTAGGCATTTCTTTTTACCTGAAGATATGGGTGGTAAAAGATCTGATGGCCTTAATTTACTTGAAAAAGTTAAATCTTCTCACACAGTTCTCACTAAGAAGAGTGAACTTGAAAGTTTCAATTATTCAGATAAGGGAAAGGTAGTAGGACTTTTTGCGGATGAAGCTTTGAGGGATATAGAGACACCTGAAAATCATAGTTCGGAGCCTACTTCAAGTGAGATGTTAGATTTTGCTATCAATCGATCAGAACATTTTAATAAAAATGGCTGTAAAGGTTTCTTTGTAATGGTTGAAGGTTCTCAGGTTGATTGGGCAGGTCATGCAAATGATATAAATTATCTGAAAAGAGAGATGAAAGACTTTGATGAGGCTGTGAATACTGCTATAGATTATGCATCAAATAACCAGGAGACTCTGGTAATTGTAACTGCTGATCACGAAACTGGTGGTCTTTTAATTGAACCCGCAACACCTACTGACTATACCGCACCTGAAGTTAAATTTTCTTTCAATACCGGTATAGGATATGGGTCGCACACGGGCGTGCCTGTTCCAGTCTATGCTTATGGCCCTGGTTCTGAAAACTTTACAGGAACACTCGATAATACAGATATATTTTTTGCGATGATTGAAGCCTTAGATTTGGAAAGTAACACTGGGAGTTGTTTAAATTAAAGTCTTAGATGTGGTATTCAGTAATTTTATATAGCCTCTTTATCCTTTTCTGGATAGCAATAATTTATGACTTTAGTAGAAGGCCTAAAGATAGAGATGATGATGCTTGGTCAGAATTCTTGCCTCTTAGAAAGCTAGCTAGAGCCTTCTGGGTCATATGGATTCTTATTGTTTTGTTATATACATTCATAGTCAGTTTCTTATTGACCTAGATCTTTTAGAGTCTTAAGGTTCTGAGCTAGTAAAAAAGGAGAAATTATGAAAGTTGTTCTAGTAACAGGATGCAGTACGGGAATAGGCTTGGCTACAGCTACACTATTTTCTGAAGGAGATTATCAAGTAATTGCTACTGCAAGGAATCCAGAATCTTCTGAAGAATTAATCGAGCTTGGAAAAAAAGATAATGTTTTACTCAAAGAATTAGATGTTTGTGACCAAGTATCTGTAGATAAGCTTTTTGATGAATTAAATGATTTTGATGTCGATATTTTAGTTAATAATGCTGGGGTAGGAGGATCTGGGTCTGTTGAAAATGCAGGAATAGAATTTGCAAAAATTTTGATGGAGACAAATTATTTTGGAGCCCTCAGAATGATAAAAAAAGTAATTCCATCAATGCGCATCAAAAAATCTGGAGCAATAATAAATGTATCTTCACAAGCAGGAAGACGTCCTTTTGCTTTAATGAGTCATTATTGTGCTACGAAATATGCCCTTAATGGATTATCAGAAAGTATGGCTCATGAACTTGCCCGATTTAATATACGGGTAACACTTATAGAGCCTGGAACTGTTATCACGCCAATTTTTGGAAAAGGAAATTCTATACCCGAAGACGAAGAAAACTACTCTATATTTCAAGAAAGAATGATACGACAAGTTACAAAAGGTTTAACTGAGTTGGGGTGTGGTCCGGAAGTAATTGCTAAGTGTATGGTAGATTTTGTAACCACAGAAGATCCTAAATTACATTACCTCTTAGCTAGCGATGCTGTTGATAATGTTGATGTTTACGAAAAATACGGTCCTGAAACTTGGGTTGCAGATGGTGAAATTCTAGACAATGATGAATTCTTCAGTGTCATGAAAGATAGATACGGTTACGAAATTGGCTAATTACCTAATCTAAGCCAGGCTTTTCCAAGTAGACGCCTCTTCTAATTGCTTGCTTAGTTCTAGCAAGAGTCGGTCCTCTCCAAGACGACTTGCGAATTGAATACCTATGGGCAAATCCTCACTGTCAGTAGAGCACGGTAAAGTTATAGCTGGTGCTCCTGAAATATTTTGATACTTCGTGAATGGCAGATATTCATTTATCCTGTGCCAGTGTGTTTCACCATCAACTTCCGGTCCAAAAAAACCAATTTTTGGAGGTGTTGTTCCCAGCGTTGGTGTTAAGAGGATATCAAATCCTTCTAATAATTTTTCATAATCTGAAGCGAACTTTCTAAGCCTCCAAAAAGCAATAGGTAATTTATGAAGATTTTTCCAGTGATGATTTACCAAATATTGTGGCCATTGTTCTAGCTGAGATGCATCAAAATTTGAACTGAATTCCTTTCCTCCTCCATAACGAAGAAAAAAAGCTAAATGTGTCCATAATAACCAAAAATCTGAGTCAAACTTTTTGTAAAAAGGATTAGAAATCATTTCTATATTATGACCAAGAGATTCACATTTTTTGGCTACATCATGGACTGCCTCTACCAGAACATCATCACTTTGATTGCCATGACAATTCTCGGTTAGTACTGCAATTCGCAAATCACTTCTGTAAGTTTCCGATATTTCACCAATAGGAGGATACTCTTTTGCAGGATTATTTTGTTCAATTGAGGTATGAAAAGCCCATGTGTCTCTTACGGTTCGAGTTACAACCCCATCATGCAAGATATTGGCAGGAAAGTATCCAGGAACTTCTTTATCTTTGATTCGACCCCTCGATGCTTTGAGTCCTACAAGACCACAACATGATGCAGGTATACGTATTGAGCCAGCCCCATCATTTGCGTGAGCTATTGGAATTACTCCCGCAGCTACTAATGCAGAACTTCCTCCTGAAGATCCACCCGTAGAGTAACCTGTGTTCCAAGGATTGCGCGTAGCACCAAAGCGCAAGCTTTCTGTAGTTCCAGTCAAACCAAACTCTGGTGTAGTGCTGGTTCCAAGGTGATTAAGTCCTGTGGCAAGAACCTGTTTTGCTGTTTTAGAGTATTTAGATGAGATATCACCTGGCAAAGTTCTGCTACCAAAATATATAGGCAGTCCATGAACTTGGTCTGTATCTTTTATAAAAGTAGGAACTCCTTGAAAGACACCTGAAAATGACTCTTTAGATCTTTCAAGTGCAGAGTCGAAATCTTCTACAGCAATTGCATTCAAGTGAGGATTAACCTGCTGAGCCCTTTCGATGGCATCTTGAGTAATTGTTTGGGGATTTAAGTCACCCTTTTTTATTTTTTCAGCTAAACCTACCGTATCATCATTACCGAGTGAATCATCTCGAAAGGCACTTATTTTGTTATGCGAATCCATTTTTTTTATTCTCTACCTATTTACTTAACTCCACCTTACTTTGTAAAACCTGTATATTCAATGTTACTATCTTGAGTTGATTTCTGTGGGAGAAAATAATGAGTATAAGAGCTGAAAATAAAGTCCATGAAATGGGTAAAAATTCGCAAGCTGTAAGAGCAAAATTAATTGATAGAACACCAAAGAGTGGTGAAATGGCTCTTCGAGGTCATCCTTCTTTAGCAATGGAGGTAGTTCAAACTGTTGATATGCCCCATCAGCTTTATATTGATAAGGCAGAAGGTCCTTACTTAACAGATTTGGATGGAAATCAGTACATAGATCTAACGTGCGGTTTTGGTCCAAATGTAGTTGGTAATAGGTTTGAACCTGTAGAAAAGGCCTTGGCGGCTCAAATAAAAAAAGGCTGGCATTACGGTATCCCAGGTGCCGAACAAGCTCATCTTGCAGAATTAATAAAGGGTTCTTCATCTGCTGTTGATGAGGTTATGTTTTGTAATTCCGGCAGTGAAGCAACAATGTTTGCATTCAGAGCAGCAAGAGCAGTTTCAGGAAAAAGGGTGGTTGCTTTATTTGATGGATCCTATCACGGCATACACGACTACGCCCTAGTTAAAGCAGATCATAGAAGTGAACGTTCTGATCCGACAGGCGTCACATTAGGAGCAGGAATTCCTGAGGAGATATCGCAAAATTTAGTAACTATGCTGCCAAATCGTGACTCAAACGCTTATGAAATAATAAGAAAATACAAAGACGAGCTCGCATTGGTAGTCATTGAACCTGTTCAAAGTTCTAATCCTAGACTTGATAATAAAGAATTTTTACAAGGCTTAAGAGATGTTTGCACCGAGTGTGATGTCCTTTTGATGTTTGATGAAGTTATAACTGGCTTTAGGATTGAGTACGGTGGTTGTCAACAATACTACGATATAAATCCAGATATTATTACTTACGGAAAAGCAGTTGGTGGAGGAATGCCAATTGGAGTGGTTGCTGGACCAAGAAAAGTAATGAATGCTTTTTCAGGGACAGACGACACACCAGCTATATTTGCAGGAGGTACATTTAACGGCCATCCTCTAACAATGGTTGCAGGAATTACTATCCTGGAATACCTTAAGGAAAATCAAAACGAGATTTATCCGTACTTACATGAACAAGGCAACAGAATTGCAAAAGAGATAAATGATTTT
>SGZM01000040.1 GCA_004214065.1 Gammaproteobacteria bacterium | reverse complement strand
CGCAATAGGTACCGTGATTACTAAAGATCTTCAAATAATAAGGAGTTCAGTTGAATAATGCCTAGCCAAGACCTAAATATTTTTTATGAAGCTCGTCAGATTATTCTTTAAAGACTCATCATTTAAATGAAACCTATCAACTTCCATTTCCCAGTCTGAACCTTTAAACTGATTCACTCCAGAGACAAACCATAATTCATTGTCAAAACTACTCTCCTTCTCATTGTTCATATAAGAATTCAGTAGCCATGTTCTGATATCGATATTAACGATATCGTGATTTATTTTTTGGCATTGATCAAAGTCATCTTTTAAGAAGTAACCAAGGAATAGGGCCGCTAAACGCCTATCACTTGTAGTTTGACCTTGTGGAATAGGATCTAATTCATATGCTTTCTCAAGATATTCAATTCCCTTATCAAGTTCGTTTACGCGCAGTAAAGCTTCTCCGTAAACAGAAATGACCCTAGGGTCATTTGGATTCATACTTGTAGCTTTTTGACCACTAATTTTTGATTTTTCAAAATCATGCATTGATAAATAAACTTCGGCTTGCATTCGATGACATTCAAAATCATTCGGGTCAACTTCCAAAGCTTTATCTAATAATCCTAAAAGTTCTCCTACTTTGTCATCTGTCATCTCACAATATCCTCTACCCAAAGCTTGACCTATGACACAAGCTTTCCAGGCATAAGCTTGGGCATTATTTACATCCATTTGTATAGCTCTATCTAGATCACTGATAGCTGCATCATTAGCTTCTTTAGTAAACTTATGATGATTGTCTTTTCCTTTAAGCAAAAATTCATAAGAAGTCATATTCTCTGTAGGTTTTCTATGTGCTCTTTTAAGACTTGAGATCTCAATACCGCCAATCAAAGCAATTGTAATTTTTCTTACAATCTCATCTTGAATATCAAAAATATCTTCTTTAACACGATCATATTTATTACTCCAAATTACGTTTCCTTCAGGTGTTTCAGAAAGCTCTACAGAAATCCTGAGCCTATCATCAACAGCTCTTATACTGCCCGAGACTATATAGTCTAATTCGTAGTTCTCTCTGTACTCTTGATGTGATAAATTCTCATCTCTCAAATTAAAACAAGTTTGTCTAGAAACAATTTCAATTTCACTAATCATAGAAAACTCAGTAATTAGGTCTTCAACTATTCCGTCAACTAAGAAGGCGCCGTCATGATCCTTGTTTAAATTGGCAAATGGGATAACTGCAATCTTTAATTTATAGTCTCCAGATGCAGTAACTTTCTGATTGAGGGTTTGGTTAGATTCTGTGCTTTCATTAGAAAAGAAATAAGTAACTACTAGGGCAATTGGAAAACCAATAGCGACTATAAGAAACAGAGCCTGCATTAAACTCTCTTCTTGTATTCCAAATAAACTTTCAGGAGGAAAAGTATTAAAAAAAACAGGTGCCAATTGTATAAGGGCTATACCTCCAACTAAATATGCAGCAGCTGTTTTGCCTATTTTTTGAAACATATCTTTTATCATTTACTTTTATAAGGTCTGTGCGTAAATTAATACTTATAACATTATAGGAAAATTTTTATGAATAAACTTCTATTTCACTCTTTATTACTACTTTTTATTTTAAGTTGTTCTGAAGAAGAAAATACAAGGATGGAAACGTTTGTAACTGGAGCAAAGATTGCTGGAGTAAATGGAATACATTTCGGACCTGATGGCATGCTGTATGCTGCATCTGTAATAGGATCAGACATATCCGTTGTCAATACAGAGTCGAAAGAGATTATAAAAAGATATGGAATTGACAAAGGTGTAATAGGTCCTGATGACGTTGCTTTCAATTCAAAAGGGGATTTCTTCTGGACTTCCATTCTTACCGGTGAAGTTGCGGGTTTTATAAATGGTGAGACTAAAGTAATAGCTGGTAATCCTGGAATAGGAGTTAATCCAATTACCTTCTCAGATGATGACAGACTATTTGTTGCTCAGTGTTTTTACGATAATGGGCTATTTGAATTAGATCCAAATGGAATCGCAAAGCCCAGACTAATTCTAGATAACATTGGAGAATTCTGCGGTCTAAATGGAATGGATTGGGGTCCTGATGGCAGATTATATGGTCCCAGATGGTTTAATAATGAAATAGTCAGTGTAAACGTCGATACAGGTGAATTAAGAACCGAAGCTTCAGGTTTTAATGTACCAGCCGCAGTAAAATTTAATTCCAAGGGTGAGTTAATTGTATTGGATACAGGCGCAGGAAAGGTCATTAAAGTAAAGGATGGGAAAAATGAAGAAATAGCCTACGTAGATCAAGGGCTTGATAATCTCGCTTTAAATTCTAAAGACGAAATTTTTGTATCCAGTTACTCCGAGGGATCTATCATGAAAGTTTCTGAAAACTCTATTGAAGAAATATTACCTGGCGGAATAGCTCATGCTGGCGGTATTTCTGTTATCAATGGAAATATAGCTATAGCGGATGTTCAATCAGTAAAAGCATATAACTCTGGAAATGGGGAAGAGGCTTGGAATTATAAAAATACTTTTAGGGTATCTCCGATTGGAGCAAATACCGCGATTTCTACTTTTAATGATTACCTCATACTCACTAGCTGGGTAGATAATAATTTAAAAATTATGAAACCGGAAACAGGCGAGATAGTAGAAAGTCTTGAGAATCTAAATGTTCCAGTTTCAGCCACTAAATTTGGATATGGAATTGCGGTAGCTTTGGATGGCAATGGATCAATAACATTATTTAACTTTGATGGTAGTCCTTCTAAAGTTTTAGCAGATGGTTTTGAGGCTCCGACTCATGTCATTAATTACGAAGAAGGGTTGTTGGTATCAGACAGAGGAAGAGGGGAGCTAGTAAAAATCGATTCAGACGGAACAAAAACTATCTTAGTCAATGGTCTTGATTCACCTGAAGGGATAGCTGTACAAGGTAACTCAATTTTTGTTTTTGAGGGTAATACAGGAGAAATAAAAGAAATTTTGGGCAATGTTATAACTGTTATTGGAAATGTATTACCAGGAAGTCCTGCTCAATCTGATTTAGAGCCTCCATCTATGATATTTAATGGCATTGTTACTCATAATAATTACTTATATATTGCTGGTGAGGTAGAAAAATCTCTATTTAGAATCCGTCTTTAAATTCAATAATAATGGATACTCAGATATCTGATTTTGTTATCTTTTATTCATAATATAAAAAAGGCCCCTTAGGGGCCTTTTTCTTAATATACTCTTTTGAGTTCTGCTTTGTTTTTAGTAGGTTGACCGTCTAACATTACGATATTCTCAAATGATACTGAGTCACTCGAATTCATAGTCCACTTCATATTGGTTACGAAGCTTTCATGAGCAGCGTGAAGGTCTACTTTAGATTTGTCTAATTCAATAGACATACTACTGGCCGATAAATTATCTACTTTAAAAACAGGCTCTGTACCCAATCCACAGTAATGTCTTATAACTAATTGACCATCATCATCACTGTAAGTAGTTAGCATCTGCACACCATCTTCTACCAATGTTTCTGTAATGGTATTTCCTCCAGAAGTTAAAGCAAATTCATATGAAACATCAATAATAGCTCCGTTTAAACCTTGAACCATTTTACCTTCCCATTTGCCTATCTTTTTCTTTACTTGCTCAAATGCTGCACTTTTTTTATCAGATGCCATTTCAACATCACCTATTTTGACAGTAGAGTCATCAGCGAATAGTGAAAATGATAAAAATAAAGAAAATACTAAAGCGGTTAAATTTGTTTTAGTTTTCATTTATATCCTCGTTAGTTTGTTAAAAAGGTTAATTTATCTTATCTTTCCATAATTGCAATATAAGTTACCTTGATAATAGTTTTAGATTAGAATTTAGATAGGAAAGGGGAGATAAATGAATCAAAACGTACCTATAAAGAATGTCCATCATGTGGCATTTAGATGCAGAGATGCCGAGCAAACTAGATGGTTTTATGAAGATATACTTGGATTAAAACTTGCTGCTGCTATGTCTTTTGATCATCTTTCAGGAACAGATAAGAAAATTGAATATATGCACATTTTTTTTGAGATGCAAGATGGAAATTACATAGCTTTCTTTGATGATCCTCATAATGCACCTGGTGATTTTTTTAAAGACATGAATGGTTTTGATAGTCATGTAGCTGTTGAAGTAGAATCCATGGAAGATCTAAAGGCAGTTGAATCAAATTTAAATTCAATAGAATGGGGCTCTTTTATAATTGATCATGAATTTGTAACCTCGTTGTATATTTTTGATCCCAATGGCATTCAGTTGGAGTTCACCTGCCGTGCATCTGATCACGACGAAATAATGGAAGAGGATGCAGCCAAAGCACATCAAGAAATAAAAAAATGGACCGAAAAGACTCGAGAAATGAAAGTACAAAAATTTGGTGAAGAAGCTTTAAGTCCTAAATGAAGGAAGAACTCGTTAAGTATACAAGATTACCTTTAATAATCGCTTTTCAAGAGGTTTCTCAATATAAAGATACCTATGCCGGTGAAATAGGGACTGTAGCCTTAACAGCTCATCTCCTGAAGCCTGAAAATTCAAATGGAAAGTCAGTAGTTATTTTTATGCATCCAACAGGAGGAGGAAGTTATCTACCTATGCTGAATTCTTTAGCCAAACAAGGTATAGATACTGTTTGGTGTGATAGTCGCTACAGAGGTACGGATTCTGCACTAATTATGGAAAAAGTCTTAATTGATTTAGGGCAATGTATAAAACATTTAAAGGAAATACATAAGTATGAAAAGGTTATTTTGGGGGGATGGAGTGGGGGAGGCTCATTATCTTTGTTTTATCAATCACAAGCCGAAAACCCTTCAATTACTGAAACACCTGCTGGAGATCCTATAGATCTATTATCACAGGACTTCATACCGGCTGATGGAATAATGCTTATTGCAGCCCATGAATCAAGACATAGAACTTTTACAGAATGGATAGATGGTTCTGTTACAGATGAATTAAATCCTGAAGAAAGAAATATAGAATTGGATATCTATGACAAAGCTAATCCCAACCAGCCACAATATACAGATGAATTCATAAAAACTTACCGTGCTGCACAGATAGAACGAAATCGCAGAATAACTTCTTGGGTTCAACAAAAGCTAGAAGACTATAAAAAGAAAGATGAAGAAAATAGAGAGTTTGGATTTGTGGTTCATAGAACTATGGCCGATCCCAAATGGTTAGATTCTTCCATCGATCCAAATGGAAGAAAATCGAATTGGTGCTTTTTAGGAGAGCCTGAAATAGTTAACAATAGTCCTATAGGCCTAGGAAGGTTTTGTTCCTTACGTAGCTGGTTATCTCAGTGGAGTTACGACTTAGCACAAGGAGATGGAATTAATTGTGCTAAAGATATAACCATACCAAGCTTGGTCATTGGAAATACAGATGATGATGGAATTACACCATCGCATACAAACAACCTCTTTGATTCTATAAAACATAAAAATAAAACTTTAAAGTGGATCGAGGGAGCAAATCATTATTACTTTGGACAGCCTGAAAAATCTAATGAATCGGCACAAACTTGCCGAGATTGGTTAGAAGCACAAAAGTTGGTATCGTGAATTTTGTCCATGTAAATGAAGTAGGGCCAAGAGATGGTATTCAAAATACTAATGCAGTTTTGTCTGTATCTGAGAGATTTGAACTTATAAGATCTTTAGAAAAATCAGGAATACAGTCTATTGAAATAGGTAGTTTCGTAAGTCCTAAAGCAGTCCCTTCAATGTCTGGTACAGATAAATTGTTTAAGAGATTATCCAATAAAAACAATTACTCAGTTTTAGTACCTAATCTTAAAGGGTTTAATCTAGCCCAAGAGAATAATGTAGAAGAAATATGTTTAGTGCTGTGCGTAACTGATTCAATGAATAAAAAGAATATAAATAAGACGGTAGAAGAAAGCACGATAGAATTTAAAAAAATAATTGATGAATCAAACCGAAATAATATAAGAACCAAATGTTATATTTCTGTAGCCTTTTACTGTCCATACGAAGGAAAAGTGGACAATGGGTATGTTGTAGAACTTACAAATACAATTATTAGTTACGGAGTGGATGAAATTGTAATTGCAGATACTATTGGTCAAGCGAACCCATCAGAAGTAAAAGAACTTTTTAAAAAACTTGCTAGAAGTAACAACACAGATCAATTTTCTGCACATTTTCATGATACAAAAGCATTAGGACTCTCAAATGTCTTTGCAAGTTTAGAAGAAGGTATAAGAAAGTTTGATTCATGTATCGGTGGTTTGGGTGGCTGTCCATTTGCACCAGGTTCAACTGGAAATCTTGCAACTGAAGATTTGGTAGGAATGATGGAAATGATGAATATCGATACAGGAATAGATATAGATTCTTTATTACAGTCCAGAGAACTAGCTTCTAAGATGACTTCCTTGGAACTAATAGGACGAATGTATTGAAATCAAACTTTTAATTAGCAACAAAAACAGGTACTTAATAACTATTCTTAATCTTCTTATTTTTGATAGGTAAGCGGTTATTACCTACATCTAGTGCCTTTTTTATATATAAGCCCTATATGAAGTTGTTATATGTTCGTATAATATATATTATGTTAAATTACATAGTTATCAACAATTCTATACATATAAATAATTAGGATGAGAAAGGTTTACTGTGCTCTACTCTGAAAACTGAAGGCTTTACTGTTCTATAGTCCTTAGATTTAACAGTTGAAACGTATTTAAAAGATACATCTATATACTCTTCAGATATATAAAGACTTACATAACCTTTGTATCTTCCATTAACCCATATCAAATCTTCATTTTCCTCAACAAATGCTTGTTCTACAACTTGTGTTTGATCACCAAAAGTATCTCCAAAACTTGGTGAAGATATAGCTGGTGCCCCCACTTCTACACCAATAAAATTGTTAT
>SGZM01000004.1 GCA_004214065.1 Gammaproteobacteria bacterium | reverse complement strand
TCTCCTAGAAATTCTGCTAAAAACCATTTTTGAGTCTGGCCTCTAAATCTTCTATTCTTTAAAGAGAAATATTTAGGTATTTTATTTTTAGGAACATCATAGTTTATCCACCTATTATTTTCCCTGATGATTTTAATTTTTTCATGCTTCAAACCTACTTCTTCATAAGTTTCCCTGATAATGGCCTGTTGAGGCGATTCTCCATCATCTATTCCGCCTTGAGGAAATTGCCAGCCATCTCCAGTTTTCCTTTTACACCAAAGTAATTTGCCTTGCCTATTAAATATAATAATGCCTGCGTTGGGTCTGTATAATGACGCTTCCATACTTCAATCTTGTTCAACATATAATAATGAAAAAAAATAAATTAGCTTTATTTGATTTAGATGACACTCTTTTTGATGGCGATACTGAGGGTGAATGGGTTCAATATATGAATACAAATTCATTAATTACAGATCCTGAGTTTTTTAACAAAATGGAACAATTTACGGTTAACTATAGGCAAGGACAGTTAGATGTAGATGAATATTCAAAGTTCTTGCTTAGTCCTTTAATAGGAAAAAGTTTAAAAGAGATAGAGGGAAGTATAGAGACCTTTTCTTTCGATGTTGTTGATAGGCTGACTGATGATTTAACCCAGGAGTTACTCAAAAAACATAAGGAAGATATTAAAATCCTCACATCTGGGTCTTTATCCTTTCTTGTAGACAGTATTGGAAAAAAATTAGGTATAGATACTTGCTTCGGCACAGATCCGGAATATTTAAATGGATCTTTTACAGGAGGCGTAAAAGGGAACCCCAACTTCTCTGATGAAAAGGTAAGAAGAATCAAATATTGGATGGAATCGAAAAAATTTGATGAGATATATGCTTATTCTGATTCTATACATGATTTACCACTTTTAGAATTTTCTAATTTTCCATGCGCAATTAGCCCAGATAAGAAGTTAAGAGAGGTTGCTGAAGATAGAAAGTGGTTAATTGAGGATCGAAGAAACCTTCATTCGTAGTCTTCCATGGATGGACAGCTACATACTAGATTTCTATCCCCATAAACATTATCAACTCGCCCGACTGGTGGCCAATATTTATCTTCATATAAGTTGTCTACAGGATAGGCTGCTTTTGATCTGTTGTATTCATGAGTCCAAGAATCTGTAATTAGAGTTTTGGCCGTATGAGGAGCATTTTTTAAAAGGTTATCATCTTTAGATGCCTTTCCTTCTTCTATTTCTCTTATTTCTTCTCTAATTTTTATCATTGCCTCGCAAAATCTATCTAATTCCTTTAGAGATTCACTTTCAGTAGGCTCAATCATTAGAGTGCCAGCAACAGGCCATGACATGGTTGGAGCGTGGAACCCATAGTCTATGAGCCTTTTTGCCACATCTTCTACTTCTATCCCTGCTGTTTCTTTTAGTGGTCTAATATCAATAATACATTCGTGTGCAACTAAACCATCTTTACCTTTATAAAGTATCTCGTAATGACCTTTTAATTTAGTCGCAATATAGTTTGTATTCAATATTGCGTTTTGAGTAGCACTGACAAGACCATCTGTGCCCATCATTTTCATGTACATCCAGCTGATGGGCAATATACTAGCGCTTCCCCAGTCTGTTCCAGACACAGGACCAACAAATTTATGTTCTTCATGGTGAGAAGGGATGAAATCTTTCAGTTTATCTACTACTCCGATAGGACCTATGCCCGGACCTCCGCCACCATGCGGTATGCAAAAAGTTTTATGAAGATTTAGGTGAGAAACATCACCGCCAAAAGAACCCGGAAAGCAAAGTCCGACCATGGCATTGAAATTAGCACCATCTATATAAACAAGACCACCATGAGAATGAATAATCTCACAGACCTGAGATACCGATGTTTCAAAAACTCCGTGAGTAGAAGGGTAAGTTATCATCAGAGAAGAAAGGTTAGCTGAATGAGTTGAAGCTTTATCTTTTAGATCATCTATGTCTATATTACCTTCTGCATCACAATCTACAGGAACGACTTTCAATCCCACCATTTGTGCAGATGCTGGATTAGTTCCGTGTGCAGATTTTGGAATTAAACAAATATTCCTATTTTCATCATTACTCTTATGAAATGCATCTATAGCCAGAAGTCCAGCATATTCACCTTGTGACCCTGCGTTAGGTTGCAAGGATATAGCCGAATAGCCTGTCAGAAGAGCAAGCATTTCTTCCATTTCATTAATTAGTCTGGAATAGCCCGCCAACTGATCTTTTGGAGCAAAAGGATGAATATTAGAGAATTCTGACCAGCTAACAGGAATCATTTCTGAAGTAGCATTTAACTTCATGGTACAAGATCCTAACGGGATCATAGCTCTATCTAGGGCTATATCTTTATCGCTTAATTTTCTTATGTACCTTAACATCTCTGTTTCTGAATGAAATTGTTTAAAAACAACATGATCAAGAAAATCTGATTTTCTCTCAAGACTTTCTGGTATTGATTTTTCACTTGATTCGATGAGATCTTTGTCGGAATTACTAAATATATTTAGTAAAATTTTTACATCTTCTATTGAAGATGTTTCGTCTAGTGAAATGCCTAAAGATTCCGAATCTATAATTCTCAGATTGAAATTATTTTCTATTGCTCTCGCATGAACTTCATTCGTTACTGATTTAGTCTTTATAACCAAGGTATCAAAGAAGTCATCATTTTTGGATTCAAAGCCTTCATCAGAAAGGTTTTCTTTGAGAATACTAGTAAGCAGATTCACCTTTTGTGCTATCTTGATGAGACCGTCTTTCCCATGGTAGAGGGCATAGAATCCGGCCATTATTGCCAGTAAGGCTTGTGCAGTACAGATATTACTTGTAGCTTTTTCCCTTCTTATATGCTGTTCTCGCGTTTGAAGGGCAAGGCGATATGCTAAATCACCCGAGCTATCAACAGATGCACCAACAATTCTTCCAGGCAAAGATCTTTTGAGATCCTCTCTCACAGACATAAAGGCTGCATGCGGTCCTCCACATCCAAGTGGAACACCAAATCTTTGGGATGAGCCAACGACTATATCTGCTCCCATTTCCCCCGGAGATTTTAGTAATGTGAGTGCTAATAGGTCACTCGCAAAAACAGCAATTCCTTTTTTTTCATGAATTGAATCAACAATACTAGAAAAGTCATTAATTAAACCATCAGAGCCTGGATATTGAATAAATACGCCAAAATACTCTTCATGTTGGGCTTCTTCTAGTGGCCCTATTTTTAGTTCTATTCCAAGTGGTTTAGCACGAGTTTTTAATACATTGATGGTATTTTGGAAACTATTTTCATCAACATAAAAAGTATCTGATGAAGATTTAGAAGCTCTTTTTGCTAATGTCATAGCTTCTGCGGCTGCTGTCGCCTCATCCAATAGAGATGCGTTTGATATTTCCATGCCAGTAAGGTCAGTTACCATTGTTTGGAAATTTATTAATGCTTCTAATCTACCTTGAGATATCTCAGGTTGATAAGGTGTGTAGGAGGTATACCACCCGGGATTTTCAAATACATTTCTTAAGATCACTTTAGGTGTGTGAGTATTGTAATGACCTTGCCCGATAAAACTTTTATATACTTTATTTTGTTCGGCAATTTGTTTTAGTTCTAAAAGGGCTTCTTCTTCAGTTTTTTGTTCACCCAGGTTTATCTTTCCTTCTTCTAAGATATTAGACGGGATCACAGCCTTTATAAATTGATCCATCGACTTGTACCCAATACATTCGAGCATAGAATTTCTATCCTCTTGAGTGGTGCCTATGTGCCGGTCAGAAAAAAGATTATTTTTTGATTTTTTCAAAGTTATATTTTTATCTATTCCTCACAGGAAGCGTTATATTCATCTTCTGTCATAAGATCTTCAAAAGCTGAACTATCATGAAGTTTTATTTTAAAAAACCATCCATCTTCAAATGGTGAGTTATTTACTATTTCAGGTTCGTCAAAGAGTTTTTCATTTATTTCTATGACCTCACCTGAAAGTGGAGTGTAAACATCTGAGGCTGCTTTAACTGATTCGACTATTGCCGATTCTTCTTCAGCATCTAACTCCTTACCAATATCTGGGAGCTCTACGAAAACGATATCACCTAAGAGGTCTTGCGCATGATTACTAATTCCAACAGTGAGTATTCCTTCTTCATCTATTCTTCCCCATTCATGACTGGCTAGATACCTTACTTCATTATTAGTGCTCATAATCTTTCCTTAAAAATTTCTTTACCTTCTTTGATAAACTTTGGAGGCCCTATTTTAGCAAAAACCTTCTTTCCTCTCACTTCGGTAAAACAGCTTTTTAAATCCATTTTTGGGATTCTAGCTAGTGCGATTGGCTTTTTGAGGGTAGGTGAGTAGGTGCCACTTGTGACAATGCCATTTAAATCTTCATTGTCGTTGAACCAAAGCTTTTGACCTTGGCGCAGGATAGTTCTCTCATCTAACATTATTCCAACAAGTTCATTGTAACTTTCATCTTTGAGGAAATTTTCAAGAGCTTTTTTACCAAAAAATTCTCTATCAGCATCACTGAAATCGACTGTCCATGACATATTGCATTCAAAGGGTGTTATAGATTCATCCATTTCAAATCCATATAGGTTCATCCCTGCTTCAAGCCTTAGTGTATCTCTGGCCCCCAGTCCAACGGGAACTGCTCCAGCATCAACTGCATTTTGCCAAAGATTTACTGCCTGCTCATGAGGGAGTATTACTTCAAACCCTATTTCTCCAGTGTATCCTGTTTTGGTAGCAAACATATTGTTACCGTAAACGCCCTGTTGTCTTTTTTTTGATTCCAATGCCCTCACTATCGGAGCTGGACATTCGGAGAGAACATCTGATGATTTAGGACCTTGCACGGCTATCATGGATAAATCATCTCTTTCTATCATTTCTACTTTAAAATCGAGTGACTTCTTAGAAATCCATTTAAGATCTTCGCCCCTTGTTGCACAATTTACAACTAAGCGATAACCTGTTTCCATCTTATAAGCTATGAGATCATCAATGACACCACCCTGTTCATTTACCATTGCTGAATACAAACCAGCGTAAGTTTCGGTAAGTTTTTTAATGTCGTTGGAAATTAATTTTCTTACAAATAATTCTGCATCATCACCTTTGAAATCAAGAATTGTCATGTGAGAAACATCAAAAATACCACAGTTTTCCCGGACACTATTGTGTTCATTTATCTGAGACCCATAATTAATGGGCATAGACCATCCATGGAAATCTACCATTTTGGCATTTAGGTCTAAGTGATTCTGATATAGAGAGGTTTTCTTCTTCAAAGCTCTTTACTTAAAAAAGAATTGTACTATTTCTTGACTGGATTGTCTTTGGTGTATCTATCTTATCCACTAAGAATGTGGATAACTTTGTGCACTAATTCTCAATAGCCAGCTTTCACTTAACTAATCTTAATTTGTATAAAAATTAATCAATTATAATTTCTTTACCCCTCAACAACGCTCAATGTTAAGATCACGTTTTTTATATATTCAACCTAAAACAAATGGACTATATTTCTAAGTTTGAAGAGCTTAAATCTAAGAATCTTTCCTTAGATTTGACGCGAGGCAAGCCTTCAGCAGACCAATTAGATCTATCAAATGACTTAGCTGCCTTTAGAGGAAATTATTTTATATCGGATGGTGTGGATATAAGAAATTACGGAGAAATTAAAGGGATAGACGGTTGCAGAGAGCTAGGTTCTAAGATCTTAGGCTGTTCAAAAGACTATATCTGGGCTGGAGGAAATAGCAGCCTTTCCCTAATGTCACAATTTCTATCATTTCTATTTGTAGAAGGTAATGGCACAGGTCCTTGGAGCAATAAAGAAAGAGTGTCTATCCTTTGTCCTGTTCCGGGCTACGATAGGCATTTTAAGTTATGTGAAACATTCGGCATCAATATGATCCCTGTTAGCCTTACTGGAGAAGGACCTGACTTGAATGAGATACAGACACTTGTTGAGACGGATGAATCAATTAGGGGAATTTGGTGTGTACCAAAATATTCTAATCCAACAGGCGAGATTTATAGCTCTGAAGTAACTGAAGGTCTACTGGAAATTTTCAGTAATTCTAAAACCAAAAGTATAATCTTTTGGGACAATGCCTACGCAGTGCATGATTTATCTGATCAAACTCCTCTATTTGATATATTTAGTTTAGCTAAGAACAATGACTGTGAAGATGTTGTGGTTGAGTTTGGGTCAACTTCAAAGATAACATTTGCTGGAGCTGGTGTTGGATTTATTGCTATGTCTGAGCTTAACCAAGAGTCATTCCTTCCTTTCTATTCTGCCTTAATGATAGGTCCCGATAAATTAAATCAAGCGAGGCATGTTAGATTTTTTCAAGAAAATGATCTACAGGAACATATGAGAAGGCATGCAGATATCGTTAAGCCAAAATTCGATCTTGTTAATAATAGACTTGAGTCTATGGGTTTAGGAGCATGGACTAGTCCTGAAGGAGGTTATTTCATACTTTTTGAATCAGATATAGGAATGGCAAGAAACATAATTTCCTTAGCGGCTGAACTGGGACTGAAACTCACTCCTGCAGGTGCCACGCATCCGTATGGTATAGATCAAGAAGATAAATTTATAAGAATAGCTCCTACCGCATGTTCTATAGAAGAGCTAGATGCTGCTATGGATGTTTTTTCTTGCTGCGTTGGCCTTGCTTATGAGCAAGTAAGAAAAGTGTAAGATTAGTTCTTACTATTTTCCAATATTTCGTAAGACTCTCCGTCAAACCCACCAAAGAAAACAGGCACGTCAGGATGCTCTACAGGTACCTGGCTATCATCAACTAATAGATTTTGTTGAGATACATAAGCCGAGTAAAAGACTTGATCATTTTCAGCAAATACGTGGTAAAAAGGTTGATCTTTCTTAGGCCTTATTGCTGCAGGGATTGATTGATACCATTCTTCAGTATTATTGAATTCAGGGTCAACATCATAAATGACACCTCTAAAATCGAGGTACTTATGTTTAACAACTTGGCCTAGAGCATATTCTGTTACGATTGTTTCTTTCATTAGATTAAATCATTTAGGTTGGTGTGTGTATCTGAAATCATTTCAGGTTTTATTTTAACTTTATTTGCTACCAGCTTTCTACATATTAAAAATTCTTTTGGATTATTGACTGCATCTACAGCAACGAGTTCATTTTCTTTAGTGTAAAAGAGCATAAATTGTTGATCTTTAGTGTTACCTCTTAAGGTTACATTATCATGTCCACCAGACAGACCAACTATTTGTAATTTATGATCGTACTGATCTGACCAAAACCATGGCACTTGATTGTATTCCAAAGGTTTGGCCAAAGCCGAAAGAGCTACCGTTTTAGATTGCTCCATTGCATTATGAACCGATTCTAGTCTAAGTTGTCTATTCAGTAATTTATTAGGATGGCTCGTGCAGTCTCCGCAAGCATAAACATTTTTATGATTTGTTTGTCCAAACTCATCAACAAGAATTCCATTATCACAAATTACACCAGCATCTTCGGCAAGCTCTACATTGGGGATAATGCCTGCTCCTATAACCACCATATCAGCTTTAATTTCTGATCCATCTGAGCATAAAACAGATTCTACTGTTGTCGAACCTTTTATCTCTTGTAGGCTATTATTGAATGAAAACTTAACTCCATTACTCTCATGAAGTTTTAAGTAGTAATCTGAAATCTGAGGATCTACTGTTCTGTTCATAACTCTATCGGCCATTTCTATAACTGAAACTGTTACATTCTTTTTGGCTGCTATTGCAGCAACTTCCAGACCTATATAGCCAGCCCCTATAATGACTATATCTTTACTTCTCTCCATGTCATTTTTTATGGATTCAGCATCTTCTAAACCCCTTAGGTAATGGATTGAACTAAGATTATTTCCAGGAAAATCTAATTCACGAACTCTGCTGCCTGTAGCAAAAACTAACTTATCAAAACTAAGATTTGTTTCATCCGACAAAAAAATAAGTTTGTTTTTAAGGTCAACTTTATTGGCTACGGTTCCAAGTTTGAGTTGAATTTTATTTTCAGTAAAGAAATCTAACTTTTTGAAATATAGCCTTTCTTTATTAATTGAATCATCAAGAAAACCTTTAGAGAGAGGCGGTCTTTGGTAGGGGAGATGCTCTTCTTCTCCTATCATTGTAATTGAGCCTGTATACCCTTCTTTCTTTAAAGAAGTTATACATTGGATGGCAGATTGTCCTGCTCCAATTATGACTAAGTTTTCCATGCTTAAAAAAGTTCTCGATTATTTTTTTGAAACTAACTAAAGTCTACAGCTAATTTAAAAATAAGGGAGAAAAAAATGATCGGAATTGTAGCTACTTTAAAGATAAAAGAAGGATCGGGTTCAGATTTTGAAGCCATTGCTTCTCAGCTGGTTGAGAAAGTGAATGCCAATGAGGATGGAGTTGTTTATTACGACCTTTATAAGGAAGATGATACAACTTATGTTTTCTTAGAAAGATATAAAGATGAAGAAGCTCATGCAGCTCATGGAAAAACAGATTATTTCAGAGAGCTAGGTGCGCAAATGGGTGGCTTTATGGCAGGTGCACCTGAAATAAAGATGCTGCAATCGGTCTAGTTATATTAGATGAGGTCTTGAGAGATATTCTCTTGACCTCATTTCTTCTAATCTACTGATAGTTCTTTTAAAGGGTTCAAATAATCGTTCACCTATATAAATTTCTTTCAAGTCTGCTTCCATAGATAGGATTAAGTTCACATTCCTTTCGTAGCATTCATCTACCAAGGCAATAAACCTTCTCGCTGAGTCATCATTTTCAGCCCTCATGACTGGAATGCCAGATACAAAGAGAGTATGGAACTCACTACATACCTCAATATAATCTTTCGCGCTTCTTGGTCCTTCACAGATCTCATGAAATGACAACCAGACAGATCCTTTAGCTAGTCTAATAGTTTTAATTTTTCTTCCTAGAATCTGTATATTCCCATCTTCTATAAATTCATTATTAGTTAGTTCAGAGAAATTAGATTCCAATTTTTTCCTTCCTTCAGCCTGCTCTCCTACAGTAAATATTTCTAACTGTTCAAGTGTTCTAAGACGATAATCTTGGGCCGAGTTTAATTCATATATCTCACAGTGCTTTTTTATGGATTCTATTGCCGGAAGGAATCTAGACCGATGAAGTCCATCTTTATATAGATTATCAGGATGGGTATTTGAAGTTGTAATGAGTGTTACTTGATTTTCGAATAACTCATTTATAAATCTCCCAAGTAACATTGCATCTCCAATATCTTCAACATAAAACTCATCAAAGCAAAGGACTTCTGTTTCATTTGAAATATTCTTTGCAGCTATTTTTAAGGGATCTTTTTGTCCCGATATCTTATCTAAATCATCATGAAGTATTTTCATGAATCTATGAAAATGAACTCTCTTTTTTTTCTTAACATCCAGAGTTTCAAAGAAAATATCCATGATTTGAGTTTTCCCTCTTCCAACTTCACCTCTGATATAAAAGCCATTGATTGGTTTTCGACTAAACCAAGATCTAGATCGTTTAGCGAGATTATCACTTAGTTTATCAAGTTCATCTAAGAGAGCAGCTTGCGCTTCGTCAAAGCTCAGTTGCCCATCTTCAATTAACTTGGAGTAGAGATCGGATGGTTTCAATGTTTATACGAAATCAGGATTATGTGTAAAGTTATTTATCTTTTCATCTGCAGGCGACCAAGGACTTGCAGTGGAGCTCCAAAAATTAGAGTTAGCAGTAACCCAAGAAGAGTCATCAATACTCCCCGCTTTGATGAATTTGATATCTGGGTTTTCTTCTACGAAGGAAATGAGAGGTGACCCACACTCTTCACAAAACCCTCTTGAAACATTTGAACCAGCCGAACCAGTAACAGTAAAGAATTTTAGGCTACCTTTTACTTTTAGGGAATTATTGGGAATTAATAGTATTGTTGCTTTACCGCTACCAGTGCTTTTTTTACAGTCAACACAGTGACAATGATGAGCTGATATCACTTCATCTTTATTGAAAAGATAGCTTACTTTTCCGCATAAACATCCACCGGTTTGTTCTTGTCTCGTCATTTTAATAACTCCAATTTTTTATTTTTTAGGTTTTCTCATCACCAAGGAAGGTGTTCTTTCTAAATAGTCGATATATTCCGGATCAGAACCCCACTTTTTCATACCTCTATTTTCTAACAATGGTATTCCACTAATTCTAGTCAGAAGTATATAAACGAAGACAGGAGATATGAGGGTAACTAGTTGCCAACCACTTAAAACTGGAAAGGCTATTAGAGTAAGCCCTAACCATAAGGTAATCTCGCCAAAATAATTAGGATGCCTCGACCAGGCCCAAAGTCCACTGGTAATAAATTCTTTATCTTTATTCTGTCGCTTTTTAAAATTTCTTTTTTGCCTATCTGCTATTACTTCAATAGAAAAACCAAAAATCCATAGAGATAAACCTAAATACGCCATTACACCTAGAGGTACATTAACATTAGAAGTGATTGCAGCAAGACCTGCTGCCATGGTGAGGAAAACCCAGAGTCCACCTATGGTCCACGTCATTATGTACCAGTGAAATTGAGTTTTCATGATTGTAAATCTATCGTCTTTTCCATCTTGCTTAACTCTCATAAAAAGGAAAGAACCCAGCCTTAGTGCCCAAATAGAAATTAAAGCTCCTATTAGGAGATCTCTCGGATCCATCGATGGATTTAGATAAAACCCTAAGGCTATTGCACTCAGATAAGAGATTGATCCAGTTAAATCAAAATAGTGTTCGGTTTGATAAATATATGAAGGTATGAATATTATCCAATGTAATAAAAAGCTAACTGATGCACAGATAGCAAATAACGCTATCCCATTATAGCTTTCTGAACCTTGGCTTCCTGCAGTGGCAATAAGTATCCCTAAAGCAATTGAAATAATTGTAGATGGAATGGTTACGCTTCTTTTCATAATAATTTAATGTTGTTGATAGTCCATTAGAAGAGACAATAAGTTACTTTTCAAGTAATTTAAATCAAGGTCGTTTTGAAAATTTTTCAACTAAAGTTAGTCCAATACCAACACATGGACCAATTCCGAAGACAAATAGAATTGTTCCAATCCCGACTAGCCCTCCAAGCATCCATCCCATTAGTACTGCGGAAAGTTCAATAATAGTTCTGATGGTAGCTATTGAAGTATCGGTTTTTTTCTGTAGTCCAACCATTAGACCATCTCTTGGTCCCGGACCCAGATTGCTAGAGAGATAGATACCACTTCCAATTCCCACAATTAAGATACCAAAACACGCTTGTAATATTTTTAAGACCAAGGAATCAGGATGAGGCAAGTAAGGAAGAGTTAAGTCTATAGCAGAAGCAATAATGATAGCATTTAGAATAGTTCCTATCCCTGGAACCTGTTTCAAAGGTATCCAGAACACAAGAATAGATACGCTAATTAGAAAGGTAGCCATTCCAATTGAGAGGCCAGACTTTGAAGAAATTCCTTGGGCTAATACGGTCCAAGGACTAACTCCAGAACCGCTTCCTATAATAATAGCCTCACCTAAGCCAAATAAGAAAAGACCAATTACAAGCATCAGCAACGTGATAAATCTTGGTCTGGTATTTAGAGGAAATTCAGAGCTCCAATTAACAGAAGGTACATTCTTAATCGTAAAAATTCTATTTAGGAATCTCATTTATCTTTTAAATTGGGGTTTAATTTAAGGTTAATCTAGTTTAATCTTTAGGTGAGACTAACACAGGATATTTATAATGATTACATTAATTCTTCTCGCCTTATTATTAACCCTTATACAATTATTAACTCCAGCTTTACTAAATAGTAAAAACTTAGACTTTCTTATTTCTAACAGAGAAGGTTCAGTGGAAGAGGCGTCCATTGTTGGCCGAACAAGAAGAGCTGGAAATAATATCCTTGAAAGCTTACCCGCATTCTTAGCCTTAAGCCTTTTATCCATAATGCTCGATATAGATAACTTCAATCTAGCAATGTTCTGGCTAGGTTCTAGAGTGCTTTATTACTTTTCCTATATGTTTGGCATTTTATATCTAAGAACAATCCTTTGGTTTGTTTCCATCATTTGTCTAATTATGATGGGTATTTCACTTATCTAAAGGTAAGTGTCCTTTTTTCTTACTGATAAAGAGCATAGTCGATACCTTGAGGATGGCTTTCTTGTTCGACCAAATCAATTCGTATCAGAGGAGCTAGAAAATCTTAGGGATATATTTGAGGCTACTGTACTCAAGGCTCATTCCGTTTCTGATAGTGGTAAAGAATATTTTTTAGACAAAAAAAAATTTGTTGATATAGATTATTTAACTCTTCAATATGAACCGGATCCATACAGTCAATATCTAAAAGTTATAGAACCTGCTCACTTCTTAAATAATGAGCTGGATAAAGTAATTGCAGATAAAAGACTAACGGATCCGATCAAGTCGATCTTATCTGTTGATAATCTTAGCCTTTGGACTGATAAATTGAATCTTAAAAGACCAAAAGTTGGATCGGGCTTTGGCTGGCATCAAGATTCTCCCTATTGGATTCACGATAGTAAGGATGTAGATTCTTTACCTAATGTTTACTTATGTCTCGATTCATCTGATAAAAATAATGGGTGTTTTAGTGTTATTCGAGGCAGTCATAAGAAAGGTTGCTTGCCGGGAACTTTTGATGATTCGCAGCTGGGCGGATTTTATACTGACAAAGAATGTTTCAATATCAAGCATTCTGTAGATCTTGAAGCTGAGGCAGGTTCTCTAATCTTCTTTAACCCTCACTTAGTTCATGGTTCATCCGCAAATCGATCTGATCAAGAGAGAAGGGCATATATAATTACTTATCAACCTACAGAAAGGGCTGCATTAAAATCAGGAGAAATTCAGAATATATAAGAAACTTCAGGTATTTATCCTCCAAGCCCCTCTTTTGATTGATATAAAGATCATGGTACCAAACACCATCATTGCTAAAGATGAAGAGATAAATATTGATTCAATACCGAGATCCAGCCAATAGATAGAAATTCCTCCACCAATACTCGCTATTAAAAATCTAGCTATTGTTGCTACAGTTGGCCATTTCATGGCATTTGCTCCTTGCGATGCGAAGTAAAGAGAGAGGCCTATGCCCTGAAATATATAAAATGGACCAACAATTTGAATATATTTCTTCGTAACTTCATAAGCTTTTGGGTCATCTGTAAAAAACTGAATCCAAGCATCTGGGAATATTGCTAAAGTGAGACCTATAAAGATTGAAACAATTCCAGCAGTGGTTCCTCCATAGATTCCAACTGTTTCGGCTCTTTCTATATTTTGTGCTCCAATATTCGCTCCAACTATTGAAGTCATTGCTGTTCCTATACCGAAAATCAGAGGAATCATAAGAAACTCCACTCTAGATCCAATCCCATAGCCTGCTAATGCCTCGGTACCAAAAGTTCCTACCAACCCAGTGAGAACTAATATGGTACCTACTGTAAGCAATGGTGATACTGAGGCCGGTACTGCAACTTCAAAAATATTATTGAATAAATGTTTACTAAATAAGAATTTACTAATTCTTAATCTAACAGGAACGGACTTACTTACTAGTTTCATTATTATGATTGCGACCATTAAACTTGCACTTATTAGAGTTGCAACTGCCGCACCAGGAACACCTATTTGAGGAAATCCATACCATCCTAAGATAAATCCACCTGAGAGAAGAACTTGTAAAAAAGAGGTGCAAACCATGAGAGTTGCTGGAAAGCGCATATTTCCCATTCCTCTTAATACTGCACTTAGACTTCCGGATAACCAGAGTATTAGGCCTCCAAAAAACAGCACAGAACAATACATATATGACTCTTGAAGAATATCTCCTCTCCCTCCTAGTAAGAAAAGCAGTTGCTTTCCAAATAATAAAAAAATCATTAAGAAGGTTAGGGCCCCACCAAGAGAAATAACAATCGAATGCCAAATCAATTTTTCAGCTTTATCAATATCATTTGCACCCATGCTACGAGCTATGGCAGATGTTACTGCTCCCCCAAGGGCACCTCCAGACATAGTCTGAGTGATCATCAATAAAGGAAAAGCAAGAGCCACAGCTGCTAGAGAATTTGTCCCTAGCTTACTTATAAACCAAACTTCCGTGAGTACAACTATCGACTGAATAAAAAAAGCAATAGTATTTGGTGCTGACATTCTTATCAGCAAGGGCATTACAGGTTGCGAAAGGAACTCTTGAGTTCTATTGTCCACTAATCCTTTAGTTTATTGTTTCGTAGATTCTTTTACTAAATTTTCTGGAGTAGCTAGGTTTTCGTATTTGTCATTTGATTCACCAAATAACTTTTCAGGGGATACTGATTCAAGTTTTCCCTCTTCATCAGTTGGATCTGAAAAAAAGCCTAAAACATAACCACCTTTAGAATAACCTATTAAAGATCTCAGTTCAGGGCTAAAAGTTTTAGCTATTTCCGGAGGGCAAGATAAATACTGATTTTCCTCTTGTCTAAGCCAGCCAGGAGCATAGTGAAGAAACACTCCTAATCTTGATTCTCTAGTCGTATTGGTACCACCTCCGTGTAAGACAGATCCTGTATATATAAAGACAGAACCTGCCTCCATCTCAGCGTAAGCTATTTCTTCAGGAAGAGGTTGTCTATTTTTATCCCATTTGTGAGATCCAGGTACAACTTGAGTAGCGCCATTCTCTTTAGTGAAGTCAGTAATTGCCCAGACGGTACTGAATTGAGTTTCTATTCTTCTTGGGATATACCCACCCCATAATCCTCTATCTCTGTGGAGAATCTGGCTTGATTCCCCAGGGCCTATTTGTATGGCTGATGTGAAATGTAATTGATAGTTCTCACAATGAGGTCCAAGGAAATTATCAACCATGTCATTGATTAATGGATCTAACGCTAAATCTTGGCAAGTTTTAGATCTTGCCATTAGTGCACCAACTCTTTTAGTCTCAAAACCTGTAAACTCATCTTGCCCATGTCTAGTTACCTCTAGATAAGGTCTCAGGTCGTCTTTGATTAAATTTACGTTTTCCTTACTAAGATAGTTGTCGATAATTAATCCTGCATCTTCTTCTAAAATGCTGAGTATCTCTTCGATAGGGGTGTCTATTGAAACGTGCCTAATTTCTCCCATGAATTTAGTTTAAACGAATTATTCAAAAATATTAAATTTTAGAATGAGAAGAAAATTTATTTGCTGAAATTATTTGTAGTCTCTATGAGCAAATCCGTGATTTCCTCTTCAAATGCTGAATGACCCGAGAAAGGGGCTATCTTTAATTCTGATTCAGGCCATCTTTGATGTAATTCATAAGCTGTTGTTGGAGGGCATACAACATCATATCTACCTTGGACAATAACTGCCGGTATATGTCTAATTTTTTCAATATTATCTAAAAGTTGATTTTCATGATCTAAGAAGCCTTTATTAACAAAATAATGATTTTCAATAAGTGCGAAAGCTAAAGCAAATTGATTATTGATAGATTCTTTAACTGCTTCTGGATTGTGGTTAATGAAGCTGGTAGAAGCCTCCCATTTCGACCATGCTTTTGCTGCAGATAGCTTTTTTTCTTCATCATCACCACCAAAGATTTCTCTATAAGCTTCGATAAGATTAGTTCTCTTCTCTTGAGGGATCTCTTCTAAAAATCCTTGCCACGCCTCAGGATATATTTCACTTGCACCATACTGATAAAACCATTGAAGTTCTTTTTCTCTGAGCATGAATATTCCCCTTAGCACGAGCTCACTGACGCGCTGAGGATGACTTTGTGCGTAAGCTAAAGCTAAGGTACTTCCCCAAGACCCACCAAAGACTAGCCATTTTTCAATATCTAATTGTTCTCTTATAGATTCGATATCTTCTACCAAATGCCAAGTAGTATTGTCTTCTAAGGAGGCATGCGGTTTACTTTTTCCACATCCTCTTTGATCAAAAAGGACTATCCTGTACTTCTTTGGATTAAAGAATCTTCTGGAGAAGCCTCCAGCACCGCCTCCTGGACCACCATGAAGAAAGATAGCCGGTTTGCCTTTGGGATTACCACTTTGTTCATAATAAATTTCATGAATTCCTTTCTTAATGAACCCAGAATCATATGGTTCTATAGCAGGAAATAATTTATTTTTTTTATTAAACAACTTCATCTTTTTAGATTATTACTAATTAATTTATAACTAGATTAGTGGACGATTTCAACTGTTCAACTTAATCCTTAAAAAATACAAGGCACTTGAAATCGCAAGGCACATAAGGGAGGACAATAAGTTGACTATAAGTAACTTACCTGAAAAGTTAAGAAAAGAATATCCGGACAGATATAGGCCTATTAAGAGGAAAAATATGCAAAAGGCGAAAAGCAAAAAGGATAAAATCTTCTTCATCTATCTATTCCGATTATTGATCAGTCACGGGAAGTACAGATATTGAACTCATTATTTCTTTAAGGGTTGAATATATAAAACGCCAAAGATTAGTGTCATTAAAAATCCATAAAATAAGTTATCTTCAGAGTCTTTGATTCTTTTAAAAAAAACAACGTATTCAATTAGGTGTATCGCTAATAATAAAACGGCAAAATAATTTACCCAACTAGAAAAATCAAATAGATAGTTAACTCCCAGAATCGCCCATAACCCAATTGTAAAAACTTTACCTTTATCCATTAAATAATCTCCCTTAATTCAAATTACCATTAGTTATTAAAAGCCAAATGAAGAAACCGCTCACTATAATTATAGAAAAATAAGTTCCCCATTTATTTGCCTGCAAGTTTCCTTCAACCTCAGTTTCTTCTTGGTCTTGTTTTTTTGATAAATTTCTAAACCAGAGAACTCCAACAAATATCAAGATAGCAAGTAATATTAATTCGATCATAGTCCTTTCCTAAATACGTGATAATTACTCCGATTAAGTGAAACCGTCACAGGGTTGCATCAAACTCTTTTTTCTTTTTGTAAATATAAATTATCTCTGGAATTCCTAATAGATTGAAGACTAGAAAAAAAAAGAAAGATTTTTTTTCATCCAGTTTAGAAGCTATCCAACATGCATGGTAGGTCCAGTAAGCCTCCCAGCACATTAATACAATAATTAGAATAATCCACATTAATTCCACTCTTTTTTATTGAGTATTCTCTTTCATAACTTCCTATTTTACGATGAATATCGTCATTTAAAACTTTCATAGTGCATATATTAGTTAACGATATAAACTCAAGACCTATAGTGATAAGATTCTTATGTTAAAAATTTAAAATTCTATCTTTAAAGGAGTAATATCATGAACAAAAAATTGCCAAAATTAATTTTACTTTCGTTATTAATATCTGCTGTCTCAGGACAAATTTATAGCTCTGAAGAAGAAGAGGTAGTTCAGTTTATAAAGGAATGGGCTTCCTTAGAAAGTGACCTTGATGCTCAAGCGAACTTAATAAGAGATGATAGGGTGATGATTTCTGGTTCAGATAAATGGCCTAATCAGGTTGATAATTTGATGATCCAAAAGGAAAGAAGGTCAGCGACTTTAAAAAGAGATCCTGATTGGAAAATCATACAAACTATTATTTCTCCTGAAGTCAGAATATATGGAAATGTTGCGGTTGCACATTTTCAAAGAAGATTTGATTTTATAGCGGGAGTAGGAGATGTTTCCCCGCCTGTTTTTAATCATGCAACTATGATTCTTATAAAAGAAAAAGGAAAATGGGGAATATCCCATTCTCATTTTTCTCAGATTTAGAATCTCAAGATCTTAGATTCAATAAATCCTGTATTGTTATCATAACAAGGAAGACTTTGAGGAATGTAATGTAGTGGGGAAGTTTACTCTATGAGTTCTCTTGGCTTATTATCGTAAAGAACACAATTAACAGTAAATATTTCCTCAACTCTATATATATTAATATGTCTATCGTATCTGCACCAACTAGTCACAACAGCGTCAGCATTAAGGTAACTTTTATTGGCATATACATTAAATATATTATTCCTCTCACAGTTTTCACTCACTAGGAGTGAATGCTTTCCCGAAAAAACCCTATCCTCCTTAAGGTCAATAAAGCAAATAGTGTCCTTTGGACTAGCCCACAGACTAGTTGAAAGAAAGACACTGGTTGTAAGTATTAACTTTACTAATCTGTAAATTTCAATCGATATCAATGTATTTAGTCCATTCCTCATCTTTGAAGTTATAAGATAAATCTAAATAGGATTTCATCATATGCTTTAAGGTTGGTTTCTTAGGCGTCGTCATTGGTTTCAGATCAGAATTGCCTTTTTTGTTATTGCAAACTTTGCATGATGTAGTGACATTCTCCCAAGAAGTATCACCTCCTTTTGAAATTGGAATAACATGATCTAGAGTAAGATCATTCTTTGGAAATTTTTCCTCGCAGTACTGGCAAACGTAGTTATCTCTGGAAAAAACATTTGATCTTGAAAACTTTACCTCTTTCTTGAGATTATGATAATTAGAGAGCATGATTATGCTCGGCACATTTAAGGCCACGCTTGGAGACCTGACGACCCAATCGCTGTGATCTTTCACAACGAAGACTTTTCGGTTTAAAGTCAGTTTAATAGCAGAATGCCAGTCGACGACTGAAAGTGGAAAAAAGCTCAGAGGCCTTCCATCTCTATTCAATATCAAACAATCCGCCGACACCAAGATAAGATAATACTTTTTTTTATAATTTTCTAGTGCAATAAAGTTACTTTCTAGTTACTTTTTTTCATCAGACCACAAACTTCCAGAGACTTGCAAGGTTAGTAGGAGGGTATAGCGTTTCATTTATCTACTATATCCAGCAATTAATGGATTGAATTCAAATGGCAGTCCAAAGTCCATAAGCATTTTTTTAACATCAGCATCTACATTTCCGTAAACTGCAATACTGTTAATAGCAAAGTGTTCATTAAAAGCTTTAAAGTCCTCTTCAAGGATTCCGCCTTCAGAAACATTTTCTAAGTGTCTCACTATTGCTTGTGAATCTTTCCATCTTAGTATGGCTATGACTTTGTCTTCCGCTTTAAAGAACTTCCATCCGAGAGTATCTGGCTCATTTTTATCTACTATGCTCTGATAGTATTCCGAAAACTTAGCAGTTTCTTGCTCACTTTTAAGTGGGCTAAACTCTTCGTAGAAAATGATTTCATTTTCATAATTATCAGCCCACAGGCTAGTTGAAAGCAGTATCCCGGTTATTAGTATTAGTTTTTTCATCTTAGTAACCTTACCAAAATCTAAAAAAATTAGGTTTAAAAAAAACACCTACCCATAAAAAAAATATCCCAATCCAAAATTCAGTATAAGTAAAGTAACCAGGGTCTATTCCATTTCTATAACTATCTGGGCCTTCATACGGTGTAGGTAGGTAAGATAATAAAAAAATAATAAAAATAAGAAAAAGAGTCCAAAAAACATACTTAAATGCAAAATTTGCTCTTTTATAAATTACTTCCTTGTAAAGAAACTTAATCCTAGGGTCGGGTAATTTAGACATGTTTCTTACTTTACTACTTTACAACTTTTTTCGGCTTAATATGTCCATCAATCTAGAGTGCGAATAAGCCCATAAAGAACATGACAATAGCGAAAGCAATTGCAGCCTCCGGAACATCACCTCTGTCCTTTTTATCTTTAAAGAAATAGAAACATCCGAAAGCAACTGAGAGTGCTATTAGAAATATACCCATTAATCAAACTCCTCTAAGTCATGAATCTAAAAATATTTATTTTTGAGTTCATTCTTATTTACTTATTTCTAATGATAGCCAGTTGGCTTCTCATCTAAAGTTTCCATAGCTACAATAAATACAGATACCAAACCTCCAACTACGAAAAATAAAAGAATAACAACAAGACTCCTTAAAGGAGAGATTAAGAAATCATAGATGCCAATTCCCCAAGAAACAGCTCCGGACGCAATTAATCCTCCTACAACAAATGCAACTTTGTATTTTTTAGTCCAGTATTTTGGTTTAGACATGATTCTTACTCTACTACTTTACAAACCTTTTTGGCTAAAAATGTTTGAGCATGAGTATATATAGGGGGAGGGGGCTATGGTGCTCCTGCGTGGGAGCCAAAGAGGAGATGAAACTAACCCGACAGATTTATTGAATGCGAAAGCTTTTGATATGTTTATGATGACCTAGTGATGACCCATTACACATTGTATGAGTACAAGGAAGCTGAAACATGCTTGGGAAGTGGTGCCCAGAGGTGGAATCGAACCACCGACACAAGGATTTTCAGTCCTTTGCTCTACCGACTGAGCTATCTGGGCACTAAAGGTGTTGCGATTGTATACAATTAATTGATTCTAAAAAAGCAAGTTTTACTCAACCGGTTTAAAGCCTGAAGGTTTGGCATAATCTTCTCCGGAAAGAAAAAGTTCCATTTGCTCATTGAGCCATTTCCTTGACTCCCTGTCTGCCAGATTCATTTGACCTTCATTAATCAGCATTTTCTGATGTTCTAACCAATCCTCCCACGCTCTCTTGGATACATTATTAAGTATTTCCTCACCTTTCTCGCCTGGAAATGGAGCTGATATTAAGCCTTCCAATTCTTCTTTATACTTCTTACAAAAAACAGTTCGTGTCATTTTATTTCATCTCTTTCAAAATTTTACTAACAGGTGAAGGCAGGCCCACACTTTTCAATTCTTCTGTATTAAACCATACTTTATTGTTATCAAAATTTTGTATATTTTGTTTTAACTTAATAGATAGAAGGTTTATATCTAGTTTGTAATGTGAGAATGTATGCTTAAGCTTGTTATTTTCATCTAAAACCACATAGTCTTTTGGTAAATGTTTAATATATTCTTGTCTGGCACTCTCTTCTTCAAACTCTAAAAAAGCCCAAAGTCCTTCCCATACACCTTTTGCAGTTCTGTTTTCTAATAAAAATTCGCCAGCCATATTTTGCACAATTAACCAATGCACTTTCTTGATGGGTTTTTCTTTTTTTGGGGACCTGGCGGGAAGGGATTGCTGCTTGTTTTTCTTTAAGGCAAGACAATTTTTATTTAAAGGGCATTCAGGGCACTCAGGGTTTGTTCGCTTACATATCAAAGCACCCACATCCATAATCGCTTGAGTATAAATATCACATTCTTTATCTGGAAGGTTATCTTCAGCTACCTTCCATAATTTTTTTGAGGTACTTGTTAGATCAATGGAATCTCTAATTAGAAAATATCTAACTAAAACTCTTTTTGCATTTCCATCCAATATGGGCGCTTTAACCTTGAAGCCTAGAGACAGGATAGCTCCAGCAGTGGATCTTCCAATCCCAGGAAGTAATTGAAGCTCCTCTGAGGACTTAGGCATGACAGAATCATTTTCAGCCTTAAGCATTCTTGCAGCCTTGAGTAGATTTCTTCCTCTGGAGTAATAGCCCAACCCTGACCAATAACTTAGGACCTCATCCTCATTAGAATTTGCCAGTGACTCTATATCTGGATACCTTTCCATAAATCTTAAGAAATAAGGAATGACTGTCTGGACTTGAGTCTGTTGTAGCATGACTTCTGATATCCATACTTTGTAGGGGTTTGTTTGAAGTTGCCATGGCAGGTCCTTACGGCCAAATCGCTTGTGCCATTTTATAAGATTTGTACTTAAGACAGACATGAAATTAATATGTAATTGTACAAGTAATGAACAAGTTGGGCATATTAGCTATAATGCGCGACCCTTATGGATTTATTATGAGAAAAGTTACTATAAATAGAGATACATCGGAAACCCAAATCAATATTGAGTTAAATCTTGATGGAACAGGGCAGACGGAGTTTGATACAGGACTACCTTTTCTAGAGCATATGTTAGACCAAATTGGCAGACACGGGATGATTGACCTCAAAATCCAAGCCAAGGGTGATTTACATATTGACGATCACCATACAATTGAAGACATAGGAATTTCTTTAGGAGAAGCTCTGAATAAAGCTGTGGGCGATAAAAAAGGTATTAAGCGATATGGACATTCTTATGTTCCTTTAGACGAGGCCCTTTCTAGGGTTGTATTAGACCTATCAGGTCGACCTGGGTTACATATGAAAGTAGATTTTGTTAAAGAAGAGGTAGGTGGGATTGATGTAAATATGTTTGAACATTTTTTTCAATCTCTTTGTAATCATGCATTTCTTACTTTACATATAGAGAACTTTTCTGGAGAGAATACTCACCACCAGATAGAAACTATATTTAAAGCTTTCGGAAGAGCTCTTAGAATGGCTTTAGAAATAGACTCAAAACAAGAGGATGTTATCCCTTCTACAAAAGGAGCTTTGTAGGGTTTAAACAATGACACGAGTTGTTGTTATTGACTACGGTATGGGTAATCTTCATTCCGTAAGTAAGGCATTGGAAGCAGTCTCCACCTCAGAAGAAATTGTCATTTCTTCTGATCATAAAATTATTAAATCAGCCGATAAAATAGTATTACCTGGAGTAGGAGGCATCAAAGACTGCATGGAGGCTTTCTCTTTAGATCTTAAAGAGAGGGTAATTGAAGAACTAGAAAATAAACCTACTTTGGCAATTTGTGTGGGCATGCAAATGCTTCTTAAATTCAGCGAAGAAAATGGCGGTGTCGAAGGTTTGAATATACTTAATGGAAGTATTACAAAAATTAACTCATCTCATGACGTAAAAGTCCCTCACATGGGATGGAACAAAGTTAAACGCCTGGGAGATCATTTCCTCCTTAGAGATATACCTGATGAGAGCTCCTTTTATTTTGTACATAGTTATTGTTGTTTGAAATCTGAAGATGCAATCACAGAAACAACGCATGGAAATAAATTTATATCTGCTCTAGCAAAAGATAATATATTTGCTGTCCAATTTCATCCTGAAAAAAGTCAGAATTCTGGCTTACAACTTTATAAGAATTTTTTAGACTGGAGTATCTGATGTTAGTAATACCAGCTATAGACCTCAAAGATGGAAAGTGTGTTCGCTTAAAGGAGGGTAAGATGGAAGAAGAAACAATTTTTTCTGAAGACCCAATTGCAACTGCAAATTCTTGGTTCTCTCAAGGTGCAGAAATTCTGCATATAGTTGATTTAGATGGAGCTATTGAAGGTAGACCTATTAATGATGAAATTATCTTCTCTATAGCTTCTGAGTTTCCTAAAAAAAGAATACAAGTTGGAGGAGGCGTAAGAAATTTTTCTTCTGCATCTCAATACTTGGATGCCGGCATAGAAAGGGTAATAATGGGCACATCTGCGGTAGACAACCCAGAAGTTTTGAAGGAGTTTTGTGAGCAATATCCTAATAGACTTGTTTTAGGAATAGACGCTCTCAACGGTTTAGTTAAAACTCAAGGTTGGGTAAAGGGTTCTGATATAACTCCTCTAGAGCTTGTAAAAGAATTCGAGGGACATGCTGTTGCTGCAATAGTTTTTACAGATATTTCCAAGGATGGGATGATGGCAGGACCTAATATTGAAGCAACTTGTGATCTAGCAAGACAAACAAAAATACCCGTTATAGCCTCAGGAGGAGTATCCTCCCTTACGCATATAAAGAACCTTGCTGACCAACAGATTATCTCGGCTGTAATTTGCGGAAGAGCCCTTTATGAAAATGCGTTTAGCTACAAAGACGCATTAGAAGTTTTAGAGTAATTAAACTAGTATAAAACGATCGTGAGAGTTTATTTTATATCTTTAATTTTCCTCTCCACTTTTCTGTATCCCTCGGAAGGAGAAAAGCTTACTCAAGAAAATTGCGCTGCTTGTCATGATGATAAAAGCCTTAATCTAATTTCATTAGATTCTATGTCTATATATTCAGAAGAGGATCTTATAAATATCCTCCAACAAGGCAAAATGAAGGCTCAAGCAGAACATCTCTCAACAGAAGAAATACAAGCTATTGCCGGGCACATCTCAGAAAATAATATTCCTGCAAAAGAGGAAGCCAATATTTGTAATAATGATCTTTCGCTTGCTGACCTTTTTGTAGGTGCTCATTGGCCAAGTTTCGGCTTTGATGCATCAAATTCCAGAAATCAAACTAATACGACAATAAGTTCTAGTAATATAGAAAAACTTGAACTTAGATGGTCATTCGGAATAAAGAATGTGCAAGTAAGGTCTCAGCCAGTAGTTATTGGGAAGATGGTTTTGCTCTCAGGTGCCAATACTCTATATGCTGTTGATAAAGAAAAGGGCTGTGTCTATTGGTCCTTTAAATCAAAGGCTCAAATAAGAAACTCTGCTGCTTTTGATAAGCTAACAGAGGATGCAATTTACATCATAGATAATGACTTTATAGTTTATAAATTAAATGCCGTAGACGGAACTATCGTCTGGAAAACTAAGATTCCTAAAGAGCATGAATCCAATACTCCTTCCGCTTCACCACTCCAAGTAGATAGGTATTTATTAATTCCAGTGTCTACTTATGAAACAGTTATGGCCATGGATCCAAGATACGAGTGCTGCAAGAGTAGTGGAGCAATGGTTGCCATTGATACTGCAACCGGGAATATTCTTTGGAATCACCGAGTAGAGCAAAAACCTAAAAGCATAGGAAAAGGTTTAATCTCTAGGAGTAAAAAATATGCCCCCTCAGGCTCGGCAGTTTGGAATTCCCCTGGTGTTGATATAGAAGAGAGAAGAGTATTTTTTGGAACAGGACAAAGCCTTCAGTCTCCAGCTTCTAATTTTAGTGACGCTATAATCACCTTAGATCTTGAAACCGGTAAACGAATATGGAGTACTCAAACTCTTGCAGGCGATGCCTATAATGTAGGCTGCGAAGTTCCTGTTGTACGAAGAATGGTTTGTCCAAAGGAAAACGGACCTGATTTTGATTTCGGGGCTTCAGTAATACAATCTTTGGATTTTAATGGAAATAAAATACTTTTAGCAGGACAAAAGTCAGGTGAGGTATTTAGACTTAACCCAGAGAATGGAGAAATAGTTTGGAAGAGTCGAATAGGCAATGGAGGACTTTTAGGTGGAGTTCATTTTGGAATGGCAACAGATCAATCAAAATTATATGTGCCAATTTCTGATAGGTGGGTGAACAGAGACTATGATGAGTTTGCTAGACCTGGTTTATATGCGGTTGATTTAGAGAGTGGAGCTATTCTTTGGTCAGTTATGTCCGATGATATTTGTAAAGATAGAAAACCTTTATATGGAGAAGGTTATTGTTTCCCTGGATTTTCTGCACCAATTTCTATAGCAAACGACTTATTATTTGCAGGCTCCCTTGATGGAAGATTTTCGGTACATTCCACAAAAGATGGAACTAAATTATGGGAATTCGATACTTTGAGAACTTTTCAGACAGTAAATAAACAACCTGCCGTAGGTGGATCTATTGACGCGGCAGGGCCAGTAATATCCGATAATTGGATTTTTATTAATAGTGGTTATGCTCAACATGCCCAGATGGCAGGAAATGTTATCCTAGCGTTCTCAATTGAATAATTAAAATAATGTCCGTTGCAAAAAGAATAATCCCATGTCTTGATGTTGACCAAGGCAGAGTGGTTAAAGGTGTAAATTTCTTAGACATTAGAGATGCTGGTGACCCTATTGAAGTAGCAAAAAGATATGATCATGAAGGGGCAGATGAGATCACCATGCTTGATATAACTGCTAGTCACGAAACCAGAGAAACCACTTATAAAACAGTAGAGAGCATAGCAAGTCAGGTGTTTATTCCCCTTACGGTTGGAGGCGGGGTAAGAAAATTAGATGATATTAAGAAATTACTTAGATCCGGAGCAGATAAAGTCAGCATCAATACTTCGGCCGTTGAGAATCCTGATTTTATCAAAGAGGCAGCTGATAAATTTGGATCGCAATGTATTGTTGTTGCTGTTGATGCAAAAGCTACTTCAAATTCTTGGGAGGTAGTTACCTATGGGGGCAGGAATAGGACTGGTCTTGATGCTCTTGAATGGACTCAACAGGTTACGGAATTCGGCGCTGGAGAGATTCTACTAACTAGTATGGACAGAGATGGAACCAAAGAAGGCTTTGATAATAAACTTGTATCGAGGGTTTCGTCTGGTATTTCTATACCGGTAATAGCTTCAGGTGGAGTTGGGAATCTAGACCATTTAGTAGATGGTATTAAGATAGGAGGAGCTGAAGCAGTCTTAGCAGCAAGCATTTTTCATTATTCTGAGTATTCTATTAGGGAGGCGAAGGAAGCAATGCGAGATGCAGGAATAAATGTTCGATTTTAGTCGATTCTTATAATCCCTTGATCAGAGCATTTATAAGTCAACGGATCTCCAGTAGCTATCTCTAATTTAACAATCTCATCTGAGCTAATTTTTTCAAGTTCCATAACAAGCGCTCTGAGAGAATTACCGTGAGCAGCTACAAGGATATTCTGACTTTCTTTAATTTTTGGTAGGATTTCAGAATTAAAATAAGGCAAAACTCTCTCTGCTGTATTCTTAAGACTTTCTCCACCTGGAGGGGGAATATCATAAGACCTTCTCCATATATGGACTTGCTCTTCTCCCCATTTTACTCTGGCTTCGTCTTTATTTAATCCGGCTAAATCACCATAATTTCTTTCATTTAAACTTTGATCTTTAACTACTTCTATATGACCCAAGTTCATTTGCTCAAGAATTATACGACCAGTCTCTTGGGCTCTAAAAAGATCAGAGGTGAACATAATATCGAAAGCTAAGCCTCTTTCTTTTAATAAGTTTCCAGCCTTCTTTGCTTCTTCAATCCCAAGATCAGTTAGATTAGGATCTTTCCAGCCAGTAAATAAATTCTTTTTATTCCATTCACTTTGCCCATGTCTGACTAGTACTAGATTTGTTTGCTTCATATTTTTAAAAGTTTTTTATATTTTAACTTAGTAATCTATATAATCCCGTTCCGTTATGAATAAATTCTTCTTGTTTATAAGTGATAATTTTTTGGCAGTTATTGTCTTGCTATCCCTTATATCAATTTTAATTATCTACGAAAGAAGAAAAGGTGGAACCAAAGTTGATACTTCAGAAATGACAAGGCTTATCAATAAGGGGAACCCTTTTGTGTATGATCTTAGAAGCGCTGCAGAATATGGAGTTGGCTCTGTAGCTGGAGCTCAAAATATACAGGTTTCTAATTTAGTTAAAGGTGACGCTCTTTTCAAGGCAACTGAAGAGGACTGCATAATTTTAATTTGTAAGACGGGCACTAATTCTTCAAAAGCTGCAGGTGATCTTAAGAAAGCAGGCTATACAAATATTAATGTTTTGTCTGGAGGTATGATGAATTGGACACAGAGCGGGATGCCACTGGTAAAAAATTAATGTCAGCTATCTATTCCAAGTTCTTTGATTTTCCTTGTAAGAGTATTTCTTCCCCATCCCAATAATTCAGCAGCTTCCTTTTTTCTGCCCATAGTTTTATTAAGAGCTACCTTAATGATAGTTCTTTCAAACTCCGGAATGGCCTCTTCAAGAAGATTATCTTTTCCTTTCGCTAAATAGTTCTCTGACCAACTTTGAAGAACCCTAGTCCAGTCATTTAAATTTTCAACATTTTCTACTTTAAGATCATCAGGAAGGTCTTCTAGCTTTACCTCTCTTGTAGGAGACATAACTGTAAGCCAGCGGCAAGTATTCTCAAGCTGTCTAACATTACCCGGCCATGCTAGTGTCATAAAATATTCTTCTACCTCTGCAGAAAGAAATTTCTTCTCTTCTTTAAGATCATCTGAAGATTTCTGAAAGAAATGTTTTACTAAGTCTGGTATGTCTTCTTTTCTTTCATTTAACTTTGGTAGAGATAGTTTAATAACATTTAGTCTATGAAAAAGATCCTCTCTAAAGTTTCCAGCTTTAACAAGATTTTCTATATTTTGATGTGTCGCAGTTATTATTCTTACATCTACTTTTATAGGCTCTCTACCTCCAACTCTGTAAAATTCTCCATTCGATAGAACCCTAAGAAGTCTCGTTTGTGTTTCTAACTGCATATCTCCAATTTCGTCCAGAAATAGCGTACCTCCGTCTGCTTGTTCAAATCTTCCTATTCTTTTTTCATCTGCACCGGTAAATGCTCCTTTCTCATGACCAAAAAGTTCGGCTTCCAGAAGTTCTTTTGGTATGTCTGCCATATTAAGGGCGATAAAAGGTTTATCTTTTCTAGGACTATGTTGGAATAGGGCTCTCGCAACTAGTTCTTTTCCCGTCCCAGATTCTCCTATCAATAGCACAGTGGAGTTTGAATTTGATAATTTACCAATAGCCCTAAAGACTTCTTGCATTGCTGGGGCTTCGCCTATAACTTCAGCTTGAGAGTCCAGCTTTTCATCATTATTGACTTCATCTGTGGTTGTGGCCCTCTGGACCATAGATACAGCTTCTTCAATATCAAAAGGCTTAGGAAGATATTCCCATGCTCCATGTTCGAAAGATTCAACCGCGCTATCAAGATCTGAGTGTGCGGTCATTATAATTACAGGTATGTCTGGTCGCAGTTCTTTAACTTTATCAAGAAGATCTATTCCGCTGGGTCCAGGCATTCTTATATCGGTAAGTATTAGATGAGGATTTTCTGTTTCTAATTTCTTAATAACTTTATTTGCCGAATCAAAGGTTTGCACATCCATGCCGTTTTCGCTAAGACCCTTATCAAGAACCCACCTTATAGATTCATCATCATCAACAACCCAAATATTCTTATCCATTAGCTATTTGCAAGTCTAAGTCTTTATTGCCATTTATGGGGATATTTATGAAGAACTCTGTTCGATCAGGTTCACTCGTGAAATGAATATTACCTTTATGTTGAGAAATAATCCCTTGAGTGATGGATAATCCTAATCCCGTTCCTTTATCTTTACCCGTAATCATTGGGAAGAAAATTGAGTCTTTGATTTCATCATCTATACCAGGCCCGTTATCTACAACAGAAATTTTGCAAACGGTAGAATTCCTCTCTCCATCAATTATTTCTCCATGAGAAATCCTTGTAATGATATTTATCTCCGCACTAGAAGTATTGGCATCAATGAGTGCATCTCTGGCATTTTTTGTAAGATTCAAAATGCTATTTTCTATCAAATAACTATCGATATATAAATCTGGAATACTCGGATCAAAATCTTTTATTATTTTAATATTCTCATATCCTGATTCATTCTCAATTAGATTTAAAACATTCTCTATTGGATAGTGGATATTTTGATATTTAAAATCTGGTTTTTTATTAGGGCCTAGAATGTTATCAACCAATGAAGTTAATCTATCAGTTTGCTTGATAACTATGTCCGTATATTCTCTTAAGTTTTCACTGCTCAGTTTATTCCTTAAAAGCTGTGCAGAACCTCTTATTCCACTCAAAGGATTTTTTATTTCGTGTGCTAGACCTCTCACAAAATCTTGGGAGATTTGTTGATTAGCTCTCATTCTGTATCTTTCTATCAGTTCAGATGAGGCTTCTTTATTTATAATCTCTAACAGTAAGCCTGTCTCTTCAGAATTACTAAAAGGATGGACTATATAAGTACATAGAACTTTGTTGCCTCTCTTTAGATTCAATACCGCATCAGTTTTAGTAAAGCTTCTTTTTTCATCAATAGATTCTTCAAAATCATAAAAGCTGTCAGGCTCTTCATAAAAGAGCTGATCGATTTTCTGTCCCATAGAAGATTTCTCTGTAGTATCTAATATAGTAGTAGCTGAAGGATTAATGAACTTAACTTTCAACGATGTATCTAGAATGATAATTCCTGTGTTAAGTTCGGAAAGGAGAGATTGATTCAATTTATTTAAAATAAATATCCGGAGACTTAGTCTCCGGATAAATTATTAAAGATAATTATGAAGTTAAAGTGCCAACAATGTGGGCAATAATCTTGTATGGATCTGCATTAGAGGCAGGTCTTCTGTCTTCTAAGTATCCATTCCAATTATGCTCGACTGTATAGATAGGTATTCTGATACTTGCCCCTCTATCACTTACACCGTAAGAAAACTGATCGATGCTTTGTGTTTCATGAAGACCGGTTAGTCTCATGTCGTTGTCAGAACCATATAACGCAATACCATCTTTGTGGACTTCACCAAGCTTTTCACACATTGATGTGAACATATCTTCTGTTCCAGACGATCTCATAGCTTCGTTAGAGAAGTTTGTGTGCATACCAGAACCATTCCAGTCACCAGTCTTAGGCTTAGGGTGTATGTTTACCGAAACACCGAATTCTTCGGCTACCTTATGAAGTAAGTATCTGCTTACCCATAGATCATCTCCTGCTTTTATTCCCTTTCCTAAGCATTGATATTCCCATTGTCCAAGGGCAACCTCAGCATTTGTACCGGTTAATTCAATTCCGGCATCCAAACATGCGTCTAAGTGAGCATCACTAATTTCTCTTCCAACAACATTACTCGCACCTACAGCACAGTAATATTCCCCTTGAGGCCTGCTAGGTGTTCCATCTTCCCATCCAAGAATTGTTCCATCTTTGTCAGTTAAGAAATATTCTTGTTCGAAACCAAACCACCACTCATCACTAACAACTGCTTCTGCAGCAGCTCTTGAATTAGAAGGGTGTGTTTCATGCTCACCAGTCTGTACCTCACACATAACAAGAGATCCTTCATTAGTTGGATTTTCATATTGTTGCACAGGAAGCAATATACAATCTGAGCTTCCACCTTCTGCTTGTAAAGTAGAAGATCCATCAAATGACCATTCAGGCGGTTCACCATCTGTTACTTTTACTTTGCTTCTTAAATTAGCTTCTGGTTCGTACCCATCAAGCCATATATATTCATACTTTGTCATTTACTTTCTCCATTCATAATTAAAAGTTGGAGAATTTTATCATGCAAAATACTATAAAAGAACAATTTTTGTGCAAGAATATTGTATATTTTGATTATTTCGTACTTAATAAGTGCAATTGCACTACTATAGTGCATTATTAAGTACGCTTAAGCCATACTTCTTTGTGTAGACTAAAAATTCTTCCAGAAAATAGTTCCATTGAAATTTTTCATCTTTACTCAACATGTTTCTATTTGGATATTTATTCCTTAACCAGAATTGTTTCTTGCCATTAAATTTTCTGACTTCAGCCATTTTTGCGTCATGATAAATATATATCTCAATTTCTGTGTCAGGTAATAAAGAGATTGATTTATTTTTTTTTATTTCAACAACCGATGTGTGACTAGAGAGTTTTTTGCATGATAATTTTATTTCTGAGTCAAATACTCCTTCAGGAATTAAGTAGTTAATATTGTTTTTTGAATCCTGAATTGGAAAAAATGCAATTATTCTTTGGTAGTTTCTTTCGTATAAACGTAGAAGCTGGTTTAAACCCCTCTGGCTATTTTTAGATTTATTTACCTTAGTCTTTGTCATATGTTGACCACAATATTAACGCAGCTATTGATCTATAGGGAGACCAGGGTTCTGACATTTTTTCTATTGTCAAATAATCTGGTCTATTTTTTAGACCTTTTAGTCTTTGTATGGCAACTAAGAGACCTAAATCGGAAGAAGGCCAAGCATCTAGTCTTTTTAAACAGGCCATCAGATAACATTGTGCTGTCCATTCCCCAATTCCTTTAATCTTTGTTAGTTCTGTAATGACTTCAGAGTCTTCTTTGTCTGTGAGCTCTTTTAGATTTAATTCTTTATTAATAATTTTATTTGCAATCCCGTTACAATAATCTATCTTCTGTTTACTCAATCCAGCCTTTTTAAATTCCTGTGGATCAATAGCTAAGAATTTGATTGGTTTAAATGGTTTCACTAGATCTTTTAGTCTTCCAAAAATAGCTTTGGCAGAAGCTACTGATAATTGCTGTTCAACTATCAGGCTTATTAATCCCTCAAAACCATCTGCTTTATTGAAAGGATTAATTTTGTAATTTTTTTCTATAAGTATCCTCTTAAATTCTGGTTCCTTTTTAGATAGATACAGGAATCCCTCTTGTAATGTGTTTTTATCTAAAGTTTTAAAGCCTGTCATATAAATCTAAAGTTACTTCTTTTTTAAATGGAAGAAGAGCTCTTCTGTCAAAGTTATACTCAAGCACATGCTCCCTTTCTCTATCAAGAAAATCATCAATAGCCTCTTTAAATCTGATATCTTTAATCCAATGGGCCGAATAAGTTTCTATAGGACAAAATCCTCTTTTAATTTTATGCTCACCTTGAACACCTGGATCAAAAGATTCTAAGTTTTCTGCAATACAAAATTCTATGCCTTGATAGTAGCAAGTCTCAAAATGAAGAGAATCATATTCCTCCAGACATCCCCAATATCTTCCATAAAGTTTTTTATCATCAAAAAAGTTTAAAGCGCCTGCTACATACTCTCCAATACTATTCTTAGCCATTACTAATAATATTGATTCGGGAATTAATTCTATTATTTTTTTAAAAAAATCAAAGTTCAAATAACCTCGCATTCCTCTTTTTAAGTAGGTAACTTGGTAGAATTGATAGAAAGTTTCAATCATTTCTGTGGTTATTTCATCTCCCGTAATTTTCAAAACACTGATACCTTGGTCAGTAATTTTTGCTCTTTCCTTCCTTATATTTTTTCTTTGTCGCGACGTCATATCATCTAGGAACTGATCAAAATTTTTATAACTTTTATTGAACCAATGAAATGAATAGCTAGTTCTTAAGCTGAAATCTTCGTTTGAGAAATTTTCTATTTCTTTTTTTTCAGGGAGCAGAACATGAACACTAGAGAAATTATTATCTTCTGAAATCTGCTTTAAAGCATCAGAGATTGCCTTAACTATCTCAGGACTTCTTTTTTCTTCTGCCATCAAAATTCTAGGACCGCTAGCAGGAGTGAATGGAATAGAGCTAACTAGCTTCGGATAATATTCTAGCCCGTTTCGATAGTAGGCATCAGCCCATGACCAATCAAAAATAAATTCTCCTTGAGAATCAGTTTTTATATAAAGAGGCATAACTGCGATTATCTTCTTGTTCTCTGAAACCACTATATGCAAGGGCGACCATCCTTGTTCCGCTGACACACATTTAGTTGTCTCCAGGGCTTTAAGAAAATCATATTTTAAAAAGGGATATTTATTTTTTAGAACGGCATCCCAGTCATCTTTTGTTATTTCTTCTATAGAATCTAAAAAATTAATCTTCATAAAGAAACACCCATGATAGAACCTAGAAAAATAGTAAGGCCGAGCCAGTTATTATTTTTGAAGGCCTTTAAGCACTGTTTGCTTTCCTGTTCTTTGATAAGAAAACATTGATAGATGGCTAAGATAAATGCCATGAGTGCAAAAAAGTAAAAACTAGGATGAAAACTTAATGAGAATCCTACATAAAGTAATATAAATAATGAGATTGTATGAAATAGGAAAAAGAAGATAACAACATTTTCTCCTAAAGCTATTGCAGAAGAATTTATTCCTAAATTGAGATCATCATCCTTATCGCAAAGCGCATAAGCAGTATCATATGCAATAATCCAAAAAAAACATGAACCAAATAATAAAAGACTTGTTGTGTTTATCTCATTCAATTCAGCAGCAGATACCATCATTATTCCCCACGAAAAAGCCAAACCTAAAAATACTTGTGGTACTGAAAAAAACCTTTTACTAAGTGGGTATATGGTTGCTAAAGCAAAACCAATCACGGCAATAAAAAAAGTAAATGGATTCATCCATAACAGTAAAGAAGTTGAAGATAATACCAATACTGCAAACAAGACTAATGCTTCTTTGGGGCTAATCTCTCCGGTAACTATCGGTCTATCTTTAGTGCGATCGACTTTCCCATCAAAATCTTTATCGAAGTAATCATTTATTACACAACCTGCAGATCGCATAAGAAAGGTTCCTATTATAAATAAAACTACCAGAACAAAATCAGGGTTTCCATTGGTCAGTATGAAGAAAGCAGTTAGAGTGGGCCACAACAAAAGCGCAGTACCGATTGGCTTATCGGCTCTCATTAATTTAAAAAGACTAAAATATTTCTCTCTTTGTAACATTGGTATTGAATACTTTTGCAGAAGATTGATACTTTAGTCTAAGTTGATAATAAAGTTGAGTTAGAATGTCTTTTTTTGACTAAGGAGTATGCATTGAAAAAGTGGGAATGTATTGTTTGCGGACTAATTTATGATGAAGAAGAAGGTTGGCCTGATGATGGTATTGAGCCTGGAACAAAATGGGAAGATGTACCAGAAGACTGGATTTGTCCTGACTGTGGAGTTGGCAAAGAGGATTTCGAGATGGTAGAAATAGATTAACTTATGAGTCTTACTTCTAGAATTATTTTATCCATGGTTTTGGCTATGGCGGGAGGCGTTTTATTAAAATTAATCAATGACGCAGGTTTTCTAGGAGAAATAGGGCAATTAATACTCATAGATTTTTTTACTGAAGGATTATTGGATGTTGTAGGTCAAATTTTCATAGCTTCATTAAGATTAGTTATTGTGCCCTTAGTTTTTTTCTCTCTTGTTTGTGGTGTTGTATCGATCTCTTCAACTTCCAGAATAGGGACAATCAGTCTCAAAACTTTATCCTTATACCTTTTAACAACAGCTATAGCTATATCAGTTGCATTAACATTTGCCTTAATATTTAAGCCTGGTATTGGTATAGACCTTGCTTTACCGACGGCATTTGAATCTACTGCAGCACCTTCCTTAAAAGAAGTACTAATTAATATTTTTCCTACTAATCCTGTAGCGGCAATGGCAGAGGGAAATATGCTCCAAATCATTGTCTTTTCTCTTTTATTTGGTATTGCATTAAAAAGTTTAGGATCTGCCGGGGATTCACTCAAAAATTCTTTTGAGCTAATAAATAACGTTATCTTAAACCTAGTTAGAATGCTGATTGAACTTGCACCTTATGGTATTTTTGCACTACTGTTTTCCCTATTTGCTGTCCAAGGATTTGGCATGATTGCAGATTTAGCAAAATACTTCTTTTTACTTGTTTTTGTTTTAATTTTTCATGCTTTTGTAACATATGGCAGTCTTTTATCTCTTTTAGCGAGACTCAATCCAATTAGATTCTTTATGAAAGTTAGATCGCTTGCAGTTTTTGCTTTCAGCACTTCGTCAAGTAGTGCAACAATGCCGGTAACACTAGACACTGTTAAGAACAACCTCGGAGTTAGATCTTCTATAGGTTCTTTTACTGTACCTCTCGGCGCTACTATCAATATGGATGGTACCGCTATCATGCAAGGTATAGCGACTGTATTTATATCTCAAGCCTACAATATTGATCTTTCGATGATTGATTATTTGATGGTTATTTTAACTGCTACATTGGCATCAATAGGTACAGCAGGAGTTCCAGGTGTAGGTCTCATTATGTTGGCAATGGTTCTTGAACAAGTTGGATTACCTGTTGAAGGCATAGCGCTAATAATAGGTGTAGATAGGTTGTTAGATATGACTCGTACTGCAGTGAATGTATGTGGTGACGCAATGGTTTCTTGTGTAGTTGCGGTATCTGAAGATGAATTTGATTCAGATACTTTTCATGCAAAAAATTAATATTTTAATTAAACAGCTATACCGTTAGACTACGCGCTGAGAAAGAGTATTCCAATTTTTTGAGGAGAAAAAATGTTAGAAAGTTATCTTTATTTACCACCTTTATTGGGTGTTTTGGGACTGTTAGTTGCCCTAGGCATATATGTAGTTGTTACTAGGTTCCCAGAGGGGGATGAAAGTGTTAAGAAAATTGGTGATCAAATACATCTAGGCGCAATGACATTTATGAAGACCGAATATACCTATTTAAGTATTTTTGCTTTAGTGGTCATAGTCCTGGTGTGGCTTTCCTTGGGTGAAGGAACTGCTATAGCTGTCTTTGCAGGTGCTTTGTCTTCTTCTGTCGCTGGTTGGATAGGTATGTATTCAGCTACAAAAGCTAATGTAAGAACAGCAACAGCAGCTTCTGAATCAGGTGCAGAAGCAGCATTATCAGTTGCATTTTACGGGGGCTCGATAATGGGTCTGTGTGTGGCTTCTCTTGGTCTGATAGGTCTTGGAACTCTTTTTTATGTGTTAAGCGGTGATGCTCACTCTATTGAAGGCTTCGCTATGGGTGCTTCCATCGTTGCGCTCTTCTCAAGAGTTGGTGGAGGAATCTATACAAAAAGTGCTGATGTCGGTGCAGATCTGGTAGGAAAAGTTGAAGCAGGTATTCCAGAAGATGATCCTAGGAATCCAGGAGTAATAGCAGACAATGTAGGAGACAATGTAGGAGATATAGCTGGAATGGGATCAGATATATTCGAATCCTATTGTGGGTCTATGGTTGCTTGTATAGCTATAGCTTCGACCTACCTAATAACCTCTGAATTTTCTCAAGCAGATAAAGATGGAATGATGTTTTTACCTTTGGCTTTAGCCTCAATAGGTTTAATAGCATCTATTCTAGGAATCGTTATAGTAAGACTATTTTCAAAATCCTCACCAGCCAATGCTATGAGATGGGGAACTATGGGAGCACCATTAATCTTCATCATTGCTGCTTATTTTTTAACCAATGCTTTAGTTGGAACTAATGGTGTCGATGTATGGTTGGCCGTAGTTTGTGGCTCAGTAGGGGGGATAGCAATTGGTTTAATTACTGAATATTACACAGGATCTAGTCCTGTAATTAAGATAGCGGAAGCTGGACAAACTGGTTCTGCTACTGTCATGATCACAGGTCTCTCAGTAGGCATGCAATCTGTCGTACTTCCTATAGCTTGTATCATTCTTATTATCTTTATTTCAACTGAATTAACAGGGCTTTATGGCGTAGGTATTGCCGCAGTAGGTATGTTATCTACAGTCGGTATTACAATGGCAATAGATGCATATGGACCTGTTGCTGATAACGCAGGAGGAATTGCAGAAATGGCTGGTATGCCAGCTGAAACTAGAGTGATTACAGATGAGTTAGATGAACAAGGTAATACTACGGCTGCCATAGGTAAAGGTTTTGCTATAGGAGCTGCTGCCTTAGCAGCTCTAGCAATTATCTCCGCATTTGTTGAAACAGTTTCTGCAAATAGAGCCGAACCGCTGGAGCTTATACTATCAAACCCAATAGTTCTCATAGGAATATTTATTGGTGGTGCTATACCTTTCTTGATAGCTTCGATAACTATGACAGCTGTTGGGGATGCTGCATTTGAAATGATTAATGAAATAAGAAGGCAATTTAAAGAAATTCCAGGACTTCTTGAAGGCAATGCTGAGCCTGATACAGCTAAATGCGTTGATATAGCCACTGCAGCTGCTTTGAAGAAAATGTTACTGCCAGGAATCATTGCAGTGTCTGCTCCTCCTTTGGTTGGACTAGGCATTGGCGCTGAAGCTTTGGGTGGAATGCTTGCAGGGGGGCTGCTAGTTTGTGTATTAATGGCACTTTTCATGGCAAATGCCGGAGGCGCTTGGGATAATGCTAAAAAGTACATAGAAAAAGGAAATCTTGGAGGTAAAGGAACCGATACTCACTCGGCTGCTGTAGTTGGTGATACTGTAGGTGACCCTTTTAAGGACACATCTGGACCTTCTATGAATATCTTAATTAATGTGATGGCAATTGTTAGTTTGGTAATTGCACCTTTACTTTAGGATACTAGGCTCTTTTTCATAGTCTTGTGAGGTATGCCTGTATCAGACTGATATGGGCCTACTTCTTCATAACCAAGACTTAAATAGAAACTTATTGCGTTTTCTCGCGCATTTAAAATCATATTTACTATGCCTTTAGATATAGCATAATTTTCAAGTTCTTTAACAATTTCAGTACCGACACCTTTTCTTTTAAAGTTCTCATCTACTGCCATATACCTAATCTGAGCTTCATTTTTAGAATTAAAATGAACTCTACCAGATGCAATGACATTTTTTTCTTCATCTATTCCCATCAAGTGAAAACTTTCGTCTTCAATAGAATCGGCCAGTGAGTCTTTTGACATGCCCAGAGGTTTTCTGAGAACTTCCCACCTGAACAAAAGATAACTATCCCACTCTTCTTTATTTTCTGGAGATTTTATTGAGTAATTAGGCATATTTAGGCATTAGATTTTACAATGGCTCACATGGGAAAGCAGGATAATATTTTTGAAGGAGGTAATTTAAGTGGTTTGCCTTTCACTTTCAATCAAGAAGTAACAGAAGTATTTGAAGATATGATCGACAGGTCAGTTCCTGGTTACAAAACAAGCTTAAGTTTAATTGCTCATAATGCCAGAAGATATTATCAATCTAATACGAATTGCTACGATGTAGGCTGTTCCCTAGGTGCTTCAAGCTTATCAATACTTCAAGGTGCGAAGGATGCGAAAGTTACAGCAATTGATAATTCTGAAGCCATGATAGAAGAGTGCGAGCGCAGATTTAAAAATTTAACAGAATCTTTCCATATCAAGTTTATATGTGAAGATATTATGGATAGTAGCTTAAGCGATGCTTCAATAGTTGTTGTAAATTATGTAATTCAATTTTTAGATTTAGAGCAAAGAGACACACTTTTAGAGAAAATTTATAATGCACTCTTGCCTGGAGGTATCTTAATTCTTTCAGAGAAAATTCATCATAAGAATAATTTTGAAAGTGAAAGAATTTTTAAAACACATCATAAGTTTAAATCTTCTAATGGGTATTCAGATCTTGAAATTTCAGGAAAGAGAGATTCTTTAGAAGGTGTCCTGTTAACAGAATGTGAAGAAGATCATATTCTTCGTGCTAAAAAGGCTGGGTTTATTAATTCAGAGAAAATCCTATCTAACTTAAATTTTAGAACTTTCAAATTTTTAAAATAAGTATGTTTATATCTGAAGAAGTAGAACTACTGTCTCGCCAATACACAACTTTACCTTTTGGTAATAAGAAGGATAAGAGGATAGAAAGTTGGTTAAATGTTTTTAATGACCTGCCTGAGATTAAAGAGGCCAAGATTCATTTGACTGATGAAGTGACTGTGGATTTTCGATCTGATCAGGACAATGAAATAGAGGAGTTATTTTTGCAGCTTATGCCTTGGAGGAAGGGGCCTTTTAGGATCAATGATATTTTTATTGATAGTGAATGGGATTCAGCAAGAAAGTGGAAACGATTCCAAGAACTAAGCCTTGATTTATCAGGTAAGTCAATTCTAGATGTAGGGTCTGGCAACGGATATTACGCTTTTAGAATGTTAGGTATGGGTGCAAATCAGGTACTTTGTTTAGAGCCAAATTTAATGCACGTATCACAATTCACTGCTGTAAATCATTTTATTGGTACAGAAAATATAAGAATGGTTCCGGAACGTCTTGAAGATGCAGGATTAAAAGATACAAGATTTGATTTAATTTTTAGTATGGGCCTTTTGTATCATCAGAGAAATCCAAAAGAGCATTTATTAAAATTGATAGGTTTGCTAAAAAACGAAGGCAAACTCATTCTTGAGACAATTATTGCAACGGAAGAATATGGATTAGCTTTAGTACCTGAAGATGGTAGGTACGCTTCAATGCCAAATGTTCATTATGTTCATACTCATCGAGGATGTAGCTCAATTTTTGAGGAACTTAATTTGAAGCTAATTGCTGAAACTGATTTAGTAGCTACTAATCTTACAGAGCAAAGAAAAACAAAATGGATGCCATTTAAGTCTTTTGAATCAGCTTTAAAAGAAGAGGATAAATCTGTGACTGTAGAAGGTTATCCTGCTCCACAAAGAAAATTTTATATTTTGCAAAAAACTCACTAAGAATCTGAATAGTCCACTCTATTGCCAATCCACCTTTCTACAAGTGTTTTAGCAAATCCTGTTTCATTTTTACCTAATTCAATAGCTTCATTTTGAGCGTCCAATAACAAGCTTGAATCTCTTATTGGATTTGCTATCTTTAGGTCCATTAAGCCAGACTGTCTTAGGCCATAAATATCACCAGCACCTCTAAGTTCAAGGTCTTTTTCTGCAATTTGGAAGCCATCATTCGTAGCTTCCATAGTCTTAATTCTTTCCTCTGCTAATCCAGATAAAGGTTCTTTATAGAGCAAAAGACAATGAGAATCAGTGTTAGCCTTTCTTCCAACCCTTCCTCTTAATTGATGTAATTGAGACAGACCTAATCTCTCAGGATTTTCTATAATCATCAGAGTTGCTTCAGGTACATCAACGCCAACTTCTATAACCGTAGTACAAACCAAAAGTTGAATATCTCCTTTTCTAAATTGCTCTATTACAGAATCTTTTTGTTCTTTTTTGAGTCTTCCATGTACAAGACCAACTTTAAGTTTCGGTAAAGAATTTGATATTTCTTTATATAACTCTTCCGCTGATTGAGCCTCTAATTCATCAGAGTCCTCAATTAAAGTACAAACCCAATAAGCCCTTTTTCCTGTTAAACAGACTTCCTCTACTCTTTTAATAACTTTTTCTCTAAACGAATCAGGCCTAGATGATGTCTGAACAGGGTTTCTTCCTGGAGGCAGTTCATCAATTATAGATGTTTCAAGAGATCCATAAACTGTCATTGCTAATGTTCTAGGAATTGGTGTTGCAGTCATGATTAGTTGATGTGGACTTTGGTTGGTTTTTCCTCCTTTTTCCAGCATCGAAAATCTTTGATGCACACCAAATCTGTGCTGCTCATCAATAACTGTTAAGCCAAGACTATTAAATTCTATACCTGACTGAAAGATTGCATGAGTACCAATTAAGATATCAATTTTTCCTGCTGCAAGATCTTCTATTATGATTTTTCTTTCTTTTGCTTTCGTAGATCCAGTAAGCAACATTACCTTTATACCTAATTTTTTAAACCAATCTGAAAATGAAGTGAAATGCTGTTCTGCAAGAATTTCGGTTGGGCATAACAAGGCAGTTTGATAGCCATTAGATGAGGCATGAAGGGCAGATAAAGCCCCTACAAGCGTTTTTCCCGATCCAACATCTCCCTGAAGCAGTCTTCTCATAGGTATGTTAGCAAGTAAGTCATTTTTAATTTCACCCCACACCACATTTTGTGCATTGGTTAGTTCAAAGGGAAGTGAATCAAGGAAAACGCTTTCATGCATTGAAATATCCTTCATAGAAGGACCAGTTCTTCCTTCTAGTTCATTTTTTAATATGCCTGCGCAAAGCATATGTGCTACAAGCTCTTCTTTAATTAATGCTTGTTGAGCGGGATGTTTGCCTTCAATTAATTCATTTAGATTTGTTTCTACGGGAGGTTTATGAAGAAATTGTAACGTTTCTAGAAGGTTGCCATATTCTGAATATTTTTTATTCTTGGACTCTTCTTTTAGTAAATTATTTTTGTCGCAGTAAGATAAAGCGCTCTCTATAATTTTCTTTAATTTATTTTGTTGGAGCCCAGATGTAGTTGGATATATTGGGGTGAGATTCTTTTCTACTTCAATTGTGTCTTGTTTTGTAAATACTTGATATTGAGGATGAATCATTTGTTTTCCATTTGGACCAGGAGTAATAGTTCCAAAACATCTAATCATCTTGCCTTCTTCTAAAGCCTTGTGCTGAGCCATAGCGAAATTAAACATTCTCATGGTCAGTTTTCCAGTGCCATCATAAATTTCAGAAAAAAGCATTCTTCTTCCCCTGAACACTACTGTTGATTTCATGATCTCACCTTCTATCAGAACAGGAGTTTGATAATTGGCTTCAGTTATTGGAGTAATGAAGCTTCTATCTTCATATCGAAATGGGAGATGAAAAGCAGCGTCAGGAATAGTAAATATTCCTAAATTATTTAAAGAAGATGCACCTTTAGGACCAACCCCCTTTAAGTTTTGTATTGATTGAAGATCTTTAGATTCTTCATTCATATTTTATATTGTCTTAGCTACTATGGCCTCTACTTCAATAGAAGAATCTAAAGGCAATCTAGCAACTTGTAGAGCTGCTCTTGCCGGGAAGGGTTCATCAAAGAGTTCTTTCATAATTTCGTTGACTAAATTAAATGAACCTAGATCTTGTAACGAAACATTAAGCTTAATTATGTGATTCAAACTCAGACCTGCCTCTTCACAAAGAGCTTCAATATTTTTAAAAACTTGTCGGATTTGATTCTCATCCCCTTCAACGAGTTTCATATTTTCAGGATCTAAAGGAATCTGGCCTGATAAAAATATTAGGCTTTCAGTTTCAATTCCCTGAGAATATGGCCCTATAGCTTCAGGAGCTTTTTTTGTGCTAATCTTTTTCTTCATATTTAATGCATCGCTGTTGCTTGTCTCATTTCCCAATCATGAATACGTGTGACTGAGACAATATTATTTAGGGTTTTTATTTTCCTTAATATTCTTGAGAGATGGAGCCTGTCGGTAACTTCAAGATCTAAAATGAATTCATGCATTCCTATATTTATTTCCATTGTTTGAATAGAAGCTATATTGGCCTCCTGACCTGTAATAACTGAAGCTAGGTTCGCTAATAGACCTGGCTCATCTCTCGCTACTACCTTTATTTGAGCTGTGAAAGATCTGCCAGACGGTTCTCCCCAATTTACTGGAAAACATTGTTGAGGATCCTCTCTTACTGAGAGTATGTTTTTACATCTTTCCTGATGAATAACTAATCCTCTTTCAGCAGTAAAATGTCCTATGACTGAATCTCCCGGTATGGGTTTACAACAAACCGCATAATTTACTATCAAACCTTCAGAACCTGTTATTTCTAAAGGAACAAGTTCTTTTTGCTTTACACTATGATTTTCTTTTAGAAAACCGGTGATTTGTTGGGCTACAATATTTCCAACTCTAAGACCTAACCCTATCTCTTCAAGTAATCTATTCAGACTTCTAACACCTATATTATTTAAAACTTTCCTGAGCTCATTTTTATCTATATCTCTAAGTTTTATATTCATATTGCCAAGAGATTGATCTAGTAGTCTCTTTCCAAATTTCCTCGCTTCGGAGGTCTTAAGATTACTTAGGTAGTGGCGTATGCTATTTCTAGCCCTTGGTGTTACAGCAAAATTTAACCAGGCAGGAGAGGTCTGAGGCACCTTCTCAGTAAGTATCTCAACTGTTTGACCACTTTCTAATGGGACGCTAAGTGGGGCTAATCTTCTATTTATTCTGCAAGCTCTGCAATGATGACCGATATCTGTATGGACTGCATACGCAAAATCAATGGCTGTGGAGCCGCCTGACATTTCTATAATTTTTCCCTGAGGTGTGAATACATATATTTCGTCAGGAAATATATCTGTTTTTACGGATTCAATAAATTCTTCAGTAGATTCATAGTTATCTCTCATCTCAAGAAGACCTGCAACCCATCTCCTGGCTCTTATCTGTGGACTGGTATCAGATTGATTGCCTGATTTATATAACCAGTGAGAGGCAATTCCATTTTCGGCCATATCATTCATTTCTTGAGTTTTTATTTGCACCTCAACAGGAAAGCCTTTTAAACCAACCACACCAGTGTGTAAAGATTGGTAACCATTTGACTTAGGAATTGCTATGTAGTCCTTAAATCTTCCTTCAACAGGTTTATAGAGATTATGTATGTGGCCTAGAGTTCGATAACAATTTTCTGGAGTATCTACTATGATCTTTATAGCATATACATCCATTATTTCTTCAAATGATCTCTGCCTTTCTTTCATCTTTCTATAGATGCTGTAGATATGTTTTTCTCTTCCTTCAACTAGGGCTGGAATTCCTTGATCCATAAGTTTTTTGCTTAACTCTTTCTGTATCTTGTTTAGAGTTCTTTTTTGCCCACCTCTATTTTTTTTTACTGCTGCCGTGAGTCTCTCATAACGGGTAGGATAGATAACTTTGAAAGCTAAATCTTCTAACTCACGATAGACATTATTCATACCAATTCGATGAGCAATGGGTGCATATATTTCCAGAGTTTCTTTTGCAATTGTTATTTGTTTATCTCTTTTTAGATATAGAAGAGTTCTCATGTTATGTAATCTATCAGCCAGTTTAACCACTATCACTCTTATGTCTTTAGACATAGCCAGAACCATCTTTTGAAGATTTTCTGCCTGTGCTTCTGTCCTATTAGAAATTGATAACTTATCAAGTTTGCTCACTCCATCTACCAGGTCAGCAACTTCCTTATTGAATTTTTCTTCTATTAGGCTTTTTGGTATCCCAGTATCTTCAATGACATCATGAAGCATGGCAGCAGAGAGACTGTCTTCATCCATCCTAAAAGAACTTAAAATAGATGCTACCGCTATTGGGTGCGTGACATAAGGATCACCACTGGATCTATATTGACCAGAATGAGCCTCACAAGCAAAGTTATATGCTTTATTTACTTGTTTAACTTTCTTAGGATCTAAATAGTCAGAAAGTTTTTTTGATAAGGCTCCAATTGATTCCATAACATTACTCAAACAGAGATTAAGTATCTCTGTTTTTAGAAGTTAAAGCGAATTTTTTTGGATTTATTAAGATTGTGGCAAGTCTTCTGCTGCAAGCTCATCAGAAAACTCTTGCTCTAGGTCAGCTATATCTACCTTCAAGTCATTGATATTATCAACCGTGACCGTTCCAGCTTCAATTTCTCTTAGCGCCATAACGGTTGGTTTGTCATCTTCCCATTCTAGGGTTGGACGTCTACCACCGGTGGCTAGCTGCCTTGCTCTTTTAGCTGCAAGTATAATTAACTCATACCTTGTGGTTACTTTTTCTAATGCTTCTTCAACTGTAATTCTAGCCATTTGTATATCATTTAATTGTGAGGGTGGGCATTCTAAAGCAAACTCTATATTCAATCCAGCAATAGATTTAAAGAGTTTTTATTCGCTTCACTCCTTTTTTTTGAGGGACCTTCATCTAAGAAAATAAATTTCTTTAAGTCACCTAATGCATCATCAAAATTATTATTAACAATAATCTGGTCAAAGTCCTTGCCGATAGTTATTTCTTTTCTTGCTTCATTCAGCCTTCTTTGTATTTCTTCAGTTGAGTCTTGAGCTCTTTGCTCAAGCCTTTTTGTTAGATCTTCATATGAGGGAGGAATAATGAATATAGTTTGAGTATTTGGAAATGTTTCCTTAACTTGCAGTGCACCTTGTATATCTAATTCCAGAATGACATTTTCATCCTTTGCAAGAATCGATAGGACCCAGTCCTTGGGTGTGCCATAAAGATTTCCAAAAACTTCAGCATATTCAAGAAAATTTTTATTATTTACTCTCTCTTTAAACTCTTCTTCAGATATAAAGAAGTATGAAATTCCATCTTTTTCTTTAGGCCTTTTCTCTCTCGTTGTGCAAGAAATACCAAGTTTTGTATTAGAAGACATAGGATCTTCTAGAAGCGATTTAATAAGTGAAGTTTTGCCCGTACCCGACGGTGCAGATATTACAAATAATTTGCCCATGTTTAAAAAAAGTTTATTGTAGGTGAAATACCTTTAAAATATCTAAGTTTTTATAGTTTATGACAAAAAAAGAAAACATATTCTTTGAGCTTGCTCTAGAGTCGAATTCCCTATTAATGGGAGATTTCACACTGAAATCAGGTAAAAAGAGTCCTTATTTCTTTAATGTAGGATCTTTTTTTTCTGAAGGACATATAGCAAAGCTTGCCGACCTTTACTCAAGCCATATTCTTGATAATTCTCTAAGTTTCGATGTAATTTTCGGACCGGCTTACAAAGGGATACCCCTAGCCGCAGCTATTTCTGCCTCACTAAGCGTAAAAATATCTAGACCTATTCCTTTCGCCTTTGATAGGAAGGAAGAAAAATCTCATGGCGAAGGAGGAAGTTTGGTTGGGGATATTAAAAATAAAAAAGTTCTTGTTATAGATGACGTTTTGACTGCGGGCACTGCCTTAAAACAATCATTGAGAATTATATCAAAGTCGGGTGGTGAAGTTTCTGGTTGCCTTGTAGCTTTAGATAGAGAAGAAAAAATAGACGGTGTTGTTGCTAGGGAAAAAATTCAGCAAGAATTTGATATCGATATTTTATCCCTTGCCAAAATTTCGCAACTTGTAGATTTTTTCGATAAATCTGGAAAAACCAGTCAGGCAACTATAATAAAAAATTATTTGGCAGATTTATAATGTTTACTGGAATAGTACAAGATATTGGCCTTATCTCTTGTAAAAAAGAAACTGATTCAGGAGTTTTTCTTGAGGTGAAGACTCAACCAGACCTTCTGAAGGACCTGAAGATAGGTGCTAGCCTGGCAGTTAATGGTGTTTGTCTAACTGTTGTTAAATTTACTGAAGACTGCGTATCGTTTGATGTAATCCCAGAAACCTTGCGAGTAACTAATTTAGAATTCGTTTCTGAGGGGTCTAAAGTTAATCTTGAACGTTCATTAAAATTTGGTGATGAAGTAGGAGGTCATATATTATCTGGCCATATATCTTGTAAGGCTTCTTCAAGACTAATTAAGTCAAAAGAGGAAACAGAGTTGGTAATTGAATGCCCTGAAGAGTGGAGTAAATATATACTTCTTAAAGGTTATATCGCTATAAATGGTGCAAGTTTAACAATTGCAAAAAAGACATCTAACTCATTTTCTGTATTTTTAATACCCGAAACACTTGATGCTACAAACCTTTCAAAAGTTTCCGATGGGGATTTATTGAATTTAGAGATAGACCAAACTACTTACGCTACTATTAATGCTGCTGAATCTTTAATCAGCAAAAATTAGATAGTTAGACTTTCTTTTACTATTTTACTCACTAGACCCATATCTGCATTCCCTTGAAATTCAGATTTGAGCATTCCCATAACCTTGCCCATATCTTGTGGATTTGTAGCTCCTGAAGTTTCTATTACCTTTGAGACTATTATTCTAATTTCGTCTTCCTCCATTTGTTGTGGCATAAACTCTTCCAGTATTGAAATTTCAAGCGCTTCTTTTTCTGCTAATTCCTCTCTGCCAGCATCATTAAATTGAGACATTGACTCCTTCCTCTGTTTGATCATTCTTTGAAGAATTCTTATAGAAGTTTCATCAGTAATTTCAGTGCGAGTGTCTATTTCTTCTTTTTTGAGCTCAGAAACAGCCATTCTTAGAGTAGAGGTTTTGTCTTTATTTCTCTCTCGCATAGAGAGTTTGACAGCTTCCTCTATTAGGGGTCTTATAGTATTTGCCATTAGGCTATAGATCTAGAATCTAGGAGGTCTTCCTAATCTGTTCTTTCTTTGATTCTTTTGTTCTCTTTTAACGGCAGCAGCTTTTTTTCTTTTAAGAACTGAAGTTGGTTTTTCGTAGAATTCTCTTTTTCTTACTTCAGGAATAATTCCTGCTTTTTCACAAGCTCTCTTGAACTTTCTTAGTCCTACGTCAAAAGATTCATTTGGTCTTATTTTTATTGATGGCATAAATAACCCCTTAGGGATGCGCAATTCTATAGAACCATTTTTAATTTGGAAAGTGTTTCTTTTTTTTTATTTTCAACGAAAATAGCTTTACTTGATCATGAAAGTTTTAGGAATTGAGACATCTTGCGATGAAACTGGAGTAGCTATCTTTGATAGTGATACAAATGCTATTGTTTCTGAACAGTTATTTAGCCAAGCATCAAAGCATGCCGAATATGGAGGAGTAGTTCCAGAAATAGCCTCTCGAGACCATCTAAAAAAACTAATTCCCTTGATAAACTTAACCATGAAAGATTCTGGATATACATTAAAGGATATCGATGGGATTGCTTATACTGCCGGCCCAGGATTGAGAGGACCTCTCTTAATTGGGTCTTCAACTGCTAAAGCTATTGCTTTAAGTTTAAACAAACCTTCCATTGGGGTTCATCACATGGAAGCGCACTTGTTAATTAATTTATTAGAGAACCCGGCACCTTCATTTCCTTTTTTAACTTTATTAATATCTGGCGGTCACTGTTTACTGATAAATGCAAAGTCGCTTGGAAATTATGAAATTATAGGACAGACTCTCGATGATGCTGTTGGAGAGGCCTTTGATAAGGTTGCTAAAATTTTAGAATTAGGATATCCGGGAGGTCCTAAGATTGAAACCTTAGCAAAAGAGGGTAATCCAGCAGCTTTTAATTTCCCCAGGCCCATGACAGATAAAAATAATCATAATTTTAGTTTTAGCGGTCTCAAAACAGCTGTCTTTTATGAATCTAAAAAAACTAAAGAAATCTCATCTTCTCAAAAGGCTGACATCGCTGCTTCGTTTCAAGCTGCCGTTGCAGATACTTTGTTATTTAAAACAAGAAGTGCTTTACAAGAGACTGGTTTAAAGGAATTAGTTATAGGAGGAGGTGTTGCATCTAATAAATATATTAGAGAGATTTTAGTTGCTGGATTGAGTGATAAAAATATTTTCTTTCCACCCATTGCAAGATGCACTGATAACGGAGCTATGATTGCTTATGCTGGAAGTTACTACTTAAATAAAGCTGATAAAAATTTAAGTCTAAATATTAAGCCGCGTTGGCCTCTTTCGGAGCTGTAACATGGACAAGGTTTTTATAAGAGGTTTAGAGGTAGAAGGAATAATTGGAATATTCAAGTGGGAGCGTGAAGTAAGGCAGATTATATCTGTTGATATCGAGATGGATTTTGATAACAAGAAGGCTGCCAAGTCAGATTCCATAGAAGATGCGCTCAATTATAAATTAGTAGGTAAGAGAATAACTTCCTTTATAAAAAATTCTAAATTTCAATTAGTAGAAACACTTGCAGAAAATATATCCAAAATCATCCTCAAAGAATTTCCAGTAACTACTGTTAAAGTGACTTTGTCGAAACCTGGAGCGTTACGAGGATCTGATTCAGTTGGCATATCAATTACACGCCCTTGAGTCAGAAAGCGTTCCTCAGCATAGGATCAAATATAGATGCTAAGACTAATATAAATAAAGTTAAACTTATTTTAGATTCTTATTTTGACGTAACTTACTCAAGTATTATTCAAACATCTGCTGAAGGCTTCAAAGGTAAAGATTTTTTAAATTTGGTCTGTTTTTTTGATACTCAACTTAGTCCCAATGAGCTCACTCTTCTCTTAAAAAAGATAGAGAAAAGTATGGGTCGGACTATATCTCAAAAAGGTATGTCAGATAGAATTATAGATTTAGATCTTATACTTTACGGAGATCTAATCCAAAATCGGGATGGTATCGAAGTTCCAAGTTCAGATATAACTAAATATAAATTTGTCTTGGAGCCTTTAGTGGAGATCGCCGGAGATTATATACATCCGGAAACCAATAAAACTTTCACTCAATCTCTTAGTGACTTGAAAATTAAGCCTTAAGTCTTTTTCATTCCCCTAATGCTTTAGCTCTTTCCATGACCGACTCTTCGTCCGCCTTGAGATTCTTAGCGGCTAAAAATAAAGTTATAGTTGGAATAATCAATATTACAAGTATGAGAGCCATTGAGGTTTGCATTGCATCTCCAGGGGCATAACCTTGATACTCAAAAAGATCACTAATTCTTCCTAATGTGTAGGGTCCTAGAGCTAGGCCAATCATACTGAGCGTTAGAATGAAGAATGCACCTGCCATGGCGCGCATTCTGGGCAGGACTAGATTTGTAACCGTGGTTGCGGCGCATCCTACATAGACTGAACTCCCTATGTGATATATAAAATTAAACAACAGGGACATATTTTTTGTTTCAGAATAGATCATTCCAAAACATCCAAAAGTTGTTATGAGGACACCGCCTACAAAAATTACATAGAGTCTTCCTCCTGCATACTTTTCTCTCAGTTTATCGCCGAAGTAACCACCTCCAATCACACCAATAAAAGATCCTATTGCTGTTATTAAACCAATTAGAGTGCCTATTTCTAAAGCAGTCATGCCGTGATAGTTTATGTAAAAGGAAGGTGTGAAGGCTGAATAGGCATAGCCAACAAAGGGTATACAAGGAAACGAAATAAATGAATAAATGATAGCCTTACTTCGGAACATTAAAGTGAAAGCAACTATATCTCTTTTACTGAGACTTTGAATCCAGGTGCAGACAAGATAGGTTCCAATGCCCCAAGCTATCCATTGAAGAAAGTCTCCAGTAACTTTATAAAGCGAAAAACATAATAAAAAAATAACAGAGGCTATGAGTGTATTTATACCTAGGGATTTCAGGGTATCTTTATTACCTAATAAAGATATGGGAGTTAGCCCTATAAATTCCTTAAAGGTATCTTTGAATGGTTCTTTACTGGGCTCTGTAGTAATTCCTTCACTTAGACCTCGAACAGGCTCTTTTATAAATGTGAAAGTAATTATCGATAATAAAATTCCTGGGAATCCAACACCCATAAAAGCAGCTTGCCAGCCCTTGAGTCCAAATGGAGCCTGGGTATGATCAGGATAAGCTGAATTCCATGTATCTAGAATAGCACCTCCCAAAAATAGACCTATTCCTGCTCCTATATATAGCCCGCTAGAGTAAATAGAGAGGACCGTTGCTCTTACTTTCGGTGAAAAGTAGTCTGAAAGTAATGAGTAAGCAGAGGGGGTTGCGCTGGATTCTCCTATGCCTACACCAAACCTGTAAATTGAGAGACTTAAAAATGACTTAGCCGTTCCAGAGAGGAAAGTCATAAGACTCCAAAAGGCTAATCCTGCACTTATCAAATTTTTTCTATTCCAAGAATCTGCAAGTTTACCCATAGGTATTCCCACTACAGAATAAAATACTCCAAAAGCTGTTCCAAACAAGAAGCCTATGTCGCTATTGGAAATTCCTAAATCGGCTTTAATATCTTCTGCAAGTATCGAGAGTATCTGTCTGTCTACAAAATTGAATATATACACTAAGACAAGAAGACTTAGGGCAACTTTGGCGTGATAGCCTCCGACCTCAGAATTTTTTTCTTCTGACAAAATTTCTCCCCTTTTTAAATATTTATTTTAAGACTCTATTTTTGCTGTAGCATTTCCAGTAATCACGGCCACATCATTTTGATTTGTTGTCTCAATCATTAAATCAATGACTTTACCACCATCTTCTTCTCTGATTTCTATAATGGTAGTTTTGCCAGTAAGAGTATCTCCAGGCCAAACCTGATTGGTGAACCTTACACCATATTTCTTTAAAGCTCCGTCACCAACATAATCAGTTAGCATTGTTCCAGTTAATCCCATAGATAACATTCCATGAGCAAATACACTTGGATATCCTGCAATCTGAGTAGTAAAAATTTCGTCTGTATGCAAAGGATTATAATCTCCTGATGCCCCAGCGTATTGAACTATTTGTGTTCTTTTTAGATCTTCTACTAATACAGCTGAATGTGTATCACCGACTTGTATTTCATTTTCTTTAAGCATGTTTCTCTCCTAGCTATCTACGGCCCTTTCTGTTTGGACACCAACTCCTGTGGCTGTTATCACCAACTCTCCATCTTGATTTCTATATTCAGTAACACTTTCACTGAATTTCAATTTACCGGCTCTTTTACTTTCTTTTTCCCACGAATTTCCAGGTTTGGTTGTTGCGGTCAAAATATCTCCAGCCTTGAGAGTCATGTGATACTCAAAATGTTGTTCAGCATGCAACCCCATTGCCGCGCCTCCACCAGAGTCTCCAGATTCTTTTGAAGGTTTCGCTCCAGTAGCTTCTTTTCCTGAACCAAACCATCCATCTCCACCAACTTTAGGTCTGAGAAAGTAATTTGGATCAAACTGAGCACTTGACTGAGCAAAGGTTGGGGGAGCTATGATTCCACCCAGTTCAGTGCCTTCAGCATATTCAGCATCATGATATATTGGGTTTGCATCTCCAACAGATCTTGCAAACATCATAATATGACTTGCTTCGACTAAAAATTTATCAATAGCCATAATTTTCTCCTATATAAAATTCTTTTCAACTAAAGCCCAGGCTGTATCTGAGAGATTTTTCACTCCACTAGCTCTTTCTGCAGCATTCTCATGGGCTGCAGTACCATCTCTTACTCTTCCCAATATACCTTGTAATATACCTGCAAGCTTAAATAGATTATATGCAGAGTAAAGATCCCACTCTTCGGTAAGATCGATGTTGATTTTTTCAGAGTACATTTTTACATAATCATCAATAACAGGAATGCCTTGAGCCTTACAATATTCTTTATCGGCCAATTTTGGGTTCATAGTATATTGCAAGCAGTGGTAATTAAAGTCAGCACAAGGATCTCCGAGAGTTGATAATTCCCAGTCAAGAATGGCAATAACATTAGGATCATTTTTCCCAATCATTACATTAGTTAAACTGTAGTCACCATGGACAATACCGGTTTTCTTTTCCGCAGGCAGATTATTAGGTAACCACTCAATTAAATTATTCATGGACTCAATAGTTTCCGTTTCAGAGTCAATATATTGTTTTGACCATCTAGAAACTTGCCTGCCAACATAATTTCCAGGCTTGCCAAATTCAGATAGCCCTACAGCATCGGGATCAACGCTATGTAATTTAGCCATTGAATCATTCATAGATTCATAAACGCCTCTAGCCTCTTCTGCGTCGCTGGTTTCCATTGCGGGATCCCAAAGCACTCTACCATCTTTGAATTCCATCAAATAAAAAGCAGTTCCGATGACATCATCATCTTCACAAAGTGCGTAGCTTTTTGGAACAGGAACATCAGTTTGGTTAAGAGCTGTAATAACTGCATATTCTCTGTCTACTGCATGGGCAGATTTAAGTAATTTCCCTGGAGGTTTTCTTCTTAAGACATATGACTGTCCAGGAGTGACTATTTTATAAGTTGGGTTAGATTGCCCACCTTTAAATTCCTCAACTTTTATATCTCCTTCAAAACCTTCAACATGTTCATGCATGTAGTCTTTAAGATTTGAGACATCAAATTGGTGTCTCTCAAGGACTTCCATAGTCCCAGTATTTTCGTCAGGTTGATGCAGTTCGTTTGTCATGAATTAATAATAAGATAGATGTAAATATGATAAAAGAAAAATTTAGATTAGATTACGGACCTCCCTCCATCTACTTTAATTATCTGTCCGGTTATGTAGTTTGCAGATGAAAGGAAAACCGCTAAAGACGAAATATCTTCAGGTTTGCCTATTCTTCCCAAAGCAACCTTTTTGAGTCTGTCTTGTTTTTGTTCATCTGTTAGATCTTCATCCTCTGGCCATAGTATTGCTCCAGGTGAAATAGCGTTCACTCTTATATCTGGTGCCAGCTCTTTCGCCAAAGATTTGGTTATACCCTCAAGGGCAGATTTAGCACCAGCATAAAGACTAAAATTTTTAATTCCGGAGGGGGCAAGAGTATCAGAAATATTTATAACTGAACCTTTTGCATTTTTTATGAAGGGCAGCAGAGCTTGCGTAAGAAATAATGGAGCAGTCGCATTTGTGTTCATTAGATCAGACCATTCTTGAGATGTAGCATTTTCCAGCGGAGTAGGGTAGAAGCTTGAAGCATTGTTTATTAAAACATCTAACTTATTTGTAATTTGAGCAATGTTTTCTTGGAGTTTTCGAACGGAGTCAGGATCATTAAAATCAGCTTGAACGATAAAGCAAGAATTCTCTCTTAATTTGTTCAACCTATCTTCTATTTCTTTTGCTTCTTTAGAGGATTGATTGTAATGAAATATGACATCATAGCCTTTTTGATGAAAATCATTGCACGTTACTTTTCCAATTCTTTTTGCACCTCCTGTTAGGAAGATAAACTTTCTTGTCATAAATTTGATAGGTAGTTATCTAAAGCATTTAATCTATCTTCATATAATTTTTTTGCAATAGCCTTTCCGTCTTTTAAAGAAACATCTGCATCTATTTCATTTAATAATCCGGAAATGATCTTCCAATCAATATTTTTAGCAGAGTCTTTAACCTCAAAGTACGAAGCCGCCTTAGCAGCAATAAAAAATCTTTCGGGCTTTCTAACTAAGTCAGAGTTTTGAATTACATTAAGCATTAACTCGGCTGAGATCTCTGAACTTTGAAAGGCTATTAAAGAATTACAAATTGTGCTTATTTCAGATACTTCTTTTGGTACATTAAACGAATTATTTATCTCTTCTATATTATTATTTTTTGCAATCATAACTGACCAAATCACAGCCAAATCTTTAGTTTCTTTTGAAGCTGATCTAACTTCTTCATCATTCAGTTTCTTTAGGTTTGTAATTCTTTCCAATGCGCCAACTTCTTGTAATGTTTTAAAGAAAATTTCAGGATTATTTGTCAAAAGGGCTTTTTGAGCCTCCATCCAAAACCTCTCTTTGCTAAGCATCTCTATTTCACCTGATGAAGATACTCTTTCCATCATAACTAGCGTTTCGTTTGAGATTTTAAAGTCTAAATACTTTAATTTTGCATGAAATCTCGCCACTCTCAGAACTCTCAAAGGATCTTCTTCAAATGCTTCGGAAACATGCTGTAAATTTTTCTTCTGTATATCCTGCTTTCCTCCGTAAGGATCTATCAAATTACCTTCCTCGTCTTGAGCAATGGCATTTATCGTTAAATCTCTTCGTAACAAATCTTCTTCTAGCGTTACAGTTGCATCAAATGCAAACTCGAAAGCCTTATGGCCTTTTCCAGATTTTTTTTCTTTTCTGGCTAAAGCGTATTCTTCTTTGGTATCTGGATGCAGGAAGACAGGAAAATCTTTACCGATTTTCTTGTATCCTTTTTTAGTAAGCTCTTCTTCTGAAGAGCCCACTACAACCCAATCCTTTTCCAATACTTCTAGACCAAGTAAAGAGTCTCTTATTGCGCCACCGACTAAGTAAATTTTCATAGAATTAATTTAGCTTATCACAACTGAAGATCCTATAATCTTCAAGTCTCATTGCGGTTAATTTGTTTCCCCAGACGCAACCTGTATCTAAAGCTGTAATCTTAGGAACACCTGTCATTCCATTTAGTGCTGCCCAATGGCCAAAGAGAAGATGCGTATTTCTATCGATTATTTTTGGGTTTAAATTAAACCAAGGCATAAGGTTTTTTGGGGCTTCCTTTACCACTCCTTTGTATTTGAGATCGAGCGCACCATTTGGATAAATGTAGCGCATTCTTGTAAGGTAATTTACATTTAATCTGAGTCTTTCTTCTTTGTTTCTACAATCAGTGAGAAGATTGGGTTTATTTCCATACATATTCTTTAAGAATCTGCGGCTTTCTTCTCCCTTTAGAACTTGACTTAACTCATTTGAGTTTTTAATAAGATCCGCTTTGCTCCACATGGGTGGAATCCCTGCATGTGTCATGATGAACTCTATATTCCCCTGATCAGTTTTTACCTCTTTTATATAATGAAAAGGTAGTTCTTTTACCCAATCGAGCAATATATCAAGGTCTGGACTCTCTAAAATATCAGAAAAAGTGTCTGTCTTCCCTAGATCTCTAGAGCCATGAGCTACAGCCAAAAGATGCAGATCATGATTTCCTAAAACAATATGACAACTTTCTTTAATAGAATATAAAAATGAAAGACAGCCAAGGGAATCAGGTCCTCTGTTGATTAGATCTCCGCACAGCCATAGCCTATCTTTTTCTGGGTCAAATGATATCTTATTAAGCAGCTCTTTAAACTCCTCATAACATCCTTGAAGATCTCCAATAACGTAGTTTGACATCAAAGAAGAGTTTCTGAAATTTTTACATAATCTTCAACTGATAAATTTTCTGGTCTAGCTTTCAAGTCAATATTTAAATTTGCAAGATCTTCTTCTTTCATTAAAGTTTTTAAAGATTTTCCAATCATTTTTCTTTTATGCATAAAAGCTATTCTCGTAACTTCTTGCAGTTTTTGTGTAATTGGATTGTGAAAACTTCTATTTTTTATTGGTATAAATTTTATGAATACGCTCTTAACTTTAGGTTCAGGTGAGAAACTTTCTGGGCTGATGTCAAAACAATATTCAGCCTTAGTCAGATATTGAGTTAACACAGAGATTCTCCCAAAACTCTTTTTATCTTTTTTTGATAATAGTCTTTCGCCAAACTCTTTTTGAAACATAAAATGCATATCTTCGAAATTCTCCAGATTCTCAAAACTCCATAACATTATTTGAGTAGAGATGTTGTAAGGCAGATTTCCAATAATTCTTATTTTCTTATCAAAGTACTCTTCGGGGTTAAAGTTTAAGATGCTTTGGTTGTGGATAGAAAGGTTTGAGCTTTCCAGTTTTTGTAGATCCTGAAGAAGATCTTTATCGATTTCTACTGCATGAAGGTTTTTTATAAGTTTTAAAAGAGGTTTTGTAATGGCACCCCTTCCTGGTCCTATTTCTAGGAAATTATCATGAGATAATGGATGTATCGATTTAATTATTTGATTTATAACAGTTGTTTCTGTTAAAAAATTTTGTCCTAAGGTTTTTTTAGCCTTAACCATTTTTTATTTTTTTGCCATCACAGACGCCATTTCTGCAGCAGCAATAAGACTGGACTCATCTGCACTTATTGTTCCGCTTTTATCATAAGCAGTTCCATGGTCAACGGATGTTCTTACAAATGGTAATCCTAGGGTCACATTAACTATCTCTCCAAAGTTTGAAGTTTTTATCACGGGTAGACCCTGATCATGAAACATTGCCAAAAAAGCATCTGCTTTTATATCTGTCCCTTTTTCAATAAAAGCCGTATCAGCTGAAAGAGGGCCAATAATTTTCTGACCTCTTTTTTTTAGGCTTTCAATTACAGGAGATATTATTTCTCTCTCTTCTGTGCCTATATAACCTCCGTCTCCTGCGTGTGGATTTAGCCCCAAAACTTTAATTACAGGATCGGATATTCCAAAATCGCCTTTGAGAGACTTTAAGATTATAGAGATTGTATCTTCAATGTTTTTATTATTTATCTGAGAATGCACATCCTTAAGTGCAATGTGGGTAGTGAGTAGGGCAACTCGTAAGTTATTAGATGCGAGCATCATAACCACTTTTTTTGTATTTGAGAGTCTGGCAAGCTCTTCAGTATGACCTGTAAAGGGGATTCCGGCTTTATTAATAACTTCTTTATTTATAGGGCAGGTCACTACAGCATCAAATTCTTTTAGGATTGTTCTCTCAACAGAACTTTCAAATATATTGATAGTAAATTTGGCATTCTTGGTAGACGGATTACCAGGTATAGCTTTTTCACATAGTGAATGATGATCCACCCATAAGCATTTAGATGAAAGCTCTTCAATACTTTCACCAGAATAAATCTGTATATCCGAATTTATATTTAAAAGATCGCATCGTTCTTTGATGAGATCTGCATCACAGAAAACTACGGGGACATAATCAAGAGATTTCTTTTGCCCAAATGCTTTGATACATATATCTGGGCCTATGCCTGCAGGGTCTCCTGAAGAGACTGCAATCTTGGTCATGAGTTAAGTTTTATGTCGACGTATGCTTCTGCTCTTAGTTCGATTAGAGTGCTTTGGAGCTCCTGCTCGAATTTTCTATCAAAGATAATTTGAAAAGCTCTATTTTTCTGTTCTTCTTGGCTAACATCTTCATTTCTTCGATCTAGAACTTCAATAATATGCCACCCAAATGATGACTGAATTGGTTCCGACATTTCTCCTATTTTTGTAGCATTTAAAGTTTTTTCAAATGCAGGGTCATAGTCTCCAGGATTATTCCATCCCAAATCACCACCATCCATTTTTGAGCCTGGATCTTCTGAGAACTGCCGAGCTAATTGTTTGAAGTCTTCACCTTCTTGTAATCTTTTGAAGATATCATTTATGAGAAGTTCCGCTTGCTTTTCAGTTCTAATCTCTGAAGGCTGAACTAGAATATGTCTAGCTAGAGTTTGATCTAGAAATTTTACGGTATTTCCTCTCTTATCAGTTAATTTAAGAATATGAAAGCCTGCTCCACTTCTTACAGGCTCTGCTATTTCACCTACCTTTAATTTTGAGACAACCTCTGCAAAAAGCGAGGGCAATTCCGCTGAAGTCCTCCACCCCAGGAAACCGCCTTCAAGAGAATTTTGTCCAGATGAATAGGATGCGGCAAGTTTTTCAAAGCTTTCTCCCTCTTTTAATCTTTCTATAAGAGAAGATGCATTATCTTGAATTACTGAGACCTCTTCCTCTTTAAGCCCGCTTTTGACGGACAAAAGAATATGTTGAACGTTGTATTGTTCAGCGAGTTGAGTTTTACCTTCTTCAGAGTTAATAAAGTTTTCAATTTCTTGCTCTGATATATCTATTTTTGCTCCTACTTTTCCTCTTTGAACTCTCTGAAGTATTAATTCTTTCCTTATAGTGTCCCTAAATGAACGATATGACGTTCCATCAGTTTCAAGTTTTATTCTAAATTCTTCAAGGCTAAGGTTATTTTGACCCGCTACTCTAGAGAGTGTTTGATTCAGTTCAGAATCACTAATTTTAATTCCTGCTCTGTCGGCTATTTGTAATTGAATTTCTTCTATGATTAATCTATCTAAAACTTGTTCCTCAAGAAGATTTAGAGGAGGTAAATCTGTTTTATCATTTTTTAGCCTCATTAATATCTCTTCTACCCTGGAGTTCAATTGAGATTCCATAATTACGCCAGAATCAACTACCGCTATCACTCGATCTATTAACTCGATTTTGGAGAAAAGATTCAGGGAGATCATGCAAGATACCAAGAAAATAGTTAATTTTTTATATATGTGAACAAATTTAGATTTATATAATGAATTCATAACGAGTATTGTCTTCTTTTTTTTAATGTATGCAATTATTGAAAATATTTTGATGAAAGCACTTCAGATATTTCTTTACCAAATCTACCTAGTTCAATAAGTTCAAAGAAAAAATAAATGTTATCTCTTTCTTTCTCAAAAGGTAAATTTTCAAAACCATGATTTAAGCCTATGAATTGACTTGCGGTCAATGAATAGTAATCCTGATCTGTCCATTTTCTCTTCATTAGACCAGCTTTTAAGCAGCAATTAGAATATTCAAATCCAAAAGTTAAATCTTTTGAAGTGTTAGATTGTGCATCTCTTAGCACTTTGCTAAACAATAAAATACTATCCGATATTTCCCATTGGGATATAACTTCAAATTGATTAATGGGTAAATATCTATCCTGCCAAAGGTAAGAATCAAGATCTAGAACTTCTCTTTTATATACAGATCTTACCTCTATACTCTTTCTAGGACCTTTATTAAATTTCATGCCTAAAGAGCCAGCCAACATATTTTTTAAATCAGAGTCAATATCTATTGAACCCTTAATCTCAAAGTTACTAGTTATCTCAAGATTAAATGCAGATACAATTGATGAACTGAGTTTCTTTTCCTGATTTTGAACAAAGTCTTTGTTTAAAAAGAAAGCTTTAGCTACAGAGACGGAACTCTCATTACCCGTAACCTGGTTCATAAAGTTGTGTTCAAAACCCAGAATGATCCTGTTATTTTCTAGAAAAAAATCATTACCAGAATATAAGTTTCTTCTATATATAGTTTCGGAATCTAGGTTCAACAATCTTGAATCTATGGAATCTACAGTATTATTTTTTCCGTCGATCCATATAATCTTCAGCAAAGGATTTAAACTTCGGAATTGCTTTTCGCTGTATTTATCTAAATATACTTTATGAGAGATCTCAGCCCAATTTCTAGAGTTATTTAGATTCGAAGTGTTTTTATCATGATTGCTTTTAGTCCTGCCTACCCTAAAAGTACTTAAAGAACTGGTGCCTAGCTTATCTATCCCAACCGAAGGTGTTACAGATACTCTTTTTATATTATTACTCTTATTAAATGGATTGAAAGAATGGTTAAATTTAAATTTTGAGTAATTAACATCAAGCCTAAGATCTAAATAATTTATCTTTTTTCTAACATTTAAGTCAAAACTTGGTTCGGTATCATAATTATTAGAAGAAAAGGGATTTAGATTTTCAAATTTATTTAATTCACCTTTCAAGCGAATGTTTTGACTGCTCCAGTAGATTTTAATATTCCTAGAGAGATAATCTTTTTGTTGTGTACCCAAAATATCATCATTTAAATCTTCATAGAAAAGGTTATCACTTACATGTTCAGAGCTAATTCTAAGAAGTAAATTAGGATTTAACTTAGAGATATTGTCCCATTTACCTGACCATCTATTACCTGTTATCCCTGTAAGACTTTCAAACTTACGGTCCTTAAAGAAATTAGCAACTCTAAGAATGCCATTAGAGTTTTTAGTTAAATATCTTCCTTCTGCACTGAAGCCAGAACCCCTTTCTTCTATAAATCTAGGAGAGATGGTTAAGTCATAATTAGTCGCTAAATCAATGAAATAGGGTAAAGATAAATCTAGACCGTCCTTGCCTTGTTTGACGGTCGGAGTCAAAAAACCAGAAAACTTTTCTGTTCCAATTGCAGTTCGTACATACGGTAAATAGAAAATAGGTATCTCGTTCAGTTCTACTTCAACATTTCTGACTATTACATTCCTCTTATCCTTTAAGATAATGATTTCCTCAGCATTGAGATCCCAGCTTTGACTCTCTACTTCACAACTTGTTAAGGAAACATTTAGAAGCTCTATTTCTTCATTAGACTTAATTTCTATTTTTTTTGCTTCTCCAAAGGCCCTATTCAAGAAAGAGTATTTTGCATTTGATAAAAGAAAAGTTCGTTCTAATAGATTCGTCTTTACTGTATCTGCATTTATATCTAGGTTTTTTGATAGAGCCTTAACATTACCTTCTAGCAAAAGTATTTTGCTAGAACGGTTGAAAATAGCAGAATCACTCCACAATTCCATTAAGTCTGTTTTCACAACAACCTTACCCATTAACCTAAGCGAATCTTCATCTAGCGACTCAATTATTTGGGCATCAAGTGAGTTGATGATAATTTCCTGATCTTCAATAGTTTCAAGCTTTAAAGGGGATGAAAACAAGAAGACTGCTATGGCCAGTGCAATAAAGTTGTGTTCTTTGTGCATATTACACATTAGAGTGTATCTAAAGCGGATTGTTCCATAAACTTATAAAGATCATAATAGAAGATTGCGGTTTATTACTAGGAAAAGGTCAAATTTAAATGTCTAATTTGCAGAAAGAATTACTCGACTGGACTAATTCAATATTGAGTACTTTAGATTGCAACAAGATAGTCAATATTACTCCGCTTAGGGAACAAGCCAGTTTAAGAAGCTACTTTAGGCTAACAACTGATATGGGAACTAAAGTGGGGGTGGTGTCAGTTCCTGAATCAAATGTAAATTCAACATTTGAAGAATTATCATCTTCTTTATTAAGAAATAATATAAAGGTCCCAAGAATAGAAGCATCCAATCATAGAAAGGGTTTTATGATCGTAGAAGATTTTGGAGATAAAGTGCTTCAATTAGAGATGAATCTAGAGAACCAAAAAGAGTTTTACAAAGAGGCAATCAATCAAATCCATAAAATTCAGGATATTCAACCATTTCAAGGACTTAATATCCTCTCGGAGGAAACCTTAAAGCAGCAAATGAAACTGTTTGAAGAATGGTTTTTAGCTGGATTATTGGATTTAGAGTATTCTGATGATGAAAAAAGTATAGTTTTTGAGGCCTACAACTTTATTGCAAAAGAGTGCGCACAGCAGCCATTTGTCTTGTGTCATTTTGATTTTGAATTCCGCAATCTTATGCTGACATCGGATGGGAGTATAGGAATATTAGACTTTCAAGATTTATGCGTTGGTCCTTATACATTAGACTTTGTATCTATCCTGAAAGATATTGAAAATCCTTTAATAGATACCGATTTATCAGCTTATTTAAAACACTGTTTAGTAGGCTTAGACAGCTCTGAAATATCTATTCCTTCCTTTGAAGGGCTAAAAAGAGATATTGATTTTGGAGGTTTCCAGCGTCAATTAAGAATTTTAGGGACACTCGCAAGATTACATCTCAGAGATAAAAAATCTTTTAGGCTCAATGATTTAATCCAGACGCTTAAGTTTTTAATGGACGATACCGCTAACTATGAAGAGTTGAAAGGATTAAGTGACTTTCTTAAGAAAAAGGTGGAGCCTAAACTTTTACAAACTCTTAAGGCTATCATATGAAAGCTTTTCTCTTAGCTGCTGGGAAAGGTAAAAGATTACTTCCTTTGACCAAAGAGACCCCTAAACCATTAGTTAAAGTTGGCGGAATCTCTCTTATCGAACGTAATTTATATAATTTAAAGAAAGGGAATGTGTTGGAGGTGATTATTAACATTCATCACCTTGGAGAAAAGATAATAAATTTACTTGGTGATGGAAGTAAATACGGTCTGAAGATTTCATATTCTATAGAGGGGCAGCTTTTAGGAACAGGAGGAGGAATACAAAAATCTATACATGAATTTGCAGATCCCTTTATAGTCTTGAGCAGTGACATATGGACAGATTTTGATTTTAGTGGTCTAAAACTAAAAAGAAATCTCCTTGCCCATATGGTTCTCGTTCCTAATACATCCTCTAATCCAGAAGGGGATGTTTCCCTAATTAATGGATTGGTAAAAGAAAAACAGCCATCAAAACATTACACTTTCTCAGGAATCTCTATAGTTTCACCTAAATTATTTAATTACCCCAATGATAGAGAGCTTGGTCTTTGGAGTGAGATTCTTAAACCTGCTTCTGAGAAGGGCCTTGTCTCCGGTGAACTCTATAAAGGGAAATTTGAGAATCTAAATACAATAGATGATATCGAAAGATTAGACGCTTCACTGAGTGCAGAGTAAACTTGCAACTTAATGAGTAACAAAGACTATGTAATTGCTCCTTCTATACTGGCTGCAGACTTTGCCTGTCTTGGAGAAGAGTCAAAAAATGTTCTAGCTTCTGGCGCCGATTGGATACACTTTGATGTGATGGATAATCACTATGTGCCAAATCTGACTATTGGTCCCATGGTCTGTAAGGCATTAAGAGATTTTGGAATTAAAGCGCCGATAGATGCTCATTTAATGGTTAAGCCAGTAGATAAGTTAATAGAGAGTTTTGCTGAAGCCGGAGCAACGTATATTACTTTTCACCCTGAAGCTTCTGATCATATTGATAGATCAATTGATCTCATTAAAAGTCATAATTGCAAAGCAGGTTTAGTTCTTAACCCTGCGACACCTATCAGTCTAATTGAAGAGTCAATGGATAAATTAGATATGATTCTCTTAATGACCGTTAATCCTGGTTTTGGGGGACAAAAATTCATTGATTCTGTATTAAGGAAAGTTAGTAAAGTAAGATCGATGATTGATAAAAACAACCTAAAGATGAGGCTAGAGGTTGATGGTGGTATTAATCTATCAAATATAGCTCAAGTAGCGTCAGAAGGAGCCGATACATTTGTTGCAGGCTCTGCAATTTTTAATCAAGAAGATTACTCTGAGGTAATCAAGAAGATGAGATCCTCTTTAGAGTCTATTTAGAAAAGTGGAAACCAGAACAAAAATTCCTGTTTCTAGAGAAATTCTAGCCGACATGGAAACTCCTTTAAGTGTCTATAGAAAATTAGCAAATTGTTCTTACAGCTACCTTTTTGAATCTGTAGAAGGAGGAGAAAAATGGGCAAGGTATTCCCTAATTGGTTTGCATGCCAAAAGAATTATAAAAGTAATAAAAAATGAAATTGAGATATTAGAAGAAGGAAATATTATAGAAAATATCACAACTGAGGACCCTTTAGCTTACATAGAGAAACTCCAGAAAAGTTTTTCTTTAGAAGAAGATTCAAACTTACCTAAGTTCAATGGAGGTTTGGTCGGTTACTTTTCATATGATTGTGTAAGGTATATCGAAAGAAAATTAATTGATTCTGAACCTCCAGATACATTAGGAACTCCTGATGCCCTCTTTATGCTTTCCGAAGAAGTAGCAGTTTTTGATAATTTAAAAAATAAACTTCATTTAATTGTCTTGGTAGATTCTAAAGATCAGATCGATGCTGCAGAAAGGCGACTAAATGAACTTGAAGAAAAATTAAAAGATCCATTACCTTTCCAAGACTTTAAGAAACCAGAAAAAAGCATAAGTGAATCAGATTTTATGTCTGGATTTGGTGAGGATGATTTTAAGCAGTCAGTTCAGAAGGCAAAAAAATATATTGAAGAGGGCGACATTATGCAGGTTGTTTGTTCGCAGCGAATGTCACTTCCTTTTACTGCTGATCCTGTTGCACTTTATCGTTCTATTAGACAGTTGAACCCTTCTCCTTATATGTATTATCTGAACCTGAAAGATTTTTACATAGTCGGCTCTTCTCCAGAGATTTTAGCTCGGCTTGAAGACAACAAAGTCACTGTCAGGCCGATAGCTGGAACCAGAAGAAGAGGAAAAGATGAATTAGATGATATAGCAATGGAAGAGGATATGGTTAATGATCCTAAAGAGATTGCAGAACATCTGATGCTAATTGATCTTGGCCGAAATGATGTTGGCAGAATTGCAAAGCCCGGGTCCGTAAATGTAACTGAAAAATTTGGAGTAGAAAGATACAGCCATGTTATGCATATGGTCTCTAACGTAGAGGCCGAGATCAGAAAGGAATTATCGGCAATCGATTTATTCAGAGCTACATTTCCTGCTGGTACGGTTTCAGGTGCTCCTAAAATAAGAGCAATGGAAATAATTGATGAGTTTGAGCCTGTAAAGAGAGGAATTTATGGTGGAGCTATTGGCTACCTGTCTTGGCAAGGCAATATGGATATGGCGATAGCCATAAGGACGGCGGTGATAAAAGATGAGGTACTCTATATTCAGGCTGGAGGAGGTTGGGTTGCCGATTCTGTTCCTGAATTAGAATGGAAGGAATCGCTAAACAAAGGCAGAGCTATTTTTAAAGCCGCAGAAATGGTTCAAGAAAAGTTGGATGGTTGATATATGTTATTGATGCTAGATAACTATGACTCTTTTACTTATAACTTGGTTCAATACTTTTATGAAATGGATCAGGATGTTGAAGTCTATAGAAACGATGAAATAACAATTTCGGATATTCTTGAAAAATCTCCTGACTATCTAGTCATTTCGCCAGGACCTTGCACACCAAAAGAAGCAGGAATATCTATTGAAGCAGTCAAAGCTTTTTCTGGGAAGATACCTATTCTAGGAGTTTGTCTTGGTCATCAGTCTATAGGGTCTGCCTTTGGAGCAAAAATTATAAAAGCCAACGAGGTCATGCATGGAAAGCTTTCTAAGATTAAGCATAACGGAGAAGGAATCTTTAATTCTTTAGATAATGAATTCTTGGCTACCAGGTACCATTCTTTAGTTATTGAAGAAGCTTCTCTTCCAAAAGAATTTGAAATAACAGCAAGGTCTGAAGATGGAACAATTATGGCAATTCAACATTCTTCTGATCCAATTACAGGAATGCAGTTTCATCCTGAATCAATTGCAACAGAAAATGGAAAGACTATTCTAAAAAATTTTTTAGACGATAACTCAAAATGAATATACAAGAAGGAATAAAACAAGTTACTTCAAATCAGGACCTTGAGCAGAATGAAATGTTTGCTATTACTACACAAATCCTGGAAGGCAGTGCCACTGATGCTCAGATAGGTGCCTTTATAATAGCCCTTTCCATGAAAGGAGAAACGGTTGATGAAGTTCTAGGAGCTGTAAATGCTATGCGACAGTTATCTGCCAAGGTAACCGTTGCTATTCCTAATTTGATAGACACATGCGGAACAGGAGGAACAGGAATAGGAATTTTTAATGTTTCTACTACTTCAGCTTTTGTAGCAAGCTATTGCGGAGCTAAAGTTGCAAAACACGGAAACAGAACAGCCACTAGAAAAAGCGGGAGTGCTGATCTGCTCGAACAAGCAGGTGTTTCCTTGTCATTGCAACCTGATGAAATAGCCAAATGTATAGAAGAAGTTGGTATTGGATTTATGTTTGCACCGGCTCACCATAGTGCAATGAAACATGTTGTAGGTCCAAGAAAAGAAATTGGACAAAAAAGTATATTTAATGTTTTGGGGCCATTAACCAATCCTGCCTCAGCAAGAAGACAGCTCATGGGCGTCTATGATAAAAAATGGATGCTACCTATTGCTGAAGTGTTAAAACAATTAGGAAGCGAACATTTATTCATTGTCCATTCACAAGATGGTTTAGATGAGATAAGTATCGCCTCACCTACGTCAGTCGTGGAAATGAAACAAGGAACGATATCAGAATTCCAGATTTCTCCCGAGGATTTTGGTTTCAAAACTTCATCTTTAGATGGGCTAGAAGTGAGTTCACCTAAGCAAAGCTTAGAAATAGCAAAATTAGCCTTACGCGGAGAGCATGAGGAGGCTAGTGCAATGGTTGCTATGACGGCTGGAGCTGCACTTTATATTTCTGATATTGCGGACTCTCTAGATTCTGGTGTGGAATTAGCAAAAGACTGTATAAAAGAGGGTGGAGGAATTATAAAGCTAAACCAACTGGTTGAGTTTTCTTCTAAATTTTAATGGCTAGTTACCTAGACAAAATTTTAAGTACAAAAATTGAGGTAGTAAAGAAACAGAAGTCTTTACTAAATCTAGATGAGATTAAATCGAGACTTGATGTTATTTTACCTGCAAAAGGATTCATCAGTTCCATTAAAGAAAGAAATGTAAAAGGATTAATCTCAGTAATAGCAGAAATAAAAAAAGCTTCCCCAAGTAAAGGCATAATTAGAGAAGATTTTTCTCCAAAAGAAATTGCAAAGCAATACGAATCAAATGGTGCAACTTGCTTAAGTATCTTAACAGATGAAGAATTCTTTCAGGGTTCGTTAGATTACCTCAAGAGTATAAGAGATGAGGTTAATATCCCCTTACTAAGAAAGGATTTTATTGTTGATGAGTATCAAATTTATCAAAGTAAGTTGTATGGTGCAGATTGCATCCTTCTAATTGTCTCTGCCTTATCCGATAGTCAACTATTGGAATATAAGAACATAGCCGAGGAACTTGGTTTGGATATTTTAGTAGAAATTCATAATCAAGAAGAACTTGAACGGATTATGCCTATGGAGTTTCCTCTTATAGGTATAAATAATAGGAATCTAAGTACTTTTGAAGTTGACTTGGAAGTAACAAAAAAACTTTCTTCTTTAATAAAAGATAAATTAGTAGTTACAGAAAGCGGAATTCAGACTAAGGAAGATATTGATAAGATCATATCTTACGAAGTGCTAAATTTTCTGGTAGGAGAATCCTTCATGAGAGCGGATGACCCTGGTAAAGAATTAAAGAAGTTATTCTTTACCTGACAGATTTATTTACTAATACAATTTTAAAATAGAAATAGAGCCGAGATTATATCTCAGCTCTATCTTATTATTTTTTGAAATAGAAGGAATGAACATTCCTTCTTATAAAACTAATCTCTAGGTTTAGCTTCGTTGACTCTTAAGTCTCTTCCACCAAAATCAGTTCCATCAAGTGCTTCTATTGCTGCTTGACCTGCTTCTTTTGATTCCATCTCTACAAATCCGAAACCTTTCGATCTACCTGAGTGACCTTCTGTGATTATCCTGACTGCGTTGACGTTTCCATATTGAGCAAAATGAGCTTCTAAGTCATCCTCAGATGTGCTCCAGGCAATGTTTCCAACGTATATATTCATATTTTCCTTTTCTAAAAAACCGTAGCATTATTGCTACGCGCGCAACTATACCTGTGTATATTTAATTATCAATAAGTAATTTGAAAATTTATCGACACTAAACATAGTAGCTTGATTTTGTCATGACTTTTGCAACAACAGCCATTAATTTTTTTACTCCCTCTGGGAGATTCTCAGCCCCTGAATCCAATGCATCTTGACTGTGCTTTGCTTCATCTATTCTCATCTGCTCAAGAATCGCAATAGTTTTCTTGTCTTTAGAAGATAATTTTTTTAAATGTTCTTCTAGGTGAATTACAACTTGATCTTCTGTTTCATGAACAAAACCAAGACTCCACTTATCTCCAGCAGCCCCCGCTATAGCTCCCATGCCAAAAGACAATCCATACCATATGGGATTAAGAATGCTTGGTTTATCATTTAGTTCTTCTAATCTTTGATTGCACCAAGAAAGATGATCTAGCTCTTCCTGGGCTGCATGATCCATTTTTGTCCTAGTTCCTTCTAGTCTAGCAGTCATAGCTTGACCTCGGTAGAGTCCTTGAGCCGCCACCTCACCAGAATGATTAACTCTCATTAAATTAGCTGAATGATTTCTTTGAATTTCAGTTAAATCATCTTCTATAACCTCTTTGGCTGGATATTCTCTTGATTCCTTTTGATAGTTATGGATTGAAAATTTAATTCCTTTATCTATTTCTGAAATTATCTGATCAAGTAAGTTCATTTTTTTCTCTTTCTACGGCTCTGTATCCTATGTCTTTTCTGTAATAGGCATCATCCCATTGAATTTTAGTAATTGCGTTATAGGCTTTAACTTGTGCTGATTGTACTGAATTTCCTAAAGTAGTTACACACAATACCCTTCCTCCATTTGATTTTATTTTTCCAGCTTCATATTTAGTACCCGCATGAAAAACTTTAATATCTTCTTGTTCGTAGGGAATATTCTTTATTTCTTTATTTTTCTCATACTCGAATGGATAACCTTCTGAAGCTATTACTACACCTAGAGCTTTTCTTTCGTCCCATTCAAGAGGACAGTCTTCAAGACTATTGCTACAAGCTTGATTGCATAGATCAGCTAAATCAGATTTCAGTCTCATCATAATAGGCTGTGTTTCAGGGTCTCCAAATCTACAGTTAAATTCCAGTACTTTTAAATTATTCTTAGAATCAATCATCATTCCTGCATATAAGAATCCGCAGTAAGTAAAGCCATCTTTTTTAAGTCCTTTCAGGGTAGGATAAATAACCTCGTCCATAATCTTTTTATGTATAACCTTATTAACTATAGGAGCAGGAGAGTAAGCTCCCATTCCGCCTGTATTTGGTCCTTTGTCTTGATCATCTCTCGCCTTATGATCTTGGGAAGAGGCAAAGGGAATTGCTATCTCACCATCTGTCAAAACAATAAAACTAGCTTCTTCTCCAGTTAAAAATTCTTCAATGATTATTGTCTTTCCTGCGTCCCCGAATACTCCTGATTCTAATGATTCATTTATAGCTATTTTTGCTTCTTCTACTGTAAAAGCAATAGTTACACCTTTTCCTGCAGCAAGACCATCTGCTTTGATGACAATCGGACACCCCTTTTCTTTGACGTAATTTATTGCCGCATCTGAACTCGAGAAGACTGCATATTCTGCTGTTGGAATATTATGATTTTGAAGAAACTGTTTCATAAACTCTTTTGATCCTTCAAGTTGAGCAGCTCCTTTTGATGGCCCAAAGCATCGCAATCCTTCTTCTTTAAATCTATCAGTTATTCCATTTACCAAAGGGTCCTCAGGACCGACAATTGTTAGATCAATACCTTCCTTAATTGCGAACTGAACAAGGGCCTCTGTGTCATTAGGCTGAATATTAATATTATGTATTTGTTTTTCTAATTCAGTCCCTCCGTTGCCAGGAGCAACAAAAACTTTATCTACTTTAGGGCTTTGAGACACTTTCCAAGATAGTGCATGCTCTCTTCCACCAGATCCAACTATTAAGACCTTCATGGATTAATGTCTGAAGTGTCTTATGCCTGTGAAGAGCATTGTCATGCCAGCTTCATTTGCTGCATCTATGACTTCTTGATCACGCATTGAGCCACCCGGCTGAATTACCGAAGTTATGCCAATTTTTGCAGCAGCATCTATCCCGTCTCTAAAAGGGAAAAATGCATCTGATGCCATACAACAACCTGCAGTTTCAAAACCTCTTTCAAGAGCTTTCGACGCTGCAATCTGAGCACTGTCAATCCTACTCATCTGTCCAGCACCTATGCCCACAGTTTGATTATTTTTTGTATAAACAATAGCGTTTGACTTAACGAATTTACAAACCTTCCAAGCAAACAGACAATTATCTATCTCTTCATCGGTCGGTTTACGTTCGGATACTACTTTTATATCTTGTTTGGAGAGAACAGCTATATCATTATCTTGTAATAGCAACCCTCCATTTACACTTAATAGCTTGGAACCAGTATCTGGTTCACCTAAGGTCTGAGTATTGAGAAGTCTAATATTCTCTTTCGTGGATAGTACATTTTGTGCTTCATCATTTACACCAGGTGCAATAATGACTTCTACAAACTGATTCTCAATTATCTTGCTAGCAGTTGATTCATCTAAGGGCTTATTGAACGCTATTATTCCTCCAAAAGCAGATGTTTCATCAGAGGCAAATGCTTTTTCATAAGCTTCTAATATCGTAGCTCCTAGAGCAATACCGCAAGGATTTGCATGTTTAACTATTACACAAGCTGGGTCGGAGAATGTTTTAACGCATTCATAGGCAGCATCGGTATCTGCAATATTATTATAGGAAAGCTCTTTTCCTTGTATTTGTTCTGCCGAAGCAATATTACTGCCTTTGGCAATACTAGTATTAGCATAAAAGGCTGCAGATTGATGTGGATTTTCTCCGTATCTGAGTTCTTGCTTAAGCTCATATCTTCCAAAAAGATATTTAGGCTTCTTATCTTCTTGTTGATTCAAATAATTAGATATCGCTGAATCATAGTTTGCAGTATGACTGAAAGCTTTTGCGGCAAGCTCTCTTCTAGTCTCAAGAGATAATGCACCCTCATTGTCTTTCATTTCAGTAATGACATTTTGGTAGTCAGTTGGCTCAACGACTACGCCTACGTAAAGATTATTTTTTGCTGCCGACCTGACCATACTAGGCCCACCAATATCAATATTCTCTATAGCAGTTTCTAAGGTTGTTTCTTCTTTAGATACTGTTTCAATGAAGGGATAAAGATTAACTATTACTAAATCTATTTCTTCTATTCCATTTTCAGACATGATTTGCTGATCGATTTCTCTTCGAGAAAGAATACCCCCATGAACTTTAGGGTGGAGTGTTTTAACTCTTCCATCCATAATCTCAGGAAATCCTGTATGTTTAGAAATATCTATAGCTTCGATACCGGCATCTAATAATGTTTTAAGCGTTCCTCCGGTTGATATTATTTCAACATCAAAATCTTTAGATAAAGTAGAACAAAGATCAACAATACCTTCTTTGTTTGAGACGCTAACTAGAGCTCTTTTGATTTTTTGATTGGCAATTGGCGCCATTTATAAACTAGAGTAATTTGTGTTCTTTTAATTTGGTTCTTAAAGTACCTCTATTTATACCTAGAATTTTGCTAGCTTCAGATTGGTTGTCATTACATTCTTTCATGACAATTTCCAATAAAGGTAACTCTACTTCTTTTAGAACCATATTATAAATATCGGTTGGTTTCTCACCATCAAGTTCTTTGAAATATTTACGCATGCTTTTAGAAACCTGACCTCCAAGCTGCTTGCCTTCGCCGTTAAATTTCTTTTTTCTGTTTTGAGTCACTTGGTTGAATATTAGTCAGTATTATTTTTCTAAATGGAACATGAATAATACTTAACAAAATTTATCTTTCAACAATTTTAATTAATAAATGGAAAACAGTTTTCTATGCTTTATTTTCTCTTATTCAAATATAACCAGACATATGATTGTTAAATATTCAATACACCCTAAATAGGCTCCATGATTTAATATATATTTAATGAAGCACACTAATCTAACAAGAACTTTTCTTAATCAACCCTACACTCAAGGTGAGATTATCTCTTTAAGTAAGAAAGACTTTCATCACGAAATTAATGTGCTTAGAAAAAAAACTGGAGATAGATTTATTGTTTTTGATGGTATCGGCAACTCTTCCTTGGCAGAGGTAAAGGAAGTAGATAAGAAGTCTTTCAATATTGAACTGCTTGAAATTTTTCAACCCTCTCCTAAAGAAGGCATTGATATAGACTTAGGTCAGTCATTAATAAAAAATGACCCATTCCATCTAGCTATTCAAAAATCTACGGAACTAGGGGTAAGGAGTTTTACACCACTAATCTCTCAAAGGGTTGTCGTTAAGAGACGAGATCCTTATTCAGTTAGTAGAATAGCAAAATGGAAACAGACTGCTATAGGAGCATGTGAACAATGTGGAGAAAATTGGATACCTGAGATTAACGAACCAGCTAGCATTAGAGATTGGGCTATTAATTCTGATTCGGAAACTAAGATAGTACTTTATCCAAAGGCACAGGATAAACTGTCAAACATTAATATTAAGAATTCAGTTTCAATAGCTATTGGACCAGAAGGAGATTTCACAGAAGACGAGATTGCAACATTATCAGAGTGTGGTTTCATACCTGTTACTATGGGTAAGCGTATATTGAGAGCAGAAACGGCAGCTATATCTGTTGTAAGTGCTATAAGATATGGAGCAAAAGAATTTTAACTATAAGTTATCAAAATAAAGAATGAAATTAGGAATTGTTATGGATCCGATTGAGGCTATCAATTTTAAAAAGGATAGTACTTTGGCCATGATGCTAGAAGCTCAAAGTAGGAGTCATCAAATTTTCTACATGACAACAAATTCATTATTTATTGAATCAGGCAAAGCCTATGCCTCATCTTCAAGAATCACTGTTAGGGACGATCAATTTGATTGGTTTTCTTTAGAAGAAGAGGCAATTATTGCTCTTTCAGACT